>CALULC010000104.1 GCA_944321385.1 uncultured Atopobiaceae bacterium
CGACGGATGCAGCGGTGCAGGTTGTGGGAGATCTTCTCCAGGCCGGCACCCGAGTAGGTCATGATGACCTCGGGCGCCACGATCTTCTCGCCCGGCTCGAGCGGGTAGGAGAAGAGGTCGTCGTCAAGGCCCATCTGGATGCGGGACTGGTCGTACTGGTCGCGCTCCGCCTCGGCGAGGAACCCGCCGCTGTAGACGAAGCTCATGGACCAGCAGCGGCCCGAGGTCTCGGTGGCGGCGTGGTCGCAGGCGATCAGGACCGGGTTGTACTGGTTGGAGGACATGCCGCGGCGACTGCCCACGGAGAGCGAGCCGTTCTGGAGGTGGCGGCGCGTGGGACGGCGCTCCATCGCGTGGCGGCCATCGAAGGTGATGACGTCAAAGTCGCCGGTCACGAAGTCGAGGCAGGCGCTCTGGAGCTTCTCAACGGTGACGCGGGCGCCCCCGTTGTTGCGGACGATCGCGGCGCGGGTGATGACGTCGAGCCTGGGAAGGACGCCGTAGAGCAGCTCGACCTCGAGGCCCAGGCGCTCGTCGGCGAGCGTCACCGAGAGGGTCTCGGCGTCGTCCTTCTCGCCCGCGTAGACGGCGGGAAGCCCCGGAAGGTCGTACTTGCCCGGACGGATCTCGTGGCACTTGTAGCGCAGGTCGCAGCCAAAGGTGCCCTCGGCGTCGCGGACGAGCAGCATCGGACTGCGCATGTCACCGGAGCCCTGGAAGGGGTACTCCTGCGGGAGAAAGTCGAGCGAGTAGGTGCGATCAGCCACGTCATGCGGGCAGCCGCACATGCCGCTGCGGTCGCAGTACGTGAGGAGGTAGGACAGGTCCCCCTCCGCACGTGCGCCGTAGTAGAGGTGGAGCAGGTAGCCGTACTCGTCGACCTTCATCTGATAGGTGGAGTTATCCGTTGAGATGGTGAGGAGGCGCGCGGGGGCGTCGTACGACAGGGGCATGGTTCCTCGATTTCTCTCGTGGGCGAAAAGTGCAATGGCGAATGTAGCGCATCCGGGGGACGCCCGGAACCCATCAGAAGACGGATTCCGGGCGCCAGGGGAAATCTTTACAGATACCCTACGTTCCTCAACGGGGGCCTACTTCACGGCACCGTTGGTGACGCCGCCGATGATCTGCTTCTGCGCCACGATGTAGAAGATGATCATCGGGAGCATGGCGAGCAGGTAGGAGGCGAAGGCCAGGTTGTAGTTCGTGGCGAACGCGGTCTGGAAGTTCATCTGCGCGAGCGGCAGGGTGTTGACGCCGGAGCCGCCCATGATGACGAGCGGGGTCATGACGTCGTTCCACACGGCCAGGCCGGTGATGACGGCGACGGTGGCGTGCATGGGCTTCATGAGCGGGAAGATGACCTTCCAGTAGGTGGTCCAGGTGGACGCGCCGTCTACGCGAGCCGCCTCCTCGAGGGCGGTGGGGATGTTCCTCAGGTAGCCGGTGTAGAGCATCATGTTCATGGGCATGTAGAACACGACGTAGAGGATCATGACGCCGACCATGTTGTCCAGGTGCATCATGGCCGTCTGCTTGACGAGCGGCATCATCAGAATCGCGAAGGGCACGTACATGCCGGCGACGATGAAGTAGTAGGAGCCCTTGAAGAGCTTCTTCTTGTCCATGTTGCGCCCAATGGCATACGCCGCGAGGCTGTGGATGAGGATGGAGACGACCACGGCAACGACGGTGATGATGAGCGAGTTCAGGAACGAGTGGAAGAAGTCGGTGACCTGGATGGCCTCGATGAAGTTGTCGAGGGACCACGTGGCGGGCAGGGAGAGAATGCCCGCGATGTCGTTGGTCATCTCGGAGGGATCCTTGAAGGCGATGACCACGGCCATGTAGAGCGGGAAGAGGACCGTGAGGGTACCGATCATGAGCAGGATCGTGATGGGCCAGTTCACCCGCTCCTTGACCTTGGTAGGAACAGTGTTGTTAGCCATTAGAGCTGCTCCTCCTTACTGTTCAGGAACTTCGTCTGCGCGATGGAGACCACGGCGATGAGGATGAAGAAGAGCACCGCGTTTGCGCACTGGAAGCCAAACTGACTGTTGTTGAGGCCGTTCTCGTAGATGAGGTACGAGATGGACTCGGTGGAGTTGGCGGGGCCGCCGCCCGTCATTGCCACGATCTGGTCGAAGACCATGAGCATGTCCTTCATGACGAGGACCATGTTCGTGGTGATGGAGGGCATGATGAGCGGGAACGTGAGGTAGCGGAACTTATTCCAGCCCGTGGCGCCGTCGAGCGAGCCGGCCTCGTAGACGTCCTCGGGGACCGAGGAGAGACCGGTGATGTAGATGATCGTGGTCTGGGCGCAGGCCTGCCACACGAGCACGACCACGATTCCGATCCACGCCCAGTCGGCGCTTGCGAGGATCGAGTCGGTACCCGTCACCGCGGGGACGATGTAGGTGAAGAAGTACGTGAAGACGTAGCCCACGACGAGGGCGCCGAGGATGCGCGGAACAAAGTACAGGCCGCGCAGGGCGCTCTTGAACTTGATCTTGCTCGAGAGGCCGATGGCCAGGATGAGCGAGAGCACGTTCACGAGAATCGTGGAGACCACGGCAAGCTTGAAGGTGAACAGGTACGAGTTGCCAACGCGGGCGTCCTGGAACAGGTCGATGTAGTTCTGGAGCCCGATAATCTCGAAGGGACCGTAGCCCTTGGAGTTGGTGAAGCTGTAGAAGAAGCCCGTGAGCAGCGGAATCGTGTTGAAGGCCACAAACAGGACGAGCACCGGGATCAGAATCATGAGGAAGGTGCGGTTCCTGTCAGACCCCGCCTTGGACGTTGCGAGATTTGCCATCAGTTTCCCTCCTTATCCCTGATTCGCTTCGTATTCCTGGACCGTGCGCATGACGGTCTTGTTGTAGCGCTGCCAATCCGAGTCCCACTTGGCGAGAAACGCGTCGACGTCCTGGTCGTTGATGAGACCCTGGAGGACGGTGTCGCAGGCCATAGCCGACGGGTAGGAGTGGTCGGGGTAGTCGATGAGCCTGCCCTCGTCGATGAAGTCGAGGATGTCGTCGAAGAGCGGGTCGAGCGTGAAGTCGCCCTCGGTGCAGGGGATGGCCTTCTGGTCGTCGATGTAGGCCTGGAGGTTCTCCTGGTCGGCGAGGAAGTCGATGACTTTGTAGATGGAGTCCTTCTTGTCCGACTTCGCCTGGCAGATGTTCCAGCAGAGGTCCACGCCGGAGACCACGATGCGGTCATCGGGGTTGTCCGCCGCGGGCATCGCGAACAGACCGACGTTCATCTCGGGGTTCACCTGCAGGATCTGCGGGACGGCAAACGAGCCGCAGGGATACATCGCGCTCTGACCGCGCGCGAAGGCGGTGCAGGCGTCGTTGTAGCTGTAGGCGAGCGGGCCGGGCTCGGCATAGTCGAGGAGCTTCAGGAGCTTCTCGGCGGGCGCTCGGTAGTAGTCGGAGAATTTGGCGTTTCCGGCGTTGACCTGACGCGTGAGGTCCTCGGGAACGAGCTGAACAAGCATGGAGTTCCACGGGGAGAGGATGGTCCAGGTGTCGCGATAGCCCAGATAGAGCGGAAGGACCTCGCCCTCGGCCTTGATGGTCTCGCAGAGCTCGATGAACTCGTCCCACGTGGTGGGAATCTGCCAGCCCTTCTCGGCAAACATGTCCCTGTTGTAGAGCATGCCGGCGGCGTTTGCCACATAGGGAACGCCGTAGATGCCGTCCATGGGAACGTAGGTGAGGCTCTTCATGATCTCCTGGTAGGCAGGAGACACGTTGGCCATCCCGGGGTAGTCGGAGACGTCGGCGAGCATCTCGGAGTCAACGAAGTCCGCGTAGGTGGCGTCGCCGCCGATGGCAACGACCTCAGGATAGTCGTCACGGACGAAGCGCGTCTTCATGATCGTGACGGCGTCGTTGGGGCTGTCAAAGTTGAGGAAGACGTCGTCGCTCTGCTCGTTGAACTGGGCCTCGAGGTCCTCGAAGTAGGAGGCCGCCTCCATCTTGTAGTTGACGATCTCCACCTCGGCCTTGCCGTCGGCGCGCTCGCCCTCGCAGCCCGTGAGTGCGAGACCGGCCGCCGCGGCGGCGGAGAGCCCGAGGAAGGAGCGGCGTGTCAGTGCTCTTTTCTGCATAAGGTGTGCCCTCCTTCCCTAGTGGGCGATGGCGAGCTCGGTCTGCTTGTCGAACAGGTGAATCTTGGCGAGGTCGACGGAGCAGTTGATCTTGGAGCCGGTGCGGACGGAGCTTGAGGCGGAGAGGTGCGCGGAGATTTGGCCGCCGTCGACGTCGGCGTAGATCATGGCCTCGGAGCCCAGCAGCTCGTAGACCGTGACGTTTGCCGGGAAGGTCTCGGAGAGGGTGCGGCCCTCGGCGTACTCGTGCTCCTCGACAACGTCCTCGGGGCGAATGCCCATGACGACGACCTTGCCCACGTAGCCGCCCTTCTTGAGGGCGTCGGCCTTGGGGCCGGTGAGAGTGACGGTGTTCTTGCCGAAGGTGAGCGCCACGCCCGCGCCCTTCTCGCTGACCTTGACGTCGATGAAGTTCATCTGCGGGGAGCCGATGAAGCCGGCGACGAAGAGGTTGCAGGGCTCGTTGTAGAGCTTGGTCGGGGTGTCGACCTGCTGCATGACGCCGTCCTTCATGACGACGATGCGGGTGCCGAGCGTCATGGCCTCGGTCTGGTCGTGCGTGACGTAGATGATCGTGGCGCCGAGGCGGTCGTGCAGCTTGGAGATCTCGGCGCGCATCTGGACGCGGAGCTTGGCGTCGAGGTTGGAGAGCGGCTCGTCCATCAGGTAGACCTTGGGGGCGCGGACGATGGCGCGGCCCATGGCGACGCGCTGGCGCTGGCCGCCGGAGAGGGCGGACGGCTTGCGGTCGAGGAGCTTCTCGAGGTCGAGGATGCGGGCGGCCTCGCGGACGGCCTTGTCGATCGTGTCGGCGTCGACCTTGCGGAGCTTCAGCGGGAAGGCCATGTTCTCGTACACGGTCATGTGCGGGTACAGCGCGTAGGTCTGGAAGACCATGGCGATGTCGCGGTCCTTGGGCTCGACGTCGTTGACCACGCGACCGTCGATCTTGAGGGTGCCGGAGGTGATGTCCTCGAGGCCGGCGATCATGCGCAGCGTCGTGGACTTGCC
>CALULC010000105.1 GCA_944321385.1 uncultured Atopobiaceae bacterium
GGCGCCGCCGGCGCTCGAGCTCCCGGCGAGAAACGCGCGCTCCTCCTCGCTCAGGCGCGCGAGCGTGCCGGCGTCGACGTTCTCGGCGAAGACGGCGAACTTGCCCGACTTGAGGCTCGGGTCGACCATGAAGCGCACGAGCGGGCTGCCCACGAACGCGTAGCCCTTCTTCTGGGCCTGGGCGGTGACGAAGGCGGAGGTCTCGTAGGTGATCTGCTCGTAGAGCGGCCGCATCAGGGAGTCGTCGGTGGCCGAGACCAGCACGGTGTAGAGGGCGGGCGCGGTGTCGACGCCGTCGATCTCGTAGGTCTCGTTCTCCATCTCGCGCGCGGCGCGCTTGGCGAGCTTCTTGAAGGAGAAGGGCTCGGTGTAACCCTGCGGCGCCGCGCCGAAGACGGCCCCGATTCGGGACTCGAAGTCACTCAGAAAACTCATCTATATCCTCGCCTTCCCGGTCCTCGTAGAGGGGGCCTCTCAGGACAGTCGCGATGCACATAAGCACACTCAAGAGTACCGCAAGGACAAGGGCGGGCCAGTCGAGGGCGCCCCATATACCGCTATTCTCCATGCTAGCTGCGAGGATGTTGGCGCCCACAAGGAGGGAGAGGCCGAGGGCCTGTCCCAGGACCCCGCTGGCCACCGTACCGCGGAGCACGAGGGCCGACGAGAGAGCGGCGCAGGCGAGCGACCCTGCGAGGAGAAGCCAGAACGCGGGCGTCGAAACCTGCTCGAGGAGGCCGGCTGCGCGCGCCCCCGGCGCAAAGGACCCCGGCCCAGCAACGTGGTAGAGGGCGCCCGTCAGATAGCCCACCAGGGTGGACGTCCCCGCGGGAAGCGGATCGAGCGCGTAGCCGGCGAGCGCCGCCCCACAGACCGGCGACGGAAGGCAGCACGGCAGCAGGAGGACGAGCGACGAGAGGCGCTCGTGGCGGGCGACGAAAAACCACCAGGAGACGGTCGCCACCGCCAGGAGGCAGGCGAGCAGCACGGGGAGGGGCTCCCCGAGGGAGCGCGCGACGAGCGCGACGGCCAGGCCGGCGGGCACGAGCAGCGAGGCGATTGGCGGCCAGAGCGCGGCGGCCAGAGCGCAGGCGAGGGGCGCCACGACGGAGGGCGCTCCGGCGTCAAGTCCCGGGATCGCGGGAGCGACGAGCCGAAGCGCCGAGAAGGCGAGAAGCGCGGTGAGGAGGCGGGCGATCATGCCGTCCGGGAGCCTCAGCTCTGGCCCGCCCTCGCTCCTGCGCACGCGGTCGCCGGCGTTGGGGTCATCGTCGCGCTCCGCCTGCGCCACGAGCTCGCGGAGCGACTCGGCGCCCATTGTCGGGAGTCCCAGGTGGGCCACCAGGCCGTCGGCAAAGTCCAGGGCGTCAGCGCTGCGGGCCGTGGGCGTCGGCGAGAGCCCCTCGAGCAGGATGGCCTCGGCGTCCGCGTCGAGGCCGGGGCAGAGCTTGGCGAGGCGGCCCGGCCCCTTGACGATGCGCCGCCGCGAGTCCTCCGCGCTTCTCGCCAGAAACGGGTTCGACCCGGTGAGAGCCTGCCACGTCACCACCGCGAGGGAGAAGACGTCCGTCCGCTCGTCGACCATGTCGCCGTCGATCTGCTCGGGCGGCATGTAGCCGACGGTCCCGCCGCGGGCGCCCCCGTACCCGGCGGCAGAGGCGAGCGTGGCCATGCCAAAGTCCGCGAGCTTCACGACGCCCTGGCGGTCGATCATGATGTTGGTGGGCTTGATGTCCAGGTGCAGGACCCGGTTCTCGTGCGCGAAGGCGAGCGCCTGCGCCACGCTCTGGAGCACGTGCGCGCACTCGTCCGGGGTGAGCCGGCCGCCCTCGACGCGGGCGAGCAGCTCGGCGAGGTTGAGGCCGTCGACGTACTCCATGACGAGATAGGCGAACGTCCCGTCCGACTCGAAGTCGAATACGGTGACGATGTTGGGGTGCCCGAGCATGCAGGCGGTGCGCGCCTCGGCGAGGGCCTCGTCGGCCGTGGTTCCGGTCTCGGCCGCGAGGGGCATGCGCTTGATGGCCACGCGCCGCTGCAGCCGCCGGTCCCAGCAGGTGCACACCGTGCCAAAGCCGCCGTTGCCCCGCCGCTCGAGCACGCGGTAGCGGCCGAGCAGGTATTCGTCGTATGGCTGGGCCGCAGATGGCAAAGGGGTGCTCGTAGGCACCCGGTCACGCGGGTCGTTCACGGCACCTCCTCGTTTCAGCTGCGTCTGGCCGTGTGATGACATTTTAGCGCTTGCGGGCGTCCGGCGGATGCGTTACGATAGCTCAGCACGCGGGCGTGGCGGAATTGGCAGACGCGTACGGTTCAGGTCCGTATGGGGGCAACTCCATGAAGGTTCAAGTCCTTTCGCCCGCACCATGATTGCTTGGGGCCTCGGCTTTGCCGGGGCCCTTTTTCGTGCGCGCGTGGCCCACGGCCCGTGGTCCTTCTCGCCACGCCGCCCCTCCTACGATTAGTGTACATAATCCGGTTTCAAATTACATATCCGCAGGATTTTGTTTTGATACCACCTGGATTATGTACACTAATCGACCGGACGCCATCTCGTCACGTGAAGTACCACGGCCGCTCGGCCGCAAGCTCGCGTGCGAAGCGCACCCCCTCGTCCCAGGGGAGCAGGGACCAGATGAGTCTCTGTCGATGTTCCCGTTGCGCGGGGGTTATCGCAGCATGTGCGTTTGCGAGTGCCTGTCCTCCGTCCAGCTCGTCGATTGTCATGGCCGCCTGGAGCATGACCGAGTCGAGGCCGCCGGGGGCGAAGAGGTCGGCCGAGGTTACGGGCAGGACGACGCGCCCCATGGCGGCGAGTTCTCGGTTGCGTTTGATGTCGTCGTGGTGCTTCCTGCGCACGGCGGCTATCTGTGCCTCCGCGTCTCCGGTTGTCGCGGCGCGGGCGATGGACTCGAGGTCAAGGTGCAGATGGCTGTCGTAGTTGAACCCCACGTGGGTGCCAACGACCTCGATGTCGGGCACGCGCGAGCCCCTGCCCCCGAGCGCCACGAGCTCCGGCGTGGCGCCGTGACGCACGTTGAGCACGACCTCGCCGAGCTCGTATCCGGAATCTGCGACGGGAAGGCGAATCATGAGCGCAACGATCGCCTCCATGGGAGACCAGGCGTTATCGGCGACGCGTCGCAGTGCCAGGCGCGCGAGCATCGCCTGCGGCCGGTCGCGAAACGCCGCGAGGTAGGATCGTATCTGCTCGACGCTGGTTACGGGTGGCACGCCGTAGACGACCTCACCGCGCCGCGGGTCGGAGGGATCGCGCGCGTACGTCCCGCACAGCTCGTAGCCCACGAGCGCCAGCGACTCCTGGCTCATCGTCCCTGCAAGCTCATAGAAAAGCAGCTCAGGACAGGGAATGGAGAGCCCGTCGCCAAGGCTTACGAACGAGCGGCGCGGTACGCTCGTCGAGCGGACGGTGCACGAGAAGATGGCACCCCTGAGGCGCTTCTCGGCGGATGGGACCACGACCTCGATGGGCGCGTCCGTGCTGGGGGCGCCCGAGAGGCCCAGGCGTCGGGCGGGAATCACGCGTGCGGTCCAGCGTTGCTGGGGGCTGGGGTCGGGCTCCTGAAGGTCATGCCGTTCGGCGGGGAGCATGCGACCCTCGCGCCGAAAAACGCGCAGGGCCCGCAGGGCGCTCAGGTTGTCGACGGTCAGCTGCACGCGTCCTCCTCGCGGCCGGCGGCTGACGTGGCGGTGTTGGCGGATTAGTGTACATATTCCGGCTGGTATTAAAGACAAATCCTGCGGATATGTGATTTGAAACCGGATTATGTACACTAATCGTAGGAGGGGGGCAGGGCCGAGAAGGGCGCCCGGCCGAGAAGAACGTCGGGCCTCTACTCGTCCTCGTCGCCGAAGAGGCTCCAGTCGTCCTCGGACTTCTCGTGGTTGAAGTAGCGCCGCTTGGTCTTGCGCTCCATGACGAGGGCGATGATGAGGCAGATCACGATTCCGCCCGCAATGAGGCAGAGAACCCCCATCTTGTCGTTGAAGAGCCACGTGACGAAATCCGCGATTGCCTGCATGCTGCCTCCCTGGGCGCCGTTTTCGATGCGCACAAGTATATACTTGGAGCGCCGCCGGGCACGTGCCCGCGGACAGGACAGCCAGAAGCGAGGAGTGAACATGCTCGACATCAAGTTCGTTCGCGAGAATCCCGACGTCGTGGACAAGGCGTGCGAGTCCCGTCAGAACGCGCACTGGGACCGCGAGAAGTTCTTCGAGCTTGACGAGGAGCGTCGCTCCGTCATCGTGGAGGTCGAGCGGCTCCAGGCGGAGCGCAACGCCGTCTCCAAGGAGATCGGCCAGCTCATGCGCGAGGGCAAGCGGGACGAGGCCGAGGCCGCCAAGGCGCGCGTCGCCGCCAACAAGGAGCGCATCGCCGAGCTCGACGACAAGCGCGACGAGGTCGAGCAGGAGCTCTTCGATCTGGTTGCCGCCATCCCCAACATCCCGCACGAGAGCGTCCCGTACGGCAAGGACGACTCCGACAACCCCGAGGTCCGCCGCTGGGGCACCCCGCGCGAGTTTGACTTCGAGGCAAAGGCGCACTGGGACCTTGGCCCGGACCTGGGAATCATCGACTTCGACCGCGGCGTCAAGATCGCCGGCGCGCGCTTCTACGCGCTTGGCGGTCTGGGCTCCCGCTTGGAGCGCGCCCTCATCAGCTTCATGATCGACATGCACGTCAAGGCCGGCTTCAAGGAGTGGTGGCTGCCCGTCATCACCAACCGCGAGACGCTCTTTGGCACGGGCCAGCTCCCCAAGTTCGAGGACGACCTCTACCACGTGAACCCGGACCTGTACCTCATCCCCACGGCCGAGGTCATGCTTACCAACCTGCACCGCGACGAGGTCCTGGACGCCTCCCAGCTGCCGCTGTGGTATACCGCCTTCACGCCGTGCTTCCGCGAGGAGGCGGGCTCGGCCGGCCGCGACACGCGCGGCATCATCCGCGTCCACCAGTTCGACAAGGTGGAGATGGTCAAGTTTGCCAAGCCCGAGGACTCGATGAACCAGCT
>CALULC010000106.1 GCA_944321385.1 uncultured Atopobiaceae bacterium
CTCGGCATGCTCGCCTCCGCGAGCCTGGGCGACGGCACGGCCCTCTACGAGCCGAGCCACGGCTCCGCGCCGGACATCGCCGGTCAGGGCATCGCCAACCCGATCGCACAGATCCTCTCGGTGGAGCTCATGCTGCGCTACAGCTTTGGCATGGACGACGCCGCCGACGAGCTGGCCGCCGCGGTCACGCGCGTGCTGGACGAGGGCTGGCGCACCGTGGACATCGCCGACGAGAGCACGCCGGCCGAGAAGGTCCTCGGTACCGCCGCGATGGGCGACAAGATCGTGGAGGCCCTGGGCTAGACGCCGTTGGTTCGGTCTCGCCGCCGTGCCGACCCGCGGTCCTTCTCGCCAGCGGCTGTGAAGCTCCGGCGTCCCGGTCCTTCTCGCCGATTAACATGCACGGTTTGCTTTAATGGCATATATCCGCAGTTGGAAATAACACGCATGGCAAACCGTGCGTGTTATTTCTTATGTGTGGCCGACCCTAGACCTCCACGTCGCCTTCTCGAGCCGCTCGCAGGCGTATCGCTTGCCCTCCGGCCACGGAAGGAGCGACCAGATCAAACGCTGCCGCTCGGCCGCCAGCGAGCGAAAGCCAAGGTATACCCTCAGGTATGTGGCGCTGCGATCGTCAAACTCCTCCATCGCGAACGCAGCCTCGAGCATGACGGCATCAAGGCCGCTCGGGGCAAACAAGTCGTTGGGGGTCACGGGGAGGATGACGCGTCCCATCGCCGCAAGCTCGCGATTGCGCCTGAGGTCGTCGAGGTACTTCTCGCGCACATCCCAAATGGCGCCGTCCGGGTGGTCATCTAGGGCAGCGGCAGCAATCGAGTCGAGGTCAAAGTGGGCGTGGCTGTCGTAGTTGAAGCCAACGTGAGTCCCCACAATCTCGATGTCCGGCACGCGCGACTCTCTGCAGCCAAGGCTCGTCAGCTCGGGAAAGGCGTCGTGTCGCACGTTGAGCGCAACCTCCCCAAGTCCGTACCCGCCTTTGGTGACAGGCAGGCGCGCCATCAGCGCGACGATTGCCTCCATGGGCGACCAGGCGTTGTCTGCCACAAGCCTGAGGCTTTGTCGCGCCAGCATGACGTCCGTCCGCCTTCCGCAGCCGTCTAGGTAGCGGGCGATCTTCTCGACGCTGGTTGCCGGGGCAATGCCATAGGTGACCTCGCCGGTTCTGGGCTCTGTTGCGGAGCGAGAGTAGGTGCCGCAGAGCTCGTAGCCAAGAAGGGCATGAGCCTCTGGTGTCATGATGGCGACCATCTGCAGGAAGAGGAGCTCGGGGCAGGGGATGCAGAGGCCGTTCCCGAGCGTGAGGTACGAGTCCGTGGGAAGCCCGGCCGGCATGACGTGGCACGAGAAGAACGACGCCTGGGTGCGGCTTGCCGCGTTGGGAACAATCACGTCGACGGGGTCTTCTACGCTTGGGGGAGACGCGAGGCCAAGGGCGGCGAGAGGAACGAGCCTCTTGGACCAGCGCTGCTGGGGGAATGGGTCTGGCCTGGGGAGCTCGTGGCGCTCGGCGGGAAGGGCGCCGCGTGCGCTCCTGAAGACGCGCAGCGCACGGAGGGCCGTCTGGTTGCATGTTGTGAGGAGCATGGCGGGCCTTTCTGTTGGGGGTGGGCGTTTGCGGGGGCGGGCGGTGCGGCCTTTTGGTTGGCGATTAACACGCACGGTTTGCAATGCGTGTTATTTTCAACTGCGGATATGTGATGTTTAAACAAACCGTGCGTGTTAATGGTTCGGACGGACGGGGCGTTGCGGGCGGACCGGCGCAGGCGGACCGGCGCGGGCGAGAAGAACGGCGTATGCTGTTGGGGAGCAACAACGAAGGGACTCCCCATGACCTACGACTTCACCACCGTCCTGGACCGCGCGGGACACGACGCGCTCGCGCTCGACGCCATCGGGGCCCCGGACTCGGGCTACCCCGCGCCGGACGCCGGCTTTGAACCCATTCCGATGTGGGTCGCGGACATGAGCTTTCCCGTGGCGCCCTCGATCACGCGCGCGATCGAGGAGCGCCTCCAGTACCCGACCTTTGGCTACTTCCAGCCGAGCGACGCCTACCACCAGGCCATCATCGACTGGCACCGTGACCGCAAGGGCGTCGCGGACCTGCGCCCGGAGCACATCGGCTACGAGAACGGCGTGCTCGGCGGCGTGGTCTCGGCGGTGAGCTCCTTTGCGGCGCCTGGGGACCCGGTGCTCGTGCACAGCCCCACCTACATCGGCTTCACGCACGCGCTGGAGGACAACGGCTTTGACATCGTTCACTCTCCTCTCGTGCAGGACGAGGGCGGCGTCTGGCGCATGGACTTCGAGGACATGGAGCGCCGGCTTGCCGAGAAGCACATCCACGTGGCGATCTTCTGCTCCCCGCACAACCCCTGCGGACGCGTCTGGGAGCGCTGGGAGATCGAGCGCGCCATGGAGCTCTTCCGCGCCTACGACTGCGTCGTCGTCTCGGACGAGATCTGGTCGGACATCGTGCGGCCGGGCGTGACGCACATCCCCACGCAGTCCGTCTCTGAGGACGCGCACGAGCGCACGATCGCCCTCTACGCGCCGAGCAAGACCTTCAACCTCGCCGGGCTTATCGGCAGCTACCACGTCATCTACAACGACTACCTGCGCGATCGCGTTGCCTCCAAGGGCAAGAAGACCCACTACAACCACATGAACGTGCTCTCGCAGCATGCGCTCGTCGGTGCGTACGGTCCCGAGGGTCGCGCGTGGGCGGACGAGCTCAACCAGGTCATCGCGGGCAACGTGGACTGGGCGTGCGAATACATCGAGAAGAACCTCGACGGCGTCAGCGTGTTCCGTCCGCAGGGCACCTACATGCTCTTCCTCGACTGCGGGGCATGGTGCGAGAAGAACGGGCGCACGATCGACGAGCTGCTGCGGGCAGGCTGGCGCGTGGGCGTCTACTGGCAGGACGGCCGCGCCTTCCATGGCCCCTGCCACATCCGCATGAACCTCGCGCTTCCGCTCTCTCGCGTCCAGGAGGCCTTCGAGCGCCTCTCCGAGCACGTCTTCCTCTAGTCGCTAGCCTGCGGTCAGCTCGCCCCCGGCGGTCAACCTTTCGAGAGGCGGCGCGGGGAGGTCTCGCCGCGAGTTCTTGCCGCGCCCTTTGCGGCAAGCTGTCTGAGCGCCGAGACCTCGCCGCGCCGCCCTGACGAGTGACTGATGATGAGGCTAGACCGTGATCTCGATGAGGTTGTTCTCGGGGCCGAGGACGCAGCTCTCGTAGTAGCCGTCGCCGGTGGTGCGCGGCCCGCTCACGATCTCGTAGCCGGCCTGTGCGAGCTCGAACGTGAGGCGGTTCACCTCGGCCTCGGAGCCCACGGAGAAGGCCACGTGAGCCCAGCCCGTCCGCATGGGGCTCTTCTCGGCGTCGCTCATGTCCGGCCTGGTCATGATCTCAAGCCGCGCCCCGTCGTCAAAGGTCAGAAAGTAGGAGCGAAAGCGCGTGACCGGGTTGAGGTAGCCCTTGCCCGAGACGGCTCCGAAGTAGCGCTCGAAGAACCCCCGCGTTCCCTCGAGGTCGTTGACGTACAGCGCGACGTGCTCGACTCTCATGTGATCCCCTTCATGGTTGGCTCTGCTACTGCAGGCTAGCACAGGCACCCGACCCCACGTCCGCGGCCGTCATGCAATTTCGCCGGACGCAAAGCCGCGGTCGACGATTCGCTGGAAGCGCTCGCTGACGCGGTTCTCGTCGTCCGGGACGCCGCGCATGTAGACCTCGAGCTGATGGGCCGTGGCAATGGGCCGGTGCGCCGCGAGCTGGGCGATCTGCTCACCAATCAGGGGGATTGCCCACGATACCGGCCTGGGGGAGAGATGGAGCGTCTTGCCGTCCGTGAGGATGCCGCCCTTGAAGGGCACGAGGGTGAGCAGCATGAGCGAGGGGATGTGGTGGACGTGCGCGTCTGCCGGGTCCTGTGCCGCCCCCACGACAAAGATCCGGTCCTCGTTCATGTAGAGCGCCCGGTCCTCGTTTGCGTCGATGACGGTGAACATGTCGCGAAGGGCGTGACGCCACGGACGCGCGGTCTCGATCTGCGCCGGGCTGACGCCGAGCGGGTTCTCGCGCACAAAGTCGTCGATGATCGCGCGGTTGCGCCAGAGCGCCTCCGAGACGCGCCCGCCGTTCACGTAGAGCATGTCCGGACATCCGGGGCGCGGCCTCAGGCTGCTCGGCTTGACCACGTGCAGGCGCTGGTTTGCGTAGACGAGAAGGGCGTTCATCGTCCCGTAGAACAGACGCGCGTCCTCCTCGCTCATGTGCGAGTACGGCGCTTTGGCGCTCTCAAACACGTCTCCGACGGTCTTGGGTACGCTCATGGCTCCTCCTTTGTCGCGGTGTGCACAGGAGGCTACCAAGTCGCGGGCGGCTGAAACTGACGACTCTCTGCTCTCAGCTTTCACGTCGAGGTCAGAGGGGAGAAGCGCGCCAAAAAAGATGACGACGAGTTCGTGGGCGGCTGTCAGAGCGTCGTGAGCGTCATAAGAGGTCAAATTGCCATCAATCCAACCCAACTCGGGGGCCACGGCGGCTCGGCGCGGGCGCTACTCCATCGTGTGCGTGGAGAAGAGCGGCTCGTCCTCCCACCAGACAACGTCGTCACCCGGCGCCTCGAGCGTGGCGGGGACGTTGATGAGGCGCTGGTTGGAGGAGCCACGGAAGCGCAGCGTGATGTCGTGGAGGTCCTGCACGAAGGGTCCGTCCACGAGCACGTCCAGCGTGTCGAGCAGACGGTCGGTCACGTCGCCCAGGTTCCATGCGCCGCCGGGCGCCAGCTGGTCCCACGTGTGGCCCGAGAAGAGCCAGATGGACTTCTCGCTGCCAAAGCGCTCGCGCACCGCCTCGAGAAAGCCCACGAGCCCCTGCTGGTTCTCGGGCTCCATCGGCTCGCCGCCGAG
>CALULC010000107.1 GCA_944321385.1 uncultured Atopobiaceae bacterium
TGGGAGCGCATCTCCGCGTACCTCAAGAAGGCCGCGACGATCATCTTTGCCGCGTGCGTTATCGTGTGGTTCCTCTCCAGCTTTGGCTTTGCCTCGTGGGAGGGTGGCGACGGCTCCTTTGGCTTCCTCGCCTCGCTGCCGGGCGCGCCCGAGTACAGCGCCGACTACTCGCTGCTCGCCATCGTGGCCGGTGCCATCTCGTGGATCTTCGCGCCGCTCGGCGCCGACAGCTGGCAGGCGACCGCCGCTTCCATCAACGCCCTCATCGCCAAGGAGAACCTGGTCTCCACCTTTGGTACGATCTTCGGCCTGGGCGAGGCCACCGAGGGCGACCCGGTCATGTGGCAGGCCTTCGCGGCGATGTTCACCGACGGCGCCGGCGTCATGCACGCGGGCGCGATGTGCGCGTTCGTGGCGTTCAACATGCTCGACGCGCCGTGCTTTGCGGCCATCGGCACCATCCGCCGGCAGATGGACTCGCCCAAGTGGTTCTGGTTCGCGATCGGCTACCAGTGCGTCTTTGCCTGGTGCGTGGGCCTCATCATCAACCAGCTCTGGGAGCTCTTTGTGCTGGGGAACTTCGGCGCGTGGACCGTGGTTGCGTTTGTGCTGCTCGCCGGCATGATCTTCCAGATCGCGCGTCCGATGCCCAAGACCGAGCAGAGCGACGAGAAGGTCCTCGCCCAGCTCGCCTAGCCCTTCAAAGAGGAGGTAGCACTACCGCAGAAACAACCTGCCAATAGCCTGGCGCGCCGTCGGCCCTTCTCGCCGGCGGCGCGTCGCTCTATTTGGTTTCCAGCAAAACTGCAGGTAGATAAATGATACAAACTGGGTACTACTTAAGGGGCGGAGCTGATCTGCCCATGCTTTCACTTTTGGCATCTTCTGGGTAGCTGAGGAGCGCGTACGATGGATAACCTCTCTCTTGCCCTCACGTGGGCGGTGCTGGGCTGCAGCTTTACGTGGCTCATGACCACGGCTGGCTCGGCGGTGGTCTTCTTCTTCCGCTCCGAGCGCAAGCTCATGCACCACATCTTCCTCGGTTTTGCCGCGGGCGTGATGGTTGCCGCCAGCGTGTGGTCCCTGCTCAACCCCGCGATCGAGCAGGCCGAGGACATGGGCTTCCACGGTTGGGTCCCCGCGGCGAGCGGGTTTCTCCTGGGCGTGGGCTTTCTCATGGCGCTCGACACACTGCTGCCGCACCTCCACGCAGGAGCGAAGGAGCCCGAGGGCATTCGCTCCACCTGGAAGCGCACGACGCTTCTCGTCTCGGCCGTGACGCTGCACAACATCCCTGAGGGCATGTCCGTTGGCCTGCTCTTTGCCATGGCTGCGCAGACGACCGGTGCGACAGGGGAGGCATACCTCGGTATGGCGGTGGCCCTTGCCCTGGGAATTGGCCTGCAGAACTTCCCCGAGGGCGCGGCGGTCTCGCTGCCGCTCGCACGCGAGGGCATGAGTCGTCGTCGCGCTTTTGTGGCGGGGAGTCTCTCTGGCATCGTGGAGCCCATCTTCGGCGTGCTCGTTGTGCTCATGAGCGGCTGGATTGCCCCGGTCATGCCCTGGCTGCTCTCCTTTGCCGCGGGTGCGATGATCTACGTGGTGGTCGAGGAGCTCATACCCGAGGCGCACCTCGGCGAGCACTCCAACGTGGGCACGCTTGGCTTCATCGTGGGCTTTGTGGTAATGATGGTCCTCGACGTGGCGCTGGGGTAGGGGCCAAATAGTAAGACGTGGCTAACTTATGGAGAACCTATGAATCGCGCCGGCCTGCTATGAGGGAATCAAAGTTACCCTATACTAACAAATGTGCCGAGAAGAACACAGACTCGGACGGCACGACGCGTTTAACCCAGCCCGAGCAACGGCCCCTCTCCCCGTTGCGAACGGCGAACCCCTGCGACGCCCGCTCACCCCCTCAGAGCGGGCGTCGCACTCTTTTAGCTCCCGCCTCCTGCCGCAACTCCGACTTTTGCACGAGCGCACCGCCCTTCTCGCCAGGCGAGAAACCCGGTGCGCCCGTTCTACAAGCGCATATGCAAACATAAACTATTCGCCGGACCCGAGCGCTCGTGCAAAAGTCGGAGTTGCTGCGGGTGGGGCGCGGGGGCGCGGTGGGTCGGGGCGCGGGGGGTGCGGCGGGGTGGGAGCGGAGTTGCGGCACGGTTTCGCCGCCACGTCACACGGCCTCCAGACAAGCATTGGTTTTGGAAGCTAGAGTGCCAAAGACTTCCGATAATGTGAGAACACTCACATATTACAATGGATATAATGTGAGCAAAATCACATTATCGGAAGGAATCTCATGGAGCGAGACATACTGCGGCAACTGGACACGTGGAAGGCCTCGCCGCATCGTAAGCCGCTCATGCTCAAGGGGGCTCGACAAGTCGGGAAGACCTGGGCTCTCAAGGAGTTTGGGCGCACGCGCTATCGCAACTATGTCTACGTGACGCTGGAGGATGTTGCCCCAGGGGTTCCGAGCGAGTATGCGCAGCTCTTTGAGGTTACCCATGATCCTCGGCGCATCGTTGCAAACCTTGCCCTCGCGACTGGTCAGCCGATTGACCCGGGAGAGACGCTGCTGATTCTCGATGAGATCCAGGACTGCCCTGCGGCAATCGGCGCGCTCAAGTACTTCTGTGAGGAGGCCCCGGAGTATCACGTCGCCTGCGCGGGCTCGCTGCTCGGCGTCAGGCTCGCACGGGACAGGGGCTCGTTTCCGGTGGGCAAGGTCGAGTTCCTTGACATGTACCCGCTCACGTTCTCCGAGTTTCTGCGCGCGATTGACGCGGGCAACCTGGATAGCTACGCGCGTCAGATCGATTCTTTCGAGCCGCTTCCGAATCTCTTTTCAAATCAGCTCGAGGAGCGTCTGCGTCAGTACTTCTCGACCGGCGGCATGCCTGAGGCAGTGCTCAGGTGGGCGGAGCTCATGGATGTGGCAGAGGTTGACAAGGTGCTCTCCGACCTTCTCGACTCCTATGAGCGCGACTTTGCAAAGCACGGCGGAGCGTCACTTTTTGCCAAGCTCTCGCTCATATGGCACTCCCTTCCGGCTCAGCTCTCACGCGAGAACAAGAAGTTCGTGTGGGGGCTCGTGCGCGACGGTGCGCGGGCGCGTGAGTACGAGGACGCGGTGGAGTGGCTGGCAGACGCCGGGCTTGTGATGCGCGTCAGGCAGAACGGCGGAGGCGGGCTACCCCTGAGCGCATATGACAGTGCGTCCGCGTTCAAGGCCTACTGCATGGACGTCGGGCTGCTGCGGAGACTCTCGAGGCTCGACTCGTCTGCGTTCTCTCTTCCGGACGGCCTGTTCACGGAGTTCAAGGGAGCGTTTGCCGAGAACTACGCGCTTCAGGCGTTCGCTCCCCAGCTTGATGCGCCACCGGGGTACTGGACGAACGAGAAACCCCGTCATGAGGTGGACCTTCTCGTCCAGCTGGGCAATACAATCGTGCCCATCGAGGTGAAGTCGGGGACCTCTGTCGACTCGCCGAGCCTGCGCTACTACGCACGGAAGCACGCCGATGCCACGCCGCTGCGCGTGCGCCTCTCTATGCGCAACCTCTCGATGGACGGCGATCTGCTCAACATCCCGCTCTATCTTGCCGACCGTGCTGTCTCGCTCATTGAGCGGGCACTTCGGAGATAAAAGCGGGGGTCTACCTCACTTTCAGCTCGAAAGCTGCTCAACGATCGCGTTGGGGCTTTCCACCTCAACGATTTCCGTGAGAGGAAAGTCGGGTGAGAAGGATCCCCGCTCGAGATGTGCCTGCTGGCCATTTTCATAATCGGCATTTCCGATTAAGAACACAAAGATGACCCGGACCGATTCTTCGGAACCTCCGTAAAGCGTGGCGGCATATGTTCCGTCGTAATACCCGAGTTCGGAAAGCGTTGCTGCATAGACCTTGTTTGTATTGTTGAGGTCATAGCAATCGTTGTACTCATTGATGTCATCGATGACAAGGCGTGCGGCGGAGTGGAGTTCGCCCGTGTTGAAGGAGCTGACCGCTCCCGTGTCGAGTTTTCCCTTTCGTCTGCCCGTAACTCAGCGGCTACGAAGATTGTTTTGTGCCGTTTGATGCTTCGCTTTGCTGCAGATTCTCTGTTCCTTGTGCAATTTCTTCGGGAGTGGCAGTACCATTCGCGAATTCGCGGGACTCATAATGCCCTGTCGATGAGTGAAACGCTCCAATGAGGGCCAAGGGCGATTCATCAAGCTCAGAGGCCCCATCTTCCTTTGGGGCTTCCTGGTCGGAGGCATCCTGATTGATGGACTCGGACTCCTGAGCGGGCCGCCCTCCGCAGGCGGCCATGCTGAGCGTTGCGGCCATGCCGAGCGTGCCTGCGGCTAGGAGCTCTCTGCGGGTGATCTGTCGGGTCATGGTTGGGCTCCTCTCTGGCCGGTGACGTTGCCTCCATTGTGGGGTCGCGCCCGGGGAATTTGTTGACGCAACATTTGGGGCCGCCCCGCGGCGCGTCCGGCGCCCTCGCGGGAACTCCGACTTTTGCACGAGCGCACCGTCCTTCTCGCCAGGCGAGAAACCCGGTGCGCCCGTTCTACCAGCACATATGCAAACGTAAACTAATCGCCGGTCCTGAGCGCTCGTGCAAAAGTCGGAGTTTATGGCGGGTTGGGGGACAGAGTTGTGGCGGGGGTGGGGCGCGGAGTTTCGGCACGGCTCCGCTTCGCGCCGCACGGCCTTCGGGCAAGAAAAGGCCCTCAGGCTTCCCGGGGGCCTCGTCATCGCGCTTTGAGCGAGCGTGTTGGCTACTTGGCCTTGCCCTGGTTGGCGACGGCGTTGATCTTGGCCTCGATGGTGGCGGGGTCGCCGATGTAGTGCTTGTCGACGAC
>CALULC010000108.1 GCA_944321385.1 uncultured Atopobiaceae bacterium
TACGCCACCGAGAGCGTGACCTCGCAGAACTTGATGACCATGCCGGCCAGCGCGGAGAGCCACAGCCAGAAGATCGAGCCCGGGCCGCCCGTGGCCACCGCGAGCGCCACGCCCACGATGTTGCCGGTGCCGAGCGTCGCCGCGAGCGCGGTGCACACCGCTTGGAAGGGCGAGATGGTGCCCTCCCCCGCCTCGGACTTGTCCCGGCGCTGAAAGAGCGTCTTGGTGGTGTAGCGCATGACTACGTTGAAGCGCGAGAACACGACGCCCTTGATGATGAAGAGCAAAAACACGCCGGTCCCGAGCATCAGCACGACCATGGGGACGCCCCACAGCACGTTGTCGTTCAGGGCGGTGATAGCGGACATGAAGATGTCAAACATGGAGGGCCTCTCGACGGGGCGCGGGCAGTTTCAGCTACACAAAGGGTAACTTTGCCTTACCTGTGTTTCCGTAGCGTGACGGGAGCGTTGATTGTAAGGGGCTGCGCTAGAAGCGCCGCGTTCTTCTCGGCCGCAAGATTATTCTCGCCAGAATAATCCTGCTCCCACGAGAGAAGTTGCTCCCGAGCCATCATCCGATGAGCCCGCACTCATGAGTGCGGGCTTAGTTGACGGGTTATGGGCAGGAGTGCGGGGCTCTTCTCGCATTCCGTGCGGGAGTGTCGGCTGGAAACGCGGCGGAAGCCGGCACTCATGAGTGCCGGCGCGTAGAGGGCCGAGAAGGACCGCGAGGTCAAACGCGACCGCCCGACGGGCCCGCGGGTCCTTGTCGCAGGGGTAGGTCAGACGCGGGCGCCCAGTCGCCTAGGCTCCCCTGTCACCAGACGGCGGAGAGCACGCCCATGGCAATCGGGCGAATTCTTGGCGTCTTGCCGACTATCTCGTGTTCTCCGCCATCCAGGCGAGATAGGCCCGGGATCCCGAAGCAACGGGAATCTGGAGAATCTCGGGCACGTCGTAGGGGTGCAGCTCCGCCAGACGCTTCTCGAGCATGGGATAGACGGCCGTCGTGGTCTTGATGAGCACGAGCACCTCGGGCTCGTGCTCCACCACACCCTGCCAGGTGTAGGAGCTCTCGATGTCCATCATCTGCACGCAGGCGGCGAGCCTCTCTGAAATAAGAGCGTCAATCACGGGACGTGCCTGATCCCTGTTCTCAAACGTGGTAAGCACGACACATGCGTCAGTCATGATTTCTCCTCCTCCGTTACGGACGTCTCGGGCGCAAGATGGTCGGCTGCGGACGTTTCTGCCGCGGATGTGGCGGCATCGGATGTCTCTGCCCCAGGCGTCACATAGTCGCGAATCCACGCGCCAAACTCGTCGGTTGTGCCCAGGATGGGCACACCGATGATTTCCGCAACCTCATAGGAGTGTCTCGACTTGATGAATGCCTCGACCGCAGGGTAGTTGCGCCGCGTGGTGAAGCATGTGAGCTCTATCTCTGCCTCGGAACAGAACTCCCGCTCCCAGATGTAGAGCGACTGGATATGCCCAATCTGTCCCGAGACGATGAGATGCGCGTCGAGCAGCATGCGCGCCATGCTCTCGGCTTCCTCATATGCCTCGAACACAGTCTTGACGAGCATAAACTCCGACGTGGGCGCCTGGCTGTCATCAAGAGGCTCGTGACCTGCCGCACGCCCGACGCGCCAGTCGTTTGGCGGCTCAAAGCCGGCGCCCCATACGATCTCTTGCCCGCTCGACCAGCCGAGAAAGGCGTCGAGCTCAACCTCGACCGTGGTATCGGGAATCGTGACCCGCGCAAGTCGCTGGCAGTCTTCGAAAGCATGCGCGCAAATTCGCCGGAGGCCCACGGGCAGTGAAACCTGCGTGACGTTGTTGCAGGCCGAGAAGCTCCACGCGGCGAGCTCGCGCGTACGTGCGTCAACAATAATCTCGCTGAGCCTCGTGGCCTCGGGGCAGCGCACGAGCGTCTCAAAGCCAGCCGTGTAGAGCACGCCATCAGTGCTCACAAAATGCGTGTTAGCGGGGTTAACCTCAATGCGCGCGAGCTTGCTGCACCCGTTGACCGCGGACGAGACGAAATACTCGACGGCAGGGCCCACCTCAAGCTGCATGAGACGCGTACAGAACGAGAACGCCTCGTCCAGCACGTAACGCAACCCCAACCCCATATCAACGTACGCCAGCTCGTAACAGCGACTGAAGGCGCGTCGGCCAATGCGCGTCACGCTGTCAGGGATGACGACGCGCGTGAGGTTGTTGCACCGTTCGAAAGCGCCGTCTTCCATGCTCTCGAGCCCCTCGGGAAGCACGACTTCCTCCACGCGAGTCGCGTCTTTGAAAGCCTGCTCTCCGATCGTGCGGACGCCCGCGGGTATGACGACCTTGCGCCCTCTACCCAGAAAGCGGATGAGCGTCCCGCCCTCGACCATGAAGTCTTCGGGCGCGTCGCTCACAATCTCCGCCACATCTCCCGCGTTCAAAAAACGCGCGGTGAGTTTCTGGATGAAGCTGTCGAAGTACTCGAGGTCGAACTCGATTCCGTTTATTCGGCTGAGGCCCTCCAGCCCGGATGGCAGCTCGTCGGGGAACACGAACCCATTAATGAACACGGGGACGATGTTCTTGTGACGATCGAGTGCCTCGACGATCTCGCGACGCAGCCAGTCCTCCGGGTTCGAACAACGGTCAAGCGCTCCAGGTCCCAAGAGCAGGATGACATTGGTGGCGCCGTCAATCGCCTCGATGAGGCGCTCGTCGAACACGCCAGACCGCAGGCTGTCACGGTCATAGAACGCCGTGAGCCCCTGCTCCCGCAAGGCGTCGAAGATCATCTTCGCCTGCTCGGAGGAACCCGCCCTGCGGTAGCTGATGAAGTTGTCGTAGTGCGGCATCGATACGCCCCCGCTGTCCATCGCGGCACTCGGAAGATCCCACTTACGTAGGACGCTATTTTACCCGTTACCATCGCGACAGCCGGGCATCAAACCGCATACGGCAGGGCATTCGAACACGTAGGGCGCACGTGGCCCAGGATGTGCTACGTGGGCGGCGGGCTGCCGCTCGCAGATGAGCTTGCGCGACGGGGCGAGAAGTACCGCGCGGCCCTTGCCCTTCTGGAGGCGGAGTCGAAGGCCGCTGGCTGACGTCCGTGCTCTACAGCGCTCGCTCGCAGACCCCTTTCGCGATGAGCCCGACCCCAACGTTCTTCTCGTCACGGAGAAGTTCTATCGAGAGCTGCCGCTCTGGGGACTCAACAGCAGGAGTCAGGAGGAGGTCTCCAGCAGGAGCTCAAGAGGATGGAGCCCTGTCATGAGCCGGCATAAGGTTGAGCTCGACGCCAACGTCATGCTATCGGAGCGAGCCCGCACTCATGAGTGCCGTCTTAGTTGACGGGTTATGGGCAGGAGTGCGGGGCTCTTCTCGCATTCCGTGCGGGAGTGTCGGCTGAAAACGCGGCGAGAGCCGACACTCATGAGTGCCGGCGCGTAGAGGGCCGAGAAGAACGAGGGCCCGCCGGGCATGGCGTACCGGCGGGCCCTCTGCAAGGGACATGCGACGAGGCGGAGCATTCCTGGTCGCAAGGGTGTGTCGAACGCGCTCCTAGTCGCGCGAGTAGTACGTGTTCTTGAGCGGGAGCTCGGTCTGGAGCTCGCCGGTGAGGGTGCGGTAGGCGTTCTGGACCGCGGGCGCGGTGGGGATCGTGGCGATCTCGCCGATGCCCTTGGCGCCATAGCCCACGTCCAGCAGCTCGTCCTTCTCGACGTAGATGGCGTTGATGTAGGGGATGTCAGGCGCTCGGAAGAGGCCAAGCGTGCCAAACTTCACCTGCGGGACGCAGTCCTCGAGGTCAAAGCGCTCGGTGAGCGCGTAGCCCATGCCCATGAGCACGCCGCCCTCGATCTGGCCCTGGATGGCGATGGGGTTCACCACCTTGCCGGAGTCGTGCGCGGCGTGGACCTCGGTCACGCGGCCGTCGTCATCCAGGATCACCACATGCGTGGCGTAACCGTAGGCCACGTGGCTCTTGGGGTTGGGGACGTCCGCGCCGAGCTTGTCGGTCTTCTCGAGGTACTCATAGGAGAACTCGCGGCCCTCGAGCTTGGCGAGCGCGGCCACGGGGTCGGCCGCGTGGTAGCCGGCGCCCGGGCCCACGTAGGGCGTGCCGTCGGCGTACTCGACCGTGAAGCCGTCGCCGTGGGCGACCACGGGCTCCATTCCGGTCTCGGTCCCCTCCTCCACCGCAAGCATGGCGTCGCGCAGCAGGAACGCCGCGCCGCGCACGGCCTCGCCGGTGATGAGAGTCTGGCGAGATCCCGAGGTGGTGCCGGAGTCGGGCGCGTTCTCGGTGGAGCACTCGCCGTTCACGATGTTGGCGAGCGGAAGTCCGGTGGCCTCGGCAACGTCCTGCAGGAAGACGGTGTTGCAGCCCTGGCCGATGTCGGAGGTGGCGGAGTAGACCACGGCGCGGCCGTCCTCCACGCGGATCTTGCAGCGGCCGGCGTCGGGCAGGCCCACACCCACACCCGCGTTCTTCATCGCGCAGGCAAGGCCGGCGTGGCCGGGGTGCGCCTCGTAGACGTCACGCACCGCGAGCAGGGTCTCCTTGAGAGCGGTGGAGCGGTCGGCGATCTGGCCATTGGGCAGGACCTTGCCCGGCTCGATGGCGTTGCGGTACCGAATCTCCCACGGGGAGATGCCCACCTCGTCGGCGAGAAGGTCGATGAGGCTCTCGAGCGCAAACTCGCTCTGGCA
>CALULC010000109.1 GCA_944321385.1 uncultured Atopobiaceae bacterium
TTCGAACCCCAGATAGGATTTGCATCCTATACTCGCTTAGCAGGCGAGCACCTTCGGCCTCTCGGTCAGCTCTCCAATAGGTGCTAGAGCATGATACCCCACAAACGAGCATCGCTCAACCTTCGCGTGCGCAAAACCCTTTGGCGCAAAAACCTCGCACCTACTAAGACTTTCAGCGCCTTTACTTGAAATGCTTATCGCTAAACTTTATAACAGATAGACTAGGTGCGAGGTTTTGTGAGCGCGGCGAGAAGAGCTTCGTTCACGACAATGTCCTCGCGCCACAGGCGGCTCCAGGAGAAGGCGCTCACGAGCTCGGTGGGCGTGGCCTCGCAGCCGGGTTCGGCCAGGCCGGCGGCCGCGGCGAGCGTGCCCACCACGCGCTCCGCGCTCACGCCGCGCTCGCGCAGGGCTCCGAGGTCGAGGTCCTTCTCGCGCTTGGCAAGGCGGCGCCCGTCTGGGGCAACGAGCAGCGGCACGTGTCCGTACTGGGGCGCGTCAAAGCCGAGAAGACCGGCAAGGTAGATCTGCCGTGCGCACGAGCCCAAGAGGTCGCGTCCGCGCACGACCTGCGTCACGCCCATGAGGGCGTCGTCCACCACCACGGCGAGCTGGTAGGCAACCACGCCGTCGCTGCGTCGCACGAGAAAGTCTCCGCACTCGCTGGCAAGCACCTCGCGATTCGTGCCGTAGCGGAGGTCGAGAAACTCAATGGTTCCCGCGGGGTCCGCTGCGTTGGGCACGCGCAGTCGTGTTGCCGGGGGTCGCTGCGCCGTGCGCCGTGCCACCTCGTCTGCCGAGAGGCCGCGGCACGTCCCGGCGTAGATGGGCGTGCCGTCGGAGGCGTGCGGCGCGCTCGCGGCGTGCAGCTCGGCGCGCGAGCAGAAGCAGGGGTAGGTGAGGCCGGCTGCGTCCAAGCGTGCGATCGCGTCTGCGTAGGCCTCGCCACGCTCGCTCTGCCAGTACGGCCCCTCGTCCCAGTCCAGCCCCAGCCAGCGGAGATCCTCGATCAGCGCCTCCGCCCGCTCGCGGTTGGCCGCGCGCGGGTCAAGGTCCTCGATCCGCAGTACCATCTCTCCGCCCGCGGCGCGCGCAGAGAGCCACGCTACGAGTGCGGCAAACGCGTTGCCCAGGTGCATGCGCCCCGAAGGCGTGGGCGCAAATCGCCCGCGCACCCCCTGGTTCTTCTCGCCCATCACGCGCCTCCCAAATGTGACAAAGGGGTCTGACCCCTTTGTCACAGTCCCTGCTCGTAGACGTAGACGTAGAACTCGTCCTTCTCGGGGTCAACGCCAGGCCAGTACGCGCGCGAGCGACGGCGCATCGCCTGCGTGAGGCCCTTGTGCTCGTAGAAGCCAAAGTCGCAGCTGTCGTCTGTGAGCAGGTGGTAGCCCGCGGCGCCCGTCTCGCGCAGGCGCTCGAGCGCCGCAGAGAAGAGCTTCCCGCCAAGGCCCAGCCCCTTTGCGTCCGGGGAGACAATGAGCAGCTTGACCGCGGCGTCCGCGCCGAGCGGCCCGCCCGCAAGGTAGTCGTGCTCCAGCTCCGCCTCCTCGCGCACGCCGTCCATCTCGGTGCGCACCGCCTTCGCGAGCCCCGGGTCCTTCTCGGCCGCCCTCGTCAGGCGGGCCTCCAGCTCCGCCCAGCCCGCATCGTCCGTTGCCGCAGCCCCGTGCTCGGAAAGAAGGACCGCGCCCAGGATCTCCCCCGCGCGCTCGGCAAGAAGCGACCACGTGGTCTGCGCGAGATAGTGCGCCAGCTCGATCTGGCTCGCCGCACGCTGCGCCGCCTCCTCAAACTCCGGAAGCCACGTGCGCCCCAGGAGCACCGCAACGCGCTCAAAGTCCTCCGGCGCGAACGCGCGAAATGTCAAGTTTTCAGTCTCCGTCATGTTGTCCTCCAGCTGCGGTATCGTAGTGATGACGGTACAACATGTCGTCGTCAAACCCAAGGAGGGGCAATGGCAGACACTCCCATCAAGCGAGCGCTCGTCTCCGTCACGGACAAGACGGGCGTCGTCGCCTTCGTCAAGGCGCTCGAGGACGAGTTCGGCGTCGAGGTGATCTCCACCGGCGGCACCGCGCGCGTGCTCGAGGAGGCCGGCGTTCACGTCGTTCCCATCGAGCAGTACACGGGCTTCCCCGAGATGATGGACGGCCGCGTGAAGACGCTGCACCCCAAGGTGCACGGTGGCCTTCTCGCCCGTCGCGACAACGAGTCCCACATGGCCGAGGCCGCCGAGCACGGCATCGGCATGATTGACCTCGTGGTCGTGAACCTCTATGAGTTCGAGAAGACCGTGGCCAACCCCGAGGTCACCTTCGACGACGCCATCGAGCACATCGACATCGGCGGCCCCTCTATGCTGCGCTCCGCGGCCAAGAACGCCGACTCCGTGACCGTGGTCTCCGACCCGGACGACTACGACGAGGTTCTGGACACCATGCGTGCCCTGGGCGGCTGCACCACGCTCGAGCTGCGCCGCTACCTGCAGCTCAAGGTCTATGAGACTACGGCCTGCTACGACGCGGCCATCGCCAACTGGCTGGCCGACCGCTACGACGAGGACTTCCCCGAGGAGCTCGAGGACGCCGAGGACGCCCCCGCCACGCCGGACGAGCTGGGCGTCTACCTGGAGAAGGTCGACGACCTGCGCTACGGCGAGAACCCCCAGCAGACGGCCGCCGTCTACCGCTTTGCGGACGACTTTGCCGAGCTGGGCTCCTCCGAGTACCCGCTCGTGGGCGCCGAGCAGCTCCAGGGCAAGCCGCTCTCCTACAACAACTACCTCGACGCGGACGCCGCTTGGAACCTCGTTCGCGAGTTCGACGGCCCGGCCTGCGTGATCCTCAAGCACCAGAACCCCTGTGGCTCCGCCGTGGCGGACGACGTTACCACCGCGTACGACCGCGCCTTTGCGTGCGACCCCAAGAGCGCCTTCGGCGGCATCATCGCCTGCAACCGCGAGGTGCCCTTCGAGCTGGTGGAGCACGCCTTTGACGAAAACGGTCAGTTCGTCGAGGTCATCATCGCCCCGAGCTACACCCCCGAGGCCGTCGAGCGCATGGCCAAGCGCCCCAACCTGCGCGTGCTGGCCACCGGCGGCGTGGGCGGCCACGCCGAGTACGAGCTACGCTCCATCGATGGCGGCGTGCTGCTGCAGAACGTGGACTCCGTCTCCGAGGACCCCGAGACCTTCACCTGTCCCACGGAGCGCAAGCCCACGCCGGAGGAGATGGACGAGCTCATGTTTGCCTGGCGAGTCTGCAAGGGCGTGAAGTCCAACGCGATCCTGGTCTCCAAGGGCAAGGCCGGCATCGGCATGGGCCCGGGCCAGCCCAACCGCGTTGACTCCGCGCTGCTCGCCTGCGAGCGCGCCGACGAGGCCTGCGAGCGCATGGGCGTGGAGAAGGGCGGCTACGCCTGCGCGTCCGACGCCTTCTTCCCGTTCCGCGACAACGTGGACGTGCTCGCCGAGCACGGCGTGACCTGCATCATTCAGCCCGGCGGCTCCAAGCGCGACGACGAGTCCATCGAGGCCTGCAACGAGCGCGGCATCGCGATGGTCTTCACTGGCAACCGCCACTTCCGCCACTAGGATACAAAGGGACAGTCCCTTTGTATCATCCGCGCCCCGGCCGGCCCTGCGCCCGCCGGGGCGCGTTGCCGGACGACCGCCAGGGAGGCAATATGCAGGACGAGAAGAACGACACGCCGTCATTTGCCGGCTTCGAGCTCGGCACGCCTGCGCTCGTGTGTCGCTGGCGCCTGGCCAACCGCACCCTTCCGCTGGAGAACCGCCACCTGCGCGCGCTCGCTGCCCGCAGCGTGAGCGGCGCCCCCGTTTCAACGCAGCTCGTGGCCTGGGCAAAGCAGCACATCGAGTGGACCCTCGCGGACGGCTCCGCCCCCCACCCCAACGGCGTGCTCATGCTCGTCATGGACACCGAGGGCCGCGCCGCCATGAGCGTGGGCCCCTACGATTTTCTCGCCAGCGCCTCCGCCGCGGACCTTGCCGCCCGGGCCGTGGCTGCGGCCCACGAGGCGCGCGTGACCGGCGTTGCCCCCGAGGCGCTCTGGGCGGTGCGCGCCGGCTCGCTCGTCTGCGGCGCCGATCCGGACTGGCGCCCCTCCGGCATCGACAGCCTCGTCACAGACCTTGCCAAGACTTTGGGTGTCCCCGTGTGCCACGACCCGCTCCTTGCCGCGAATGTCCTAGACGGCGAGAAGAACCTCGACGAGCTCTTCCTTGCCTCGGACGAGCACGGCATCTTGCCTGCCGCGGGCCTTGCGGGCTCCCATGCCCGCCGCCTCGCGGACGGCTACGCCAAGCTGCTCGAGGCCGCAAACAGGCGCTAGGTCCCTCCGCCAAAACCCCGCTCCCGCCCCGCCCCCTCCGTACGTGGGAAAAACCTCGCGCTCGGCGAATTTGGCCGGAAGACATGTATAAACCTCGCGTGAGCGGAGTAGACTGTTAAGTGCGTGGGCCAAGCCCGCGTTGAGTCATGCGCCTTGTGCGTGAGAGCTGCCTGGGGCCATGGGGGTGCCCAGGAAGACCTGTACGAAGGAGAGGATATGGCGCGTAAGTTTAAGTCCATGGACGGCAACGAGGCGGCATCGTACGTCTCGTATGCGTTC
>CALULC010000110.1 GCA_944321385.1 uncultured Atopobiaceae bacterium
GAGCTTCATGACCTTCTCGGTGAGGGCGTCCGCCTCGGCCTTGGTCCACTCAGAGATGATGCGGCGCGTACGCAGGATGGACGGGGCGCTCACAGAGAACTCGTTCAGGCCAAAGGAGATAAGCACCGGGATGAGCAGCGGATCGGCCGCGGCCTCGCCGCACATGCCAACCATGATGCCGGCCTTGCGCCCCTCCTCGATGATGCGCCTGAGCGAGCGCAGGACCGCGGGCTGGTAGACGTCATAGAGATAGCCAACGCGATCGTTGCCGCGGTCGGCGCACATCGTGTAGCCAATGAGGTCGTTGGTGCCGATGGAGAAGAAGTCGCACTCGGCGGCAAGGTCATCGGCGATCAGCGAGGCGGCGGGCGTCTCGATCATGGAGCCGACCTCGATGTCCTTGTTGTAGGCAACGCCGCGGGCGTCGAGCTCGGCCTTGCACTCCTCGACGAGGGCCTTGACCTTGCGGATCTCGTCAATGTTGGTGACGAGCGGCACCATGATCTTGATGTCGCCAAAGGCGGAGGCGCGCAGCAGCGCCGTGAGCTGGACCTTGTACTGCTCCGGGTTGTTGAGGCAGTAGCGCACCGCGCGGAAGCCCATGAAGGGGTTCTCCTCCTTGCGGAGGTTGAGGTACGGAATCTCCTTGTCGCCGCCCACATCGAGCGTGCGAATGATGACCGGCTGGTTCTTCATACGCAGCGCGACCTTCTGGTAGGCCACGAACTGCTCGTCCTCGCTCGGGAGCTCCTTGGCGTCCATGAACAGGAACTCGGAGCGGAAGAGGCCGACGCCCTCGCAGTCGTGCTCGGAGGCAACGTTGGCGTCGTCCGGGTTGCCGATGTTGGCAACGAGAAGGACCTTCTCGCCGTCACCCGTCAAGGTCTCCTTGCCGCGATAGGCCTCGAGCGCGAGCTTCTCCTCGGCGTACTGCTTGGCCTTGGCGCGGTAGTGGGTGAGGTCGTTGTCGGCGGGGTTGACGAGCACGCGCCCGCGAGAGCCGTCGACGATGACCATGTCGCCGCTCTTGATGTTCTTGGTGACGTCAGCCACGGAGAGAACGGCAGGGATCTCCAGCGCACGGGCGATGATCGCGGAGTGCGACGTGCGGCCGCCGGTCTCGGTGACGATGGCGGCGACGTTGTCCTTGTCGATGTCCGCGGTCATGGACGGCGTGAGCTCGTGCACGACGACGACGGAGTTCTCGGGCAGCGTGGAGAGGTCGACGACCTCCTTGCCCAGCAGGTCGGCGAGAAGACCGGTCTTGACGTCGGCGACGTCGGCCGCGCGCTCGCGGAAGAGCTCGTCCTCCATGTTGGAGAACATGTTGTAGTACATGTCATAGGCCTCGGAGACGGCCTGCTCTGCGCACATGCCACTCTCGATGGAGCCGTTGACCATCTCGACGATGCCCTCGTCCTCGGCAAACTCGATGTGAGCCCCCATGATGGCGGCAGCCTCCTCGCCCACGGTCTCGGTCATGCGGGCGATCTGAGCGTTGGTCTGCTCGATGAACTTTGCAACGGCAGCAGCGTAGCGCTGCTTCTCGTCGCCGGCGTCCTCCGGGGCGTGCGGCGTAAAGCTAAGATCCGGCTCCACGGCAACTCGCGCAACACCGATGCCGATGCCGTCGGATGCGTTGACTCCCTCGTACATGCTAACTACCCCCTATGTTGCCTGGGTCGCGATGCGACCTACACCCTACAAAACCAAGGCCACGTGAGGCACTGTGCCCCGTGGCAAATACCAGGGCCTACTTGTCTGCGGACTTCTCCTCAGTCTTGGCGGCTCGCGCCTTGTTCTCCTCTATGTCACGGGCGATGGTGCCGGGAATGGCACGGCCCATCTTCTTGTAGAGGGCGGTAACAACGCGGTCGATCGTCGCGCGCTTTGCGATGCCCTTGCTCGCAGCGGTCGCCGTGCCGCAGGCGGAGGCAAAGGTGAGTGCCGTCTCGTAATCCGCGCCACGCGTAACCTGGGCCAGGAAGCCGCCGACCATGGAGTCGCCGGCGCCGGTGGCGTTGACGAGCTTGATCTTTGCAGTGGGAACAACGTGCTCGGCGCCGTTCTCGTCGAGCAGCAGCGAGCCGTGTCCGCCGCAGGAGATGATGACATTGCGGGCGCCCGCCTCCTGGAGCTTGTGCGCGTAGGGCATGCACTCCTCGGGCTCCTCGATCTCCACACCGTAGATGCGGCCGACCTCGTGGTTGTTGGGCTTGATGAGGAACGGGTGGGACTCGAGAGACTCCATGAGAAGCTGGCCGGGGGCATCAACGACGAACTGGATGCCGCGACCGCCGAGGCGCCTCATGATCTGCATGTACATGTCCTCGGGAAGCGAGTTGGGGATGGAGCCCGTGAGAACGAGCGTGTCTCCCGCACCCACAACGTCCATGCGGGCAAGAAGCTCGTCTACCTTCTTCTCGGGGATCTTGGGACCCATGCCGTTGACCATCGTCATGACGATGCCGTTGAGCTTGATGTTGATGCGGGTGTAACCACGGTCGAGAAGGACAAAGTTGCTCGCAACGCCCTTCTCCTGAAGACGACGAAGCAGGTAGTCACCAGTGAAGCCGGCCGCGATTCCCATGGCGATGCTCGGCACGTCAAGCTCGTTGAGAAGCGTGGAGATGTTGATGCCGTTTCCGCCGCAGTGCAGCTCCTCGGAGGATGAGCGGTTGGTGAAGCCCATGTCGAGGGTGAGGGGGTGCATGACGTAATCGAGTGCCGGGTTCAACGTCATTGTGTAAATCAACGCGCGCTCCTTCCTTCGGGCAGTCTCGCACTAGCTAAGTATGCCGCATCTCGTAACGTATTCGACAAGAATTTTGCCAACGCGCCTCTCGCACCCGTCAAAGGCACCAAAAGGCCGGGCACCGCCTGGTGCCCGGCCAGAGACTGCGATGGCGCGCCCTGAGGGATTCGAACCCCCGACCTTGGGATTAGAAGTCCCCTGCTCTATCCAGCTGAGCTAAGGGCGCCTTCGCCGGCGTCGCCGCCAGCGCGAGGCTTAATTCTAGAGCAAACCAAACGCCTTGGCGGCGAGAATGCCAGAGACGGTCTTTGCGTCGTCGATGAGACCTGCCCTGATGGCGTCGAGGGCATCCTCGACCGACACCCATACGACGTTCAGGAACTCTCCCTCGTCGAGCGCGGCGTCACCCTGGGTGAGGCCGTGAGCAAAGTAGACCGAGGTGTGCTCGTTGGTGAAGCCCGGAGCCCCGTAGGACTCGGTGAGCAGCTCGAGCCGCTCGGCAACGAGTCCCGTCTCCTCGGTGAGCTCGCGCGCGGCGCAGACGTCACGAGGTTCGGTGGGGTCCACCTTGCCGGCCGGGATCTCGAGCGTCATGCGCCCTAGGGCGACGCGGTACTGGCGAACCAGGCAGACGCGTCCGTCAATCACGGCAACCACGCCGGCGCCACCGTGGTGCCGGACGATCTCGCGCCAGTCGAGACTGCCGTCGGAGAGCTCGACGCGCTGGTGCTCAACGGAGAAGATCTTGCCCTCCCACGCAACGTCTGTGCTCACAACGCGCTCAAAGAGCGCCGCGTCGGGCTCCAGTGCCGCGCGAATCGTCTCACTGCCCTCGGACATGCCTCTCCCCTCTTGCGACAGGAGCTCGCGGCCCCTGCGTCACAGCTCGATAAACTCTCCCGTCGCATAGTCTATCTCGAAACCGAGCGCCGCGTTGAAGACCTCCACCTCCTGGTCTATCTCGCCGTCCGAGGACCTCACGTCAACGATAACGCTGCGGGGAACGAGCTCGTCCCCCTCGTAGACGGGCGTGGCGGAGTAGTACAGCGTCCCGTCCGGGTTGTCCCTCAGCCACTCGCGGGAAATCCCCTCGGTGTATGCCATGCCGCCGTCCTGACCGCGGTTGTCGCCAACGTTTTGCGTTCTCGTACCGGTCACCATGTTCTCCGGGACCTCTTCGCCGCCGAGCGACTTGGCGATCAGGTGGCTGCGGTTGAAGAGCGCGCCATGGTAGGTGTCTCCGTCGGGCATCTCGATGTAGACCTGCTCGTTGTGACCCCACCCCGAGGGGTGAATCCATCTCATCTCCTCGCGCTCGCGCTCGCTGCCCTCCTCCGCCATCTCCGGCGTGATGTTCGCGACCGCCCTGCCCGTGCGTCCAAGCTCGTCAAGGCCCTCGTAGCAAAGCTCACCGGGCTCGAGCTCCACGTCTACGACCGCAGGCCCAACCACGCGATAGTATTCGGGATACTCGTCGGCGTCCCACTCGGTGTAGGCAACCTGTCGTTCGGAAAGGCGCTCGACGCCTCCCCCGCCGAGGTTCGGCAGAGAGAGCGCACCTGTCCCAAATGCCGTGACCAGTGCAACGAGAAGCGCGGCAACGGCGGCAAGCGGACCGCGCCCCTTTGCAAATCCCAAGGCCCTTCGTGCCATAGGTTCTCCAATCTCCGTTTTCCAGAAGCAGAGTATCACGAGCCGCGCAAAAGGAGGGCAAGCCCAGCTAACCCACGGCGCCAGCTCAACGGAGAGACAACAAAAGACCGGACGTCTGCTGACGCCCGGTCGATGAGATCGTGGTGGATCGTCAGGGGTTCGAACCCTGGACCTTGGGATTAAGAGTCCCCTGCTCTACCAGCTGAGCTAACGA
>CALULC010000111.1 GCA_944321385.1 uncultured Atopobiaceae bacterium
AACTCCTCGACCTCGGTGGGCTTCTCGTTGATGCGGTCCTGCGCCATCGACGGCATGCCCTCCGGGTCGAGCGAGGCTGTGAGCTGGGCCATCTGCGCGAGGTCTGCCTCGGTCACGTCCACGCCCTCGGCGCGCGCGACGGCCAGGGCCTCGCGCATGGCGGCCACGAAGCAGCGGTTCTGCTCGCTTCCGGGCTCGCTCGCGGAGCCGTAGGTGCCGCCGTAGACCATGCAGGTCTGGTTTATCCCGACGTTGAGCATCAGCTTCACCCACATGCGGCGGCGGATGTCGGTCTCCACCACGTGCGGGATGCCGGCGCGTGCGTAGAGGTCGGCAACGTCCTCCACCACGCCCGCGTCCGTCCCCGGCGCTGCGCCAAAGCGAATCTCCCCAGGGTGGCTGTAGGTCATGTCGCACCCGATGAAGACGGCGTCCATGCCCTGCGCCACGGAGAGCACGGTGCGCTCCCAGCCAAAGCGCTCGGCGATGCGCTCCTCGCTCGTGACGCCGTTGATGAGCGACGCGATGGCCGTGCGCGGTCCCACGAGGCGCTCCATCGTGTCCAGCGCCTCGGGCATTCCCGGCGCCTTGATCGCAAGGATCACGAGGTCGACGGGCGTGGCCTCACTCGCGGGAATCGTGGGCACGCGACAGGGCTCGCCGTTCACGGTCACCGTCTCGCCGGCGTGGCGGGCAAAGCGAGCGTCATCCATCACGAACTGCACGGCGCCCGGCCCGAGGTTCTTCTCGGCAATGGTGCCGTAGAGCAGGCCCACCGCTCCCCTGCCGATGATTGCAACACGTTCGATTGCCATGCGTCCTCCCTGTCGTTGACTTCCTCTATTGTAGGTGCATAGGACCGAGCGGAGGCACACATGGACGAGAAGAACGACTGGCGCGTGGCCGAGAACCGCGACAACTGGGATGACCGTGCGCGGGTGCATGCGGCATCCCCGTTTTACGAGGTGGAGCGGCTGGTGTCCGACCACGGCTACGTCTCGCCCGTTGCCCACCGCGACCTCGAGGTCCTTCTCCCCCACCTTGGGTCGCAGGGACTTGCCGGCCGTTCCATTCTGCACCTGCAGTGCCACATCGGGACGGACACGCTCTGCTGGGAGCGCCTCGGCGCGGCCGAGGTTTGGGGGTTGGACTTCTCTCCCGTCTCGCTTGAGCTCGCGCGAGAGATAGTCGAGCGGGCAGGCGCCCACGCCACCTTTGTCGAAGGCGACGCCCGGCATGCGGCCGATGTTATCGACCGGCAGTTCGACGTCATCGTCACCGGGACGGGCGCGCTTGAGTGGCTGCCCGAGCTCGCAAGCTGGGCGCGCTCGGTGGCGCGCTTGCTCAGACCCGGCGGCGTCCTTCTCGTCCGCGACGACCATCCGCTGCTGGGGGCACTCGTCTACGAGTCACTGGAGATTCACGGGGACTACCTCTCCGGCGGTGTGGACGACTACGAGGACGACGGCAGCTACGTGCCCGGCACAGCAGGCACGATCAAACACACTTCTGCGCACAACTGGAACCACGACTTCCAGGAGCTCGTCGGCGGGCTGCTCGCCGCGGGGCTTGTCATCGAGGACTTCCGCGAGAGCCCGTATGCAGAGTGGCGCTCCCTGCCCTACCTCGTGAAGACGCCCGACGGTTGGACCATGCCCGAGGGCAGCCCGCGCATCCCGCTCACATTTGCCGTGGTAGCACGCCGGCCGAAGTAGGCTCCGACGCATCCTTGGCGTCCAGACCCGCGCGGCGGCGGAGCTCCGTCATCAGGCTGTCGTTGTTGAGGACGCTCACCAGGGCGTCGCCGTCATGCGGGGCGTCCACGAAGACGCCGTCCGCCGTCGTCGCGGCATTGTGCGACGTGAACTCAGAGGCAGAGACGCCGTGCACGCGGCGCACGTCGCGCACGTGCTCGTACGGGATGATCGTGCGGCTCCAGCCAAAGACGATCTCCAGGCGGTCACTGTAGAGCTCGACGCGGTTGCGAATCACCGCGGGCCAGAGGAAGACAGCACCTGCAACCAGCACCGCCGCCGGCACGCCCGCGGGCATGCCCGGCTGGAGCGCCAGCACCGCGGCGGCCGCGGCAACAATGCCGGAGAGCACCCCGTACCACGGCGCAACCCTCCCGCGAAAGACCAGCTCAGGATTGCCCTTGTAGATGCGCATGTGCCCCGCCCTTCTCGCCGAGCCCCGGGGGAACGACCCCTCTGCCCATTCTAGCGCCGGCGCGGGCGCCAACCCTTGCTTGCCATGAGACAGAGAAACGCGGCGAGCACCACCGCGGAGAGCGCGAGCAGCGCCACCGGGAAGAGCCAGAAGCCCACCTGCTCCGCGACTAGGCCAAAGAGCGGCGGCAGGGTGAGCGAGCCCACGTAGGACGCCGCCATCTGCACGCCGATCACGGCCTGGGAGAGGTCGCGGCCAAAGAGGCGCGGCGTGAGGTGCAGCATGTTGGGATAGAGCGGGCTGTTGCCAAAGCCCACGAGGAAGAGGCCCGCCGGAGCCGCGGCAAGCGGCAGCGGGGCGAGAAGCACGAGCACGGCCACGAAGGTGATCGCCTGTCCCAGGCCAACGAGCTGCTTGCTGCTGAGGCGATTTGCCAGCACGCCGGAGAGGAAGCGTCCCGCCGTCACGCCCACGTAGTAGACCGTCACCATTCCGGCAGCGGCGCCGGCCGCCATGTCACGCGTGCTCACGAGGTAGCTCGCGCACCAGGTGTTGCAGATGCCCTCGATTGCCACCGACGCCATGAAGACGAGGCAGGCAAGGCGCACGTCCCGGCGTCGGACGAGCGCGAGCGGGCTCGCGGCACGAGGCGCGGGATCGTCGTCCTGCTCGCCCGTCGATTCTTCGTGGCCCACGCGTGACCAGAGCGGCAGGATTGCGATCGTGGCGGCCATGATCGCCGCCTGGACGACCGCCGCCTCGAGATAGCCGTCGCGCCACGTGCCGCCCGAGAGCGCGAGCGACATGAGAAAGGGGCTTACCGTGATGCCCACGCCGTAGGCGCAGTGCAGGAAGTTCATGCGCGTGGCCTTGTAGTGCAGGGCCACGTAGTTGTTGAGCGCCGTGTCGATGGCGCCGGCGCCGAGGCCGAGGGGAATCGCCAGCAGGCAGAGCCACACCCAGCCCGGCGCCACGGCAAAGCCGAGCAGCGCCGCGGCGGTGAGCGCCGTGGAGACGGCGGTCACGCGCCCGGTGCCAAAGCGGTTGATGAGCGCCGCCGAGGAGAGGCTTGAGACGATGGTCCCGCAGCAGGTGACCATCGTGACCATGCTGCCCCAGGAGACGGGGATGCCAAGGTCAACGTGCATGGCGGGCCACGCCGCGCCAAAGAGCGAGTCCGGGATGCCCAGCCCCACGAAGGCCACGTAGATGACGACGAGAAGAACGACGGACACGATAGCTCTCAGCCCTCTCCGTGAGTGGAAACGTTTCCAGTACATGATAGCGCCCGGGCGTCGGCGGCGCCACCCCAACCCCGCAAAACACTGAGCCGCACGTTTTGTCCTTCTCGCCTGGGGCCCCTCTCGCCCGGCGCCCCTCTCACCCGGCGCCCCTCTCACCCGGCGCCCCTCTCGCAAAACCTCGCACCTAGTCTTTACTCTTAGAAATTTCTTATGTCTTTACTTTATTTTCATTACATTTTCAGGAGAAATGAGCTACTAGGTGCGAGGTTTTGGCGTCGAGAGAGGAGCGGCGGGGCGGGCAGGTGCGAGGTTTTGGTGGCGAGAAGAGCACGGCGGGGCGGGCAGGTGCGAGGTTTTGGCGGCTGGAGGGACGGTACGGCCAGGTGCGAGGTTTTGGCACCGAGAAGGACGCGCGCCCGCTAGAGAAGCGAGCCAAACCGCCGCACGTAGAGCCGCTTCATCAGGCCAACAAGCAGCAGGTAGCCCACGGCGCACGTAACGAGCACCAGCCAGAAAGCGGCGGGCAGCGGCGCGAGGCCCAGGGCTTCGGACATGCCCGGGATCCAGGGCAGCGCCGTCAGCGCCGCAACGCCAAGGACCGCAACGGCCGCGAGCGCACGCGCCGGACGACCCTCCGAAGCCAGAACCCGCTCTCCGCGCAGCGCAAACAGCACGAGCGTCTGCGTCCACATGGACTCGACGAACCACCCCGTGTGGAAGACGGCCACAAACGCCGCGGCCGCGGCAGGCCCCAGCGTACCCCATGGTCCGCCCGCCGCCGTCGGTGCCACCACAAAGAACATCACCGCGTACGTCACGAGATCAAACACCGAGCTCAGCGGCCCCATCCACAGCATGAAGCGAACGATGGATCGCGCATCCCAGGTGCGCGGGCTGGCGAGAAACGCCTCGTCCACGTTGTCCCACGGAAGCGCGGCACAGGCGACTGTGTACGCCAGCCCCAGCAGCAGGAGCTGCAGCGCCGACATAGGCAGAAACGGCAGGAACGCGCTGGCGACAAGCACCGAGAGCACGTTGCCAAAGTTGGAGCTCGCCGTCGCCTTTAT
>CALULC010000112.1 GCA_944321385.1 uncultured Atopobiaceae bacterium
TGGCCTTGACGCTCATGCGGCCCTTGCGGACCAGCTGGTTGATAGTAGGCAAAGCTCTCTCCTTCTGTACTATCGACTACGTGCTCTTTTACTCGTATTCAAGGGCCGAGCAGCACCTCTGCCCCGGATTGACGCAACGGTGAAGATTACGCGCATGCATGGCTGTTGTCAAAACGCCACGGGGCCGGGCGTATCCATTCTCCACGAGGCGTTCACGCGGGGCGCTGCGGGCGGTGGGCAGTAGCGGGCGCACGGGTTTCTCGCCCCGCGCCTCTTGCCCCGCGCCTCGGCCACGCCCCTCAAATAACACGCAGAATCGGACTTTTCCGAAAAACTTTCCTGCGGATATATGTTGTTGAAGGTAATTCTGCGTGTTATCGGAGTGGCCGGGCGCGGGCGAGAGGGGCGAGAAGGTCGGGCGGGCCGCCGCGGGCAGTAGCGAGCGCGGCCCGGGGGCGGCTTCGTCGGTTATGCGCGATCGTGTCGGTTATGCGCGATCGCGTCGGTTATGCGCGGTGTTGCGGGAGGAGGTTTTTCTCGCCAAAGCGTCTAGCTGCGGGTTTGCGGACGTGCGGAGCGCGCATAACCGCCGCAGTTGTACATAACCGTCACGATTGCGCATAACCGTCACGGGCAGGGCCCGCTGCTCCCGAGCCAGAAACGGGTAGCGCCGGGACGGGGACTGCGGAGCGACGTTTCCGCGAAGCGGCACGTCGCGCAGCAATCCCCGTCCCGGCGCGGTCAGCAGCGTATCCTACGCCCAAGAGAGCGCCACGGCACCCAAGCCAAGGTGCTTGGACAGCACCGGGCCGCCGTCCTTCACGCGCAGGTGGGCCTCCGGGAAGCGCTCGCGCGCGGCGAGAAGGACCTCGCGCGCCTCGACGCCACGCGGACCAAAGTGCGAGACGAGCAGCTCCGTTGCACCCTCGGGGACCTGGTCGGCCATGACGTGCGCCATGCCACGGGCGCCGCGGCCGTCGGCGAGCTTGACGATGGCACCCTCGTCGAGCGCCATCACCGGGTAGCGGTTGAGCTTGGTTGCCACCGCGCGACGAATCGCGCCCAGGCGGCCGCTACGGGAGAGCGCCGCCATATCGGGCACGGAGAACACGATGCGCGTGGTGCCGCGCAGCGCCGTGAGCTCCTCCACGATCTTCTCGACGCCCTCGCCCGCGTTCGCGAGCGCTCGCGCACGGCGGACGAGAAACTCGAGCGCGCCGGCCGTCTCCCAGGAGTCAAAGACCGTCACGCCCTTGCCGCCCACGGCCTCGGCGGCCTGCTCGGCGCTGCGGAACGTGCCGGAGAGGCGCGAGGAGATCGTGACGCAGAGCACGTTGTTGCCCGCCTCGAGGTGACGGCGGAAGACGCGCTCAAAGGCAGAGGGCCGCACGGCCTCGGTGGTCACCAGGCCGCCGCTGGAGAGCGCCTTGGCGTAGTCCCCGTTCTCGCCGACAAACCCCTCGGCGTGACGGGCAACTCCGGCGGAGTAACCCATCGGCAGCACGTCAACGCCCAGCTCGGCAGCCTCGTTGCGCGTGAGGCCGCAGGTGGAGTCCGTAACTAGAGCGAGCATATGTGGTCGCCTCCCATCGCACGGAACTTGTCGTAGCGGCGCGCCACGAGCTCGTCTGCGGAGAGCCCGCCCAGCTCATCCAGGGCATGCTCCACCTCGCGCACGAGGTCGTGGGCGATTTCTGTGTGCGAGAGGCCAAAGTCGGGCACCACGCGGTCGACGAGCCCAAGCTCCGCGAGGTCGGGGGCCGTGATGTGCAGCGCGGCCGCGGCGTCCCCGGCGCGCTTGGTGTCCTTCCAGAGAATCGAGGCGCAGCCCTCGGGGCTCACCACAGAGTACGCGGCGCTGCCGAGCATGTAGACGCGGTCGGCAACGGCCAGCGCCAGAGCACCGCCGGATCCGCCCTCGCCCACCACCACGCTCACCACGGGCGTGCGCAGGCCGCTCATGGCCACGAGGTTGGTTGCGATGGCCTCACCCTGGCCGCGCTCCTCGGCCCCGATGCCGCAGTAGGCGCCGGAGGTGTCCACGAGGCAGACCACGGGGCGCCCGAACTTCTCGGCCTGGCGCATAAGGCGCAGCGCCTTGCGATAGCCCTCGGGGTGCGCCATGCCAAAGTTGCGGCGCACGCGCTCCTTGGTGGTGTTGCCGCGCTCGATGGCGATCACGGTCATCACGCGCTCGCCCTTCCAGGCGATGCCCGCCACGATGGCGGCGTCGTCGGCAAAGAGGCGGTCTCCGTGCAGCTCCACAAAGCCGTCCCAGCCGCGCTCAATGAGCTCGAGGGCGGTGGCGCGGTCCGTGGAGCGCGTGAGCTTGACGATGTCATAGGCGCTCTCGGGCGCGGGCGTGCGCTTGGGGCGCGCGCCACGGCCGCGACGGGCCTCCTCGTGCGCCAGGGCGTGAGGGGCGTCCGCGCCGGGCGCCTTGCCCTCGTGCAGGGCGAGAAGCTCGGCGAGGGTTGCCACCAGGTCCTTGCGCTCCACGATGAGGTCGCAGAAGCCGTGCTCGAGCAGGAACTCGGAGCGCTGGAACCCGGCGGGCAGGCGCTTGTGCGTGGTCTGCTCGATCACGCGCGGGCCGGCAAAGGCGACGAGCGCCTCGGGCTCGGCGAGGATGATGTCTCCCTCCATGGCAAAGCTCGCGGTGACGCCGCCGGTGGTAGGGTCGGTGAGCACGGTCACGTAGAGAAGCCCGGCCTCACTGTGGCGGCGCACCGCCGCGGAGACCTTGGCCATCTGCATGAGCGAGGTGGTGCCCTCCTGCATGCGGGCGCCGCCGGAGACGGTGAAGCCCACGACGGGAAGCCCCAGCTCGGTGGCGCGCTCGAAGGTGCGCGCGATCTTCTCGCCCACCACGGAGCCCATCGAGCCCATCATGAACTCGGCGTTCATGAAGAAGAGCGCGCAGTCATGGCCGCCCACCTTGCCGCGGCCGCAGACCACACCGTCGTTCTCGTGGCTCTTCTCGCGGGCCGCCTCGAGCTTTTCCGCGTAGCCGGGGAACTCGAGGAAGTCCGTGGCTGCGAGCTCGCGGTCCCATTCCTCGAAGGAGCCGGCGTCAACGGTGATGCGCATGCGCTTGCGCCCGGAGACGCGCAGGTGGCGTCCGCAGCGCGGGCACACGTCGAGGTTTTCGGCCATCTTGGTCTGGTCGATCACGCGACGGCACCCCGGACACTTGATGAGGACGTGGCGCTCGGGAAACTCCGCGGCGACCTCGGTCACCGGGCTCTCGAGGGTGTTGACGCTCTTCTCCCGCTTACTCATAGAGGTGCTCCATCAGGTTGGTGTGGTAGTTGCCGGAGACGAACTCGGGGTTGGAGAGAATGTCCAGGTGCAGCTCGCTGTTCTCGGCAACGCCCTCGATGACCAGCTCGCCCAGGGCGGAGCGCATCTTGCGGATGGCCTCCTCGCGCGTGGACGAGCAGACGATGAGCTTGCCGAGCAGCGAGTCGTAGTAGGGCGGCACGACGGCGCCCACGTAGAGCGCGGAGTCAAAGCGCACCTGCGGGCCGCCGGGGACGTGCAGCATCGTGACCTCGCCGCAGGACGGCAGGAAGTCCGGGGTCTCCGCATTGATGCGGCACTCGATGGCGTGGCCGTGCGCGTCGAGGTTCTCCTGAGAGAAGGGCAGCTCGGCGCCGGCCGCCACGCGCAGCTGCCACTTGACGAGGTCCACGCCGCTCACGAACTCCGTGACGGGGTGCTCCACCTGCAGGCGCGTGTTCATCTCCATGAAGTAGAAGTTGCCGTCGTCGGCGAAGAGGAACTCGATCGTGCCCACGCCCACGTAGCCCACGGCGCGCGTGAGGTCGCGGGCGGCCTTGTGCATGCGCTCGCGGACGCCGGGGTGGGCGTCCAGGCACGGCGCCGGGCTCTCCTCGATGAGCTTCTGGTTGCGGCGCTGGACGGAGCACTCGCGCTCGCCGAGGGAGACCACGTTGCCGTGGGCGTCGGCCAGGACCTGCACCTCAACGTGGTGCGCCGGCGAGACGAACTTCTCCATGTAGCACTCGCCGTCGCCAAAGGCGGCCTCGGCCTCGGCGTGGGCCTCGGTGAAGGCCTTGCCGGCGCTGGCGGGGTCCTTGACCTTGCGGATGCCGCGACCGCCGCCGCCCGAGCGGGCCTTGATGAGCACGGGGCAGCCGATGCGGGCGGCCTCACGCTCGGCCTCCTCGGCACTGGCAAGCAGGTCGCAGCCAGGAACGATGGGGACGTTGGCCTCACGGGCGGTGCGGCGCGCGTTGTCCTTGTCGCCCATGCGGTCGATGACGTCTGGGTCCGGGCCGATGAAGACGAGGCCGCACTCCTGGCACTCGCGGGCAAAGTG
>CALULC010000113.1 GCA_944321385.1 uncultured Atopobiaceae bacterium
AAGATGTTGAGCATCTGGTAGGTCTGCGAGTCCGCGCTGATAAGCTCGAAGGTGGTGAGCAGCGCCATCACGGCCTTGACCATACCGGCGCCGGAGAGGGCCGGGATGATGGGCTGGAACGTACCGGCCACGAAGTCGATCACCCGGTCGAAGGCGCCCTTCTTCTCTGCGGGAGCCTCCACGTCCTTCTCGCCCGTGTCGACGAGCTTCTCAACCTCCTCGAAGACGTCGGCGACGTGCGGGCCGATGCACACCTGGAACTGACCCGCTCCATGGATGACACCCACGACGCCGTCATGCGCCTTGATGGCCTCCTCGTCGGCCTTGCCCTCGTCGGCGAGGGTGAAGCGCAGGCGCGTCTGGCAGTGGTACGCCTGCGTCACGTTCTCCTTCCCGCCCACGAGCTGCACGATGTCTCGCGCCAGCCCCTCGTACTTCTTGGACATGGTCCCTCCTTGCGTCTGGGCGCGGCCCGTGCCGCACCGTGTTGAGGGAGACGATAAAAACGCTGGTAGATGGGCTCAAGAGTTTCCGGAGATGATGAAACGAGGTTTCGCGGCGAGAAGTGCGGGCGGCCTAGAACGTGAAACGGGATGAAACTTTGCCGCTCGCCGGAGCGGGGCACCGGCGAGCGGCGGGACGGGTCAGCGCCGCTCGGAGATCTCCTTGAGCGCGGCGAGGCGCTCCTCCTCGAGCGCATGGCCGCCGACGAGCTTGGTCTGGAGGTTCTTCTCGTAATCGCGCGCAAAGTAGCAGGAGAAGAGGACATTCAAGAGATAGCTCACCGACTCTTCCGTCGAGAAGTTGGCGATCTTTGAGTACAGCCGCTCGCGCGAGGCGATGGTGAGCACGCACGGGATGGTCTTGCGCAGGTAGTTGTTGCCCCCGCTCGTGAGCGCGATGAGCCTCACACGATTGGAGATCATCGCGCCCACCTGCGCCATCGGATTGGCGTCGGCGTTGTTGCCCGAGTAGGAGATGATGATCGCGCAGTCGTCCGGGCCGAGACTGCGCGCCACGATGCCCATATCGCCGGGGCTCACGGCCGTAGCCTGCTTGCCGATGGCGAGGAGCTTGCGACAAAAGGACTCACCGTAGTAATGGTTGGGTGTGCGACCGAAGACCCAGACGCGCTCGGCGCGCTGCAGGTGCCTCACTGCCATGACGAGCATGCCGCGGTCGAGCTGCGCATAGGTGGCGGCCACGGACTCGGCCATGAGGTTGCCGATGTTCTCGAGAATGCGCGCGTCCGAGTCCTGCGCGGTGAACGGGAAGTTCACGTCCACGTCCGCCGCGTGCTGACGCTCGAAGGCGCCCTCGCGCACAAACTCGCGGAGGAACTCGCGCCAGCCGTCGAAGCCGAGTGCCTTGGCAAAGCGCGTGACGGAGGCCTTAGAGGTGTAGGTCTCGCGCGCGACGTCGGCAATCGTGAGCTCGGGCAGCCGGGCGTGCTCGCGCAGCACGTACTCGGCGAGTGTACGGCGCGAGTCGTCAAAGATGGCGGCGACTTCCTCGATGCGATGGACGAGATACATGGGGGCTCGCTTTCGTGGGATCAGCCCATGAGCGCCATGAGCACGGGGACGATGGCGAACGATGCGATGGTGGAAACGATGGTGCCCTGAGAGAGCAGCTCGCCGGGCCGGCCGTACGTGGAGGCGATCGCCGCCGCCATCGAGCCTGTGGGCATGGCGAGCATCACGATGAAGACGCCGAGCGAGAGCGCGTCCGGCACCACTGGGGCCAGCAGCAGGTAGCACGCGGCGGGCACGAGCAGAAAGCGGATGGCCGAGAAGCCCCAGAGGCGCCCGTTGCCCAGAACCCGCCGCAGGTCGGCCTCGGCGATGGCGAGACCGACGAGCATCATGGCCAGGGGCGACGTCGCGCCACCCACCATGTCGACGGCCTGGGCCACCGGGCCGGGCAGAGGCACGCCAGAGAAGAACACGACGAGCGCAATGACGCTCGCGACCATGGGGACGTTGAGGACGTTCTTGAGTACTCCCACAAGGCGAGAAGAACGCGCGGGCGCCACGTTCTTCTCGCCGTCCTTCTCACCACCTGAGGTCAGGACCCCGACGCCGATGCTGTAGAGGGAGACGTTGGAGACCGCGATGAAGATGCTCCCGAGAAAGACCGAACCGCCGCCAAAGAGCGACTCGAGCACGGCAAAGCCGATGAAGCCCGTGTTGGTGAGCACGCCCATGAAGAGGTAGAGCGGTCGCTCGTCGCGCGGCACCCGCAGTGCGAGACACGCCAGCGCGGCCGCGGCGAGCATCACGAAGAAGAGCGCCGTGCCGAGGACAAACGACCACGTGACCTGCTCGGTGCCCGCGGAGCTGTCGACCTCGCCCACTGAGGCCAGGATCGTGCACGGCAGGGTCACGTTGAAGATGAGCGCGGAGAGCTTGGGGCGCACCTCCGAGGTGAGGAAGCCCGCTCGTGCCGCGACGTAGCCGATGAGCGTCACGAGCACGAGCGAGCCCATGCTCCCGATGACGGTGAGGATGTCCATGCGCGACTGCCCTACTTTGCGTTGGGGTTCGTGGTACCCGCGAGGGGCTTCTCGCCGGGGCGGGCCGCCGGGCCCACGAGCTCGTGCGCGACGTAGGGCTCCTCGAGGTAGGCGACCTCCTCGGGCGTGAGCGATACGTCGAGCGCGGCCACCGCGTCGTCAACGCGCTCGGGCTTGGAGCAGCCCACGATGGGCGCCTCCACGCCGCGCGCCCAATGCCAGGCGAGCGCGATGCGCGACATGGGCACGCCGTGCTTCTCGGCCAGCTCGGCCACGCGTGCGACGATGGGCATGTCGCGCTCGCGGTCGGCGTCGTACTTGTTGCGCATCGTGGCGTCGGTCGTGGAGCGCTTGGACGCGGAGTCCCAGGTGGGGCGGCACAGGTGGCCCGAGGCGAGCGGACTGTACGGCGTGAGCGCCATGCCAAATTGGCGACACACCGGAATCATCTCGCGCTCGTCCTCGCGGTAGAGCAGGTTATAGTGACACTGCATGCTCGTGAACGGGGTCCAGCCGTTCTGGACGGCCACGACCTGCATGTTGTGGAGCTGGTAGGCGTACATCGCGCTCGCGCCGAGGGCGCGCACCTTGCCCGCGCGCACGAGGGCGTCGAGGGTCTCCATGGTCTCCTCGATGGGCGTCTCGTAGTCAAAGCGGTGGATGATGTAGAGATCCAGGTAGTCCGTGCCCAGACGCGCAAGTGTGCCGTCAATCTCGCGGTTTATCGCCTCGCACGAGAGCCCGCCCTCGTTGAAGAAGACCTTGCTGGCAAGAACCACCTGGTCGCGCGGCACGCCCAGCTCGCGCAGGGCCTGCCCGATGTACTCCTCGCTCGTGCCGTGCGCGTAGCAGTTGGCCGTGTCGATGAAGTTCACACCCAGTTCGAGGGCACGTGCGATCACCGCGCGCGTCTCGACCGGGCCGATCGTCCACTGGTGGAAGTCGGCCGAGGGCGCGCCAAAGCTCATGCCGCCCAGGCAGAGCCGCGGGATCTTGATGCCGGAGTGTCCGAGCGTCGTGTAGTTCATGGTGCCCACCATTTCTCTCGTCTCGTTTACGTCCGGGGTCGCCGAGTGTGCACGTACCGAGAAAAACAGCGTCGTCATGGCCGCTTTTTCTCGATTGCTGCACACTCGGCGACGAAAGCGTGAACCGTTAGGGGCTACGCTGGGTACTGCTCGTCCGTGACGGACTCGAGCCACTCGTTGCTGCAGTTCTCGCCCGGCGCCTCGAAGGCGATGTGGCTGAACCAGCTATCGCGCGCGGCGCCGTGCCAGTGCTTCACGCCGGCTGGGATCACCACGACGGTGCCCGGCGTGAGCTCCAACGGGTCCTTGCCCCACTCCTGATACCAGCCGCGGCCGTCGGTGCAGATGATGATCTGCCCGCCGCCCTTGTCGGCGTGGTGGACGTGCCAGTTGTTGCGGCACCCCGGCTCAAAGGTAACGTTGGCGAGGCCGACGCCGCACTCCGCGGCGCTGGTCAGCGGCTTGAGGTACGAGTTGCCGATGAAGTACTGGGCGTATGCGTCGTTGGGCGCACCCAGGCCAAACATGGGGGTGAAGTCGTTCTTCTCGCTCATGGTTCCTCTCCTTTGCTGGATGAATGATTCAAAAGGGGACTGTCCCCTTTTGAATCATTTGGCGGCGTTGTCGATGCAGGTAAGGGCGTTCAGGCTGCGCGGGTATCCGATGTAGGGCAGGATCTGCATGACCACGCGGTAGAGGAAGTCCTTCGTGCGCCCGAGGTTGAGGTTGGCCACGGC
>CALULC010000114.1 GCA_944321385.1 uncultured Atopobiaceae bacterium
AGGCTCTCGCGTTTGTTGGTGGGCATGGGGGCAGACCTTTCTCGACGGGACCCGCAGGGCGGGCGAATGCGAGGAGCTACCCTACCAACTTTCCACGTCGCGCGTAAGCGGTGATTTTGTGGCGGACGCCCCTGCGCGACAGATGCCCCGGAGGGTTCTGTCGCACGCGGCTTGCGTCACGCCCACCCCAGGAGGTCGCGAATCACGCGGCTGGCGAGCATCTGGCCCATGATGGGGGGCAGGTAGCTCATCGTGCCCAGGAGCGACCCCTCGCGCAGCCACTGCTCGTCTGAGATGCGCTCCATGCGGACCGGCTCCTCGTCCGAGAAGAGCACGCGCAGGCCGCGGATGCCTCGGCGGCGGCACTCCTTTCGCATGACGCGCGCGAGCGGGCAGTTGACGGTGTCCTCGATGGCGGCGAAGCGCAGGCGGCAGGGGTCGAGCTTGTTGGCGCCGCCCATCGCGGAGAGCTCGGGGACGCCGTGCTCCTGGCACCACTGCGCGAGGCGCAGCTTCTGGGCCACGGTGTCGATGGCGTCGACCACATAGTCGAGGTGTCCGAGCTCGTACATCTGCTGGGGGAGCGCGTCCTTGTCCAGGAACGCGGTCACGGCGGTTACGTTCGCCTCGGGATTGATGTCGAGCACCATGGCGCGCATGACCTCCGCCTTGGGGCGGCCGATCGTGCTCTGGAACGCAAGCGCCTGGCGGTTGATGTTGCTCGGCGCCACCACGTCACGGTCGAGCAGCACGAGGTGGCCCACTCCTCCGCGGGCGAGCGCCTCCGCGCAGCTTGAGCCTACGCCGCCGAGCCCGATCACGGCAACGCGGGCCTCCGAGAGTCGCGCCAGACCCTCGTCGCCGATGACCAGGCGCAGTCTGTCCGTTGCCGTCTCTGCCACGTGCGCTCCGTTTCTTCCGGCCTGTCCCTCGCTCTACGTTACCGGTTTGCGACGCTTCCGCCAAACGTGACGTCCCTCGATTACACTGCGGCCAACAAGAGCGAGGGGGATTCCATGCACAGAGAGTTCCTGATGGGCAACGAGGCCATGGCGGTGGGCGCGCTCGTTGCGGGCGTGAATGTTGTGGCCGGCTATCCGGGCACACCGTCGACCGAGGTGCTGGAGACCGTGGCAAAGCGTCGCGGCGAGGGCGTCTACGTTGAGTGGTCCGTCAACGAGAAGGCCGCACTCGAGGTGGCGGCCGGCGCCGCCTATGCCGGCACCCGCACGCTCGTGACCATGAAGCAGGTGGGTCTGAACGTTGCCTCCGACCCGCTCATGAGCCTCTCCTACATTGGCGTCAAGGGTGGCATGGTGGTGCTCGTGGCGGACGACCCCGGCCCCATCTCGTCCCAGACCGAGCAGGACACGCGCACCTTCGCCGCCTACGCCAAGCTGCCCGTCCTCGACCCGTCGACCCCGAGCGAGGCCTACGCAATGATGGGGGAGGCCTTCGAGCTCTCCGAGGAGCTGGGCTGTCCCGTGATCGTTCGCCCGACCACGCGCGTGGACCACGGCTACGAAGACGTCGAGGTCGCCGATCCCGAGGACTGGCGCGTTAACGAGCCCGAGGGCTTCGTACGCGACCCGTCCCGCTGGGTCATCTTCCCGGCGCTCTCCGTTCGCGCCCACGCCGCCATAGAGAAGCGCGACGCGGAGCTCGCCAAGCGCCTCTCCGGCTACGCGAGAAACGACGTGACGCAGACGGCAGGACCTGACGCCCGTCCGCGCCTCGCCATCGCAACGCACGGTATCAGCGCCACCTACGTCGCGGAGAACCTCAGCGAGAAGGACGATGTTCGTGTCCTGCGCATCGCGACTCCGTACCCGTTCCCGGAGGACCTTGCCGCCGAGTTCCTCGACGGCCTCGACGAGGTCCTCTGCGTCGAGGAGCTCGATCCCGTGATCGAGCGAGCCCTCATCGCCACCTGCGGCCGCCGCGGCATAAACGTGCGCATCCGCGGCAAGCTCACCGGCGACATCCAACCGTCAGGTGAGAACACTGTCGAATCAGTTGGCACGGCACTTGATCGTTTCCTCGGCAGGGGAGAGGCTTGCGAGCTTGCGCCGGGGGGTTCTTCTCCGCGCGCAGTTTCGCAGGCCGAAGGCCGAGAATGTTTGAGCACGGAGAAGAACCCCCCGGCGCCCCCCACGCTCCCCATCCGCCCTCCCGTCCTCTGCGCTGGCTGCCCCCACCGCGCGAGCTTCTACGCCGTCAAGAAGGCCATGCGTGGCCGAAAGACGCTCTTCTGTGGCGACATCGGCTGCTATACGCTCGGCAACGCCAAGCCGCTCGACATGGTGGACACCTGTCTGTGCATGGGTGCGGGCATCAACATCGCACAGGGCGTGACGCACGTGGAGCCGGACACCGCTGCCTTTGCGTTCGTGGGTGACTCCACGTTCTTTGCCTCCGGCATCACCGGCGTGGTGAACGCGTTCTACAACCAGGCCAACATGACGCTCGTCGTGCTGGACAACTCCACCACGGCGATGACCGGACACCAGCCGCACCCGGGAACCGGTCGCACGATGATGGGCCAGGTCGTGGAGAAGGTCTCGATCGAGCGTGTGCTGCGCGCCATCGGCCTCACGGTTGTGGAGACCGTGGACCCGCTCGATCACGAACTCGCCGTTGAGACCGTGCGTCGCGTCGCCGACGAGCCGGGCGTCAAGGCGATCATCTTCCGGAGCCCGTGCGTGGTTCTCGCCAAACCGCAGACGAGAAGTACGGTGGATGCAAAGAAGTGCGTTGGCTGCCAGCGCTGCGTTCGAGAGCTGGGGTGCCCCGCCCTTGTGCCGGACGCCACGACCGGCAAGGTTCGCATCGACGCGGCCCAGTGCACGGGCTGCACGCTCTGCGAGCAGATCTGTCCCACGAATGCCATCTCGGGAGGTGAGCGCCTGTGAGCACCAATGTCATCCTCGCCGGCGTGGGCGGGCAGGGCGCTGTCCTCGCATCAAAGCTTCTGGCGCGCGCCGCGATGGGGCGCGGCCTCCCCGTCAAGACCGCCGAGACCATCGGCATGGCGCAGCGCGGCGGCTCCGTGTTCAGCCACGTGCGGATGGGGGAGGGCGCGCACTCGCCCCTCGTCGGGCGCGGCCGGGCGGATGCGATCGTTGCCTTCGAGCCGGCTGAGGCCGTTCGCCAGCTGCCGTTCCTTCGTCCGGACGGCATGGTCGTCACGAGCGATGCTCCCGTCGTCCCCGTTTCGGCGGCAACCGGCGGCCCCGCCTACGACCTGCCCGCCATAATGTCCTACCTGCGTGAGCGCGTTGGCGAGAAGAACCTCGTCGTCGTTGAAGCCGCCGCGGCGACGGATGCGCTCGGCACCGCTAGGGCGATGAACGTCGTTTTGCTCGGTGCTGCAGCCCGCGCCGGCGCACTTGGTCCCGTCACCGTGGACGACCTCGTCTCTGCCGTCCATGCCTCTGTAAAGCCCGCCTTCGTCGACCTCGACCTTGCCGCGCTGATGATACAAGGGGACAGTCCCTTCGTATCATCAAAATCACAATGAGACGAAGGGACTGTCCCTTCGTATCAAGGAGCACAGCATGAAGATCAGCGAGTCCCAGCTCAAGCTCGTCAACAATCAGGTCCAGCGCCTTGTGGCGTCGGACAATTACTTTGGCCGGTGCCTCCAGGAGGCCGCGGTCACCGAGGTCCTCACCGAGGAGGACTTCCTTGCGCTGCCGTTCTCCGAGAAGGAGGACCTCCGCAACTGCTACCCGCTCGGCGTCTCCGCCGTCGACGAGCGAGAAATCGTGCGCATCCACTCGAGCTCGGGCACCACGGGCACCCCGGTCATCATCCCCTATACCGCCAAGGACATCGACGACTGGGCGGAGCAGTTCAAGCGCTGCTACGAGCTCGCCGGCATCACGGCGGACGACCGCATCCAGATCACGCCCGGCTACGGCCTCTGGACCGCGGGCATCGGCTTCCAGGCGGGTGCCGAGAAGCTCGGTGCCATGGTCGTTCCCATGGGGCCTGGCAACACGGAGAAGCAGCTGCAGTTCATGGTGGACCTCCAGTCCACCGTCATCGGCGCCACCTCGAGCTATGCCCTCCTGCTTGCGGAGGAGATCGAGAGACGCGGCATGAGAGACCAAATCGCCCTGCGCAAGGGCGTCATCGGCTCCGAGCGCTGGGGCAAGAAGATGCGCGACCGCGTGAAGGCGGGTCTCGGCATCTCCATCTACGACATCTACGGCCTCACCGAGGTCTATGGCCCCGGCATCGGCATCTCCTGCGACGCCGAGGACGGCATGCAC
>CALULC010000115.1 GCA_944321385.1 uncultured Atopobiaceae bacterium
AACGACTTCCTCATGGCGGTGTTCTTCCTGCTCGTGGGCATCGAGCTCAAGTACGAGATGACGGTGGGGCAGCTGCGCCGGCCGCGCCAGGCGATGCTGCCCATGCTCGCCGCCGTGGGCGGGGTGTGCGTTCCCGCCCTCATCTACCTCGCCATCAACGTCTTGGGAGGCGGAGAGCCGCGCGGCTGGGCGGTTCCCATCGCGACGGACATCGCCTTTGCCCTGGGCGTGGTCTCGCTCCTGGGGGACCGCGTCTCCCAGGAGGCCAAGGTCTTCTTCCAGACGCTCGCCATCGCGGACGACATCCTCGCGATCATTGTCATCGCGCTCTTCTACGGGCAGACGCCCGACCCCGCCTGGTGCGCCGCCTCGCTCGGGTGCGTGGGCGTGCTCGCGCTGCTCAGCCGCGCGCGCGTCTACTCGAGCGCGCCGTACGTGGTCGTGGGCCTCGTGCTGTGGGCGTGCATGTTCAACTCGGGCATCCACGCCACGCTCGCCGGCGTCATTCTCGCCTTTGCCCTGCCGGGCCGCTCCGACGTGCGCCTCTCCGACCTCGGCGGGTGGCTCGGCCGCCGGGCCCGGGACCTCGACGACACCTACGACGAGGAGCACCACGTCCTTGGTCAGCACGGGTTTACCGAGGGCGCCTGGCGCGTGGAGAAGGTCATGCACCACGTCACCCCGCCGCTGCAGCGCATGGAGCGCTACGTCTCCGTTCTCGTGAACTTTGGCGTGCTGCCGCTCTTTGCCTTTGTCAACGCGGAGCTGCACCTCGTGGGGGCCAACCTCGCCACCGTCGTGGCAAACCCCGTGGCGCACGGCGTCTTTCTCGGCGCCGTTCTTGGCAAGCCGGTGGGCATCATCCTTGTCACGGTGCTGCTCGTGCGCCTGGGCTTTGCCCGCCTGCCGCGAGGCATGGACTGGGCGCAGGTCATAACCGTTGGCATCATGGGCGGCGTGGGCTTTACCATGTCCATCCTCATCACCGGCCTGGCCTTCGTTGATCCTGCGGACGCCATCGCGGCCAAGTGCGCGATTCTCGTTGGCTCGGTCACCTCCGCGGTCCTTGGGTTGCTTTTCGGCAGACTCTTCGTCAAGCCGAGAGACGCGTCCGTGGCGAAAGGGTATTCTAGTGAGAATCATCACCCGGACGGCGCCTGATTGGAGACACACATGCGCGGATTCAAGCGCCTCTGCACGGTACTTTTCGTGCTCGCCGACCTCTTCGTGCTCGGGGCACTCTTCCTCACCTGGTACGGGCCGTGGAAGGACGAGGCCTCGGCGCTGCTCTATCTCGAGCCCTACGCCATCGCGGTCATCGTCTGCCTGTGCGTGAGCCTGTTTGGGCTCCTGGTGCTTCTCGCCCGGGCGCTCTTCTCGGGCCACAAGGTCCGCACGATCGAGGTTGCCTCCGTTGACGGCGGCATCATCTCGGTGACGCGCGACGCCATTGCCGCGCAGGCTTCCCACATCGTTGAGGCGGATGGCACCTGCACCGCCGCGCGCGTCCGCGTTGACGCCAAGCCGCGCGGCCACGTGAGGGTGCACGTTCGCGTTCTGCCGCACAAGACCGTTGACGTGGTGTCCAAGGGCGCCGAGCTGCACGAGGAGCTCATCGACGGGCTCGCCGCCGTTTGCGGCAACACCGTTGAGAACGTGAGCCTGGAGTTCGTGGAGCCCGAGGCGGTCACGGTCTCCGTCCCCGAGGACGAGGCGGCCGAGAGGGAGGGCGTCGCGGAGAAGACGCCCACCGAGGACACCACGAGCGAGATCACCGTCTCCATGGGACCTGCCCGCGAGCCCGAGAAGGAGGCGTAGACGATGGCAGAGGAGAAGACGCCCAAGCCCAAAATCGAGCTTGGCGACAAGAGCGCGCCCGCGGCCGGCGCCGGTGCGAACCAGGATGCCGGCAAGAAGGCCTCCGACGACGGCTCCTACACGGTGGGCGAGGCCATGCGCGACGGTGCCGGGCGCCTGTTTAGCTGGGTTCGTCGCACCTTCCCCGGGCATGAGCACGCCTTCTGGGGCGGGGTCATAGGGTTTCTCGCCGCGGTGCTGTTCCTTGTGCTCGGCCTGTGGCGCGCCCTGGTCATTGTGGTCCTTGTTGTCATCGGCGTTGCCGCCGGCCAAGCTCTTGACGGCGACTCCAAGATCATGGACCTGATGCGTCACCTCTTTTCACGTAACTAGCTGCTTTGACGTTGACTTTGGGCGGACCGCCCCGGCATCGAGGAGTGAGACATGAGCAACACGGATGAGATCAAGACCACCGAGGTGGAAGACTCCGAGACCACGGCCATCGTCTCTGCCGAGGGCGAGCAGAAGGTGCTCGTTGAGACGGGCGACGCAGAGACCGAGATCGACGTCACGGCAGACGACGAGGACGTTGACTCGGAGGACTCCCTCACCTTCTCAAACGGGGTCATCGAGAAGATCGTGGCCATTGCCATGCGCGAGGTCCCGGGCGTCGTGGGCATGAAGGGGAGCTGGTTCAACCGCGTGCAGGACGCCTTTGGCGCGAGCGACTCCACCAAGGGCGTGACCGTCGAGGTGACGCCCGAGAGCGCGGTGCGCGTGAACATCTCTGTGCTCATCGAGTACGGCGCCTACGCCCCGCAGGTCTTTGAGGACGTCAAGCGCGCCGTGGTCAAGCAGGTCACGGGCATGACGGGTCTTGAGGTGGCGGGCGTCAACCTGCGCATCGAGGACGTGCTCACGGCAGACGAGATTGAGCAGCGCTCCCGCAAGCCCAAGAAGGAAGAGCCCGAGGACGAGAAGAACTAGCGCGCCCCGGCCCCGCGGCCGTTGCCGCGGGCGCGGGCATTGGCGTGGGCATTGGCGCCGCCGCTGCCGCTGCTAGTGCGCCGCTGCTAGCGCACCTCGTTCGGCGAGCCTTCGCCCCGCGCAAAGGCGACGAGGGCCTCCACGTTGCTGCGCACCATGCCCTCCACGTCCTCCGCGGTGTAGAACGCCATGTGCGGAGAGACGATGACGTTGGGGAAGGCCGAGAGGACCGCGCGGTCCCGGTTGGGGAGGGCGTCGCGGCTGCGGTTTAGGTAGCAGAGGCCCTCCTCGTGCTCGATAGTGTCCAGCGCGGCGCCGCCCAGGTGTCCGGACTCGATGGCGGCAACCAGCGCCCCGGTGTCAACGAGGCTGCCGCGCGCGGCGTTCACCAGCACCGCTCCCGGCCTCATCATCGCGAGCTCCTCCGCGCCGATCATATGGAAGTTCTCCGGGAGGCCCGGGGCGTGCAGCGTCACCACGTCGGACTCTGCCAGAAGCTCGGGCAGGCTCATGTAGGTTGCCATGTCGCGCAGCTCGTCCTTCTCGACGGGGTCGCAGGCGAGCACGCGACAGCCAAATCCCCGTAGCTGACGGATGACGCAGGCGCCGATTGCGCCCGTTCCCACCACGCCGACGGTGCAGCCCGCGAGCGCACGGCCGATCTTGCCCTCGAGCGAGAAGTCCTGCGAGGCCGCCCCGCGCATGACGAGCTTGACCCGGCGCAGGGCCATGAGCATGAGCATGATCGTGTAGTCGGCCACGCCCTCGGGCGGATAGGCGGCGTGTGCCACGCGGATGCCCAGGTCGCGGGCCGCGGCCAGGTCTATGTGGTCGTAGCCGATGGAGCGTGTGGCAAGCCCACGCACGCCGAGCTCGCGGTAGGCCGAGAGGAGCTCGCGCGACATGGGGTTGGTGATGATGCAGACGCCGTCCGCGCCGGCGGCGAGCTCGGCGTTGTCCAGCGTGGGATAGTCGGCGGTCCAGCCGTAGTCAAAGCCCAGCTCGCGGCTCAGGGCCTCGAGGCAGGGCAGCTCGTCGTAGGGACGCAGGGCGTAGGCAAAGATCCTCATGGGGCCTCCCGGGGTCGGATGGCCCTATGCTAGCGGTTCCGCTGCTAGAATTGGCGGGACTTCGACGTGAGGGGGAGACATGACAGACAGCGTGAGCATCGGTGCCGTGGAGGCGGCGGCGCGCGCCAACAACAGGCCGGGCCCGGACCACATGAACTGCGGCGAGTCCGTGATCGCGGCGCTCTGGGACGCCTTCGAGCCGGACTTCCCGCGCTCGGTCGTGGCGATGGGCGCCGGCATGGGCGCGGGCATCGG
>CALULC010000116.1 GCA_944321385.1 uncultured Atopobiaceae bacterium
GTCTGCACGCGCAAGACCACGCCCGGCATGCGCCTCTTCGAGCGCGAGGCCGTGCGCCTGGGCGGCGGCAGCCTGCATCGTTACGGCCTCTCTGACGGCGTCCTGCTTAAGGACAACCACATCGACGCCGCGGGCGGTGTTGCCGAGGCCGTTGCCATGGCCCGTGCGATGGCGCCCTTCGTTGATAAGGTCGAGGTGGAGTGCGAGAGCCTCGAGATGGTCCGCGAGGCCGTGGAGGCAGGTGCCGACATCATCATGCTGGACAACATGTCCCACGACGACATGGCCGCCGCAATCGCCCTCATCGATGGCCGTGCCCAGACCGAGGCCTCTGGTAACGTGGAGGCCGCCAACGTGGGGCGCTACGTCGACCTGGGCGTTGACTTTGTCTCTTGTGGGGCGCTCACGCACTCCGCGCCGATCCTCGACCTCTCGCTCAAGCACCTGGAGGTCCTGGGGTGAGCGCCGGCTCCGGGGACGCGCGCCGCGAGAAGATCCTCGAGGCACTGCGCGACGCCGAGGGGCCGCTCTCGGGCGGCGCCCTGGCCGAGGCCAGCGGCGTGAGCCGACAGGTCGTGGTAACCGACATCGCCCTGCTGCGCACGCGGGGCGAGAAGATCGTCTCCACCAACCGCGGCTACGTCCTGGCTGCCGAGGGCACGGCCGCGCGGCCGAGGCGCCTGTTCAAGTGCCGTCACACCGCGGAGCAGACCGCCGACGAGCTCACCTGCGTCGTCGATTTGGGCGGGCGCGTGGAGGACGTCTTCGTGAACCATCGCGTGTACGGCGTGGTGTCCTCGGAGCTGGGAATCTCCAGCCGTCGCGACGTCGAGCGCTTCATGGCCGAACTGGCCTCGGGCGTGTCCGCGCCGCTCATGGAGGTTACGAGCGGCTATCACTTCCATCACGTGAGCGCGGAGGGCGACGAGGTTCTGGACGAGATCGAATCCGCGCTTGCGTCCCGCGGCTACCTGGCCGAGCTCACCGACTACGAGGCCGCCACCTTCGCGTGACGTGACAAAGGGGTCGTAGCCGACTGTCACAAACGTGACAAAGGGGTCGTAGCCGACTGTCACATTATCGTGAATCAGATTGCTGAAATACGGGAATAATCCGCCCACTCTCTTCGGAAGGGGTGGTGCCATGGTCCGTGTGCCAAGAAAGCAAGCTGAGTCAAGTATTTATCACGTTATGATACGAGGCGTTGGTAGGCAATTCATCTTTTTCGACAACGCCGACCGCACTCGGTTTCTCTCGATACTCAGAGAGGCACTTGACACCTATGATGGCGTGCTGATCTGCTGGTGCCTTATGGACAACCACGTTCATCTTCTTTTGATGGTGGAGTTCGAGGAGCTTTCCAAGATGATGCAGGCGGTCGAGTCTGCATACGCAACGTATTTCAACAAGCGCCACGACCGCGTGGGCCATCTGTTCCAAGGCCGATTTAGAAGCGAGCCCGTTGACACCGAGTCCTACCTGCTCTCAGTTGTGCGCTACATCCATCGCAACCCCGTGAAAGAGGGCCTCAGCCCAACGTGCAGGTACCGTTGGAGCAGTTATCGAGAGTACGTTGACGGCCCCAGGGATGACGCGCTTGTCTGCCGCGACTGGCTCCTCTCCGTCTTTGGCGGCGTGGCTGAGTTTGAGCGCTTTCACAGCAAAGACGACAAGGACGAGGCGCTCCATGTTGGAATCGAGGGAGGTCCGCGGTGCTTGAGCCCTGAACAGGTCCACGAGATTGCTAACTCGGTGTTGGGCGCGGTGTTGGATGGCGTTCGCGTGGAGGATGTTCCTTCGCTTTCGCGGCCTCGCCGGAATGCTGCCCTGCGAGCTCTGCGCGCCGCGCGTCTCTCTGTGAGGCAGATCGAGCGCCTCACGGGCGTCTCTCGAGGAATAATCTCTAGAGTGTGACATTCGGCTACGACCCCTTTGTCACATGTGACAGTCGGCTACGACCCCTTTGTCACATCGACCCCTTTGTCACGGCGCGATTGGGTATACTCCTCTCGGCTATCAAAAGGGAGGAGGCGCATGAGGGATTTCGAGCCCTCGGTTCCCAGGACGCCGGCGCAGGCGGTCCTGAGGATCGTCTCGATTCTCATGGCTCTCATCGGTGTTGCCGTGCTGGCGGGCGGGCTCGTCGTCCTCGTCCCGAGCGTCATCGGCGGCACTGACTTCTGGGCGGCCGTCACCTTTGGCACCATGATCGTCGTGGCGGCAGGCCTGCTCATCCTCACCTCCATCCTCGGTCTTCTCGCCTCAAACAACTCGGCGCGCGTGGGGCCGTATCGCTTCCTTTGCTACCTCGTGGGCCTTGCCGTGCTCGTGGCCATCATCTGGGGCTGGGGCGTGGGCACCTTCATCCTGTTCAACCCCATCGTGCTCACGGTAACAATCGTCTATGTGCTCGTGTGTTCCCGGCTTGCTGACAAGGTCCAGGAGGAGCACGACAAGGGCGTGACGGGGGAGACCTTCCTCCGCTCGCGCCACCAGCGCGCCCTGCACATCCTCTCCGAGCTCGTCATCTTGAAGGGGGCGCTCACGCTCGTTGTTGTGGCGGTGCTCGGTGCGGCCCTCCTCGTCTACGGAGAGGGCGAGAAGGCCGTCATCTCGGGCATCACCGTTATGGTCACCGGGGAGGTGTACGCCCTCGTCCTCCTCGGCGGAGTCGCGGCAGTTGCGAGCATCCTCGTGGGCTGCCTGGGCATCTGGGGGTCAAACCGGCCGGCCAGGGTGCGCCCGTTTCTCGTGCTTGCGGCAATCGCCCTCGTGCTCGACCTGGCCCAGGTGGTGTCGCGCGTTGCCCAGGGCGGGGTCTTTGCCCTCTCCTTTGACGTGGTTCTCGACACGCTCTTCATGGCGACGTGCGTCTACCTTGCGATCTGCGTTAACAGGCAACCCGCCGTGCCTGATGGGGACCCCGCAGGGGAAGACCCCGCCTCCGCGCCGAAAGAGGCTCCGGCAGACAGAAGGGACTGACCTATGAACGGAACCATGCTCCAGGGCTTCTCCTGGTATCTGCCCGCAGACGGCTCGCACTGGCGCCGCATTGCCGAGCAGGCCGCCGACTTTGCCTATCAGGGCATCACGGCCGTGTGGCTGCCGCCCGCCTACAAGGCCGAGAAGGGCTCCGAGGACGTGGGCTACGGCGTCTACGACACCTACGACCTGGGCGAGTTTGACCAGAAGGGAACCGTCCGCACCAAGTACGGCACCCGCGCGGAGTACGAGGCCACGGTGCTCGCCCTGCAGGAGAACGGCATCCAGGCCCTGGCGGACATCGTGCTCAACCAGCGCCTTGGCGCGGACGGCTGCGAGGACGTGGTCGCGCGCGAGGTGCAGTCCAACAACCGCGAGGTCGTGCTCGGGGACGCGCAGACCATCTCCGCGTGGACGCGCTTCTCGTTCCCCGGTCGCGCGGGCGCCTACTCTGACTTCACCTGGAACTGGACGTGCTTCCACGGCGTGGACTGGGACGACAAGGCCAAGCGCAAGGCCATATTCCTCTTTGACGGCAAGCACTGGGACGATGCGGTGGACCGCACGGAGAACGCCAACTACGACTACCTCATGGGCGCGGACGTGGACGTGAACGACCCACGCGTCTTTGACGAGCTCGTGCGCTGGGGCTGCTGGTACGTGGACGCCTGCGGCTTGGACGGCTTCCGTCTGGACGCGCTCAAGCACATCGACCGTGGCTTCTACCTGCGCTGGCTCGACGCCGTGCGCAAGCACGCGGGGCGCGAGCTCTTCACGGTGGGCGAGTACTGGGGCCGCACGGCAGACGAGCTCACGGCCTACCTCGGCGACGAGAAGGCCCTCTCGCTCTTTGACGTGCCGCTGCACTACAACCTCTACCGCGCGAGCTGCTCCAACGGCAACGTGGACCTCTCCAAGATCTTCTCGGGCACGCTCGTGGAGCGCGACCCGGTGCACGCCGTCACCTTTGCAGAGAACCACGACACGCAGCCCGGCCAAGCGCTGCAGTCCTTTGTCCAGACGTGGTTCAAGCCGTCC
>CALULC010000117.1 GCA_944321385.1 uncultured Atopobiaceae bacterium
CGCCGTGTCGATGAGGCGGTAGCCGCAGTCGATGGCGTCGAGCACCGCCTGCTTGCATACCGCAGGGTTGGGTACCTATACATTCCAGCTAGGCGTTCTTCTCGCCAACTGCGAATACAATTCTCGTAACCTTTCAAATGTATGTTATTTTGCCGGCGCCCCATACATGTACGCGAAGATATCGCACCGAAGCGACGCATCCTGGACTGCATATGACGTGCCGAGGGCGTACGCCCGACCAAAGCCTCGCAGCCAAAACAACGGCGCGCACCTTACCGATTTCTCCAGCTCTTCTCGACGTCCTGCCAGTTGGCGTTGCGCAAACTTATAGCCTGCAGGTAAACGGCTATGTCAAGGACTCTTGACACGCGACTCTTGTCGCCCGGCAAACTGTGACCGGACCTATTGATGGTACGATGCGGCGCGACATGGCATGGTCTGAGCCGTAGGGGTCGCATCGAAATGGGACGAGAGGAGCGACGGGCATGGAGGCTGGCTCGCGCATACGCAAGCTGCGCCAAGAGGCGAGCATGTCGCCGGACGACCTTGCGGCGCGCGTGTACGTGAGCCGTCAGATAATCAGCTCCTGGGAGAACAACAAGACCTGCCCGGACGTCCAGAGCCTGCTTCCGCTCTCCGAGATCTTCGATGCGACCGTGGACTCCCTCATTAAAGGAGATGTGGATGCCATGACCGCGACCGCTGACAACGACATCAAGACCATGAAGCTCCTGAGCTACACGATACTCGGATTCCCGCTGCATTGGGTGCGCGCTCGGATTCGTTGGGGCCTGACGCCACAACCTGCAACGAGTGGCGTTTCCTAAACGGCCATCTACCTGCGGAGATGCAGATATCCGCAGGTAGATGGCCTATTTTCGGTGCTTAGAAAAACGAGGTTGTTGCAGGGCGACAGGGCGAGAAGAACCGTCCTACCGGCACTCGGTCAGGATCTGGAAGACCTCGTCGCGGCTCAGCTGCTTGGCGCAGCCGGGCATGAGAAGGCACGTGTCCGCCACGGCGCGCAGCGTCTCGTCGGAGGCATCGCCGCCGAGCTCGGAAAACGTGGTCGGCAGCCCCATCTCCGCTGTGAACGCGGCGAGCGCGTCGATGCCGGCCATGGCCGCGGCAAGGTCGTCCTTCTCGGCCACGCCCCAGACCTCGCGCGCCCAGCGGGCGAACTGCGCGGGCGCCTCGGGCGCCAGGTGGCGGTAGAGCGCCGGGTGGATCACCGCGAGGCCCATGCCGTGGTTGGTATGGGTGTAGGCGCCGTACTGATGCTGAATCATGTGCGCCTGGAAGTCCGTGACCTTGCCCACCTTGAGCACGCCGTTCTCGGCCATCGCGGAGTCGTAGACGAGCTCGGAGCGCGCCGCGAGGTCTTGGTCGTCCTCGGCCACGGCACGCATGCTGCGGATGACGTTCCTCTGGATAGCAAGGTTGATGTCGTCGGTGACGTTGGCCTCGCGCGGGGTGCCGAAGTAGCTCTCCATGCAGTGCGAGAGCGTGTCGTAGGCTCCGCTCATGAACTGCATGTGCGGCACGGTGAGCGTGAGCGCCGGGTCGAGGGCTGCCCAACGGGGCAGCGCACCCGCGAAGGGACCCTTCACGTGCGTCTCCTCGTTGGTGATGACGGCGCCGTCGTTCTGCTCGGCGCCGGTGCCGGAAAGCGTCACGATGCAGGCCATGGGGATGAACTCGGTGGGCATACGGCCGTCTGCGTGCTCGTACTTCTCGATGTCCTCATCGAGGCACGCCTGGGCGGAGACCACCTTGCAGCAGTCAAAGACCGAGCCGCCGCCCACCGCCAGGATGAAGTCAACCTGCTCGGCGCGGGCGAGCGCGGCGCCCTCCTGGCACTTCTCGTAGGTGGGATTGGACATGATGCCGCCAAAGTCCACGATGCGCTTGCCGGCCGCACGAAGCTTCTCGACCACGTGGTCGTACACGCCGGTCCGCTTGACCGAGCCGCCGCCGTAGGCGAGAAGGACGGTCTTTCCCATAACGTCGAGCTCGACGTCGAGCGCCCAATCCACGGCGCCCTCGCCGAAGTAGTTCCTCACAGGATAGTCGTAGGCGAACGATTGCATGGGCGTCTCCCCTTTCTTCACCTTGCGTCTTGCGTTCTGCCTCGCGTCCCGCCCCTAGTACAGCGGCGCGCCGCCAAGCTGTTGCTTGCGCACAAGCTCGCCGAGCATCCACTTCACCGTGCTCACGTCAAAGTGGTCAAAGATCGGCGGGAAGTCAGGGTCCTCCACCGTGGCGAACGCCGCCATGTCCTCGGCGTCCAGCACGAAGTCGAACACGTCAATGTTCTCTGCCATGCGCTCGGGTCGCACGGTCTTGGGAATCACGATGACGTCGGACTGGATGAGCGCGCGCAGAATAACCTGGCCCACGGTCTTGCCGTGCTTCTCGGCCAGGGCGAGAAGCGTCGGGTTCTCGAAGATCCCGCCTTTGGCCTCCGCGAAGGGCGCCCATGCCTCATGCGCCACGCCGAGCGAGACCATGTTCTCGTGCGCCGCTCGCTGCTGGCGGAAGGGATGCGTCTCGATCTGGTCGACCGCGGGCGGCACCTCGGCTAGGCAGCAGAGGTCGACGAGGCGCTCCGGGTAGCAGTTGGAGACGCCGATGGCGCGCAGCTTGCCGGCCCTGTAGGCCTCCTCCATCGCACGGTAGGCGCCCGTGTAGTCGCCCATCATCTGGTGGAGCAGCATGAGGTCGATGTGGTCGGTGCCGAGCGCGGCGAGCGACGCGTCGATCGAGGCGACGGCGCGCTCGTAACTCATGTTGGACACCCAAATCTTGGACGTGATGAAAACCTCGTCGCGCGGAACCTCGGACTTGGCCACCGCCGCGCCCACGCCCTCCTCGTTGCCATAGGCCTGCGCGGTGTCGATGAGGCGATAGCCTGCGGCCAGTGCCTCGGCCACGCAACGCTCGGTATCGGCCGGCGGTGTCTGGAACACGCCGAAACCGAGCACGGGCATCTGCACGCCGTTGTTCAGAACCTTGTACTCCATGGGAGATCCTCCTTCTGCGAGACGGCGCAACTGGGCCCCGCTAGCGTCGCCGAAATGATCTTTACGCCTGCTTGCTGTAGTCGTTGTGCACGAGCACAAAGGCGGGCGGCTCTTCGGGCACGGTGTAGTAGGCGTGCTGGGGCAGGGCGTTCACGCGCGCCATCTCCTCCGCAGTGAGCTCGAAGTCGAAGACGTCGAGGTTCTCGCGCATGTGCTCGGGGTTGCGCGAGGTCGGGAAGACCACGTTGCCCTCCTGGAGATGCCAGCGCAGCACCACCTGTGCCGGCGTCTTGCCGTACTTCTCGGCCAACTCCCGGAAGACGGGCTCGGCGAGCAGCGCCTTGTCACCGTGGCCGAGCGGGTACCATCCCTCGAAGACCGCGTCTGCAAGTCCGCGCTCGGTGAGCGCCGCCTTGTACGTATGCTGGTTCCAGTAGGGGTTAATCTCCACCTGGATCACAGCTGGCTTGATGCGCGCGACTTCAAGGATCTGCTCGACCTTGCGCACCGGGAAATTGGAGAGGCCGATGGCGCGCACCTTGCCGGAGTCCACGGCTTCCTCCATCGCACGCCAACCCTCCACGTAGTCGCCGTAAGGCTGGTGGAAGAGCATGAGGTCCACGTAGTCCATGCCCAAGCGCTCGAGCGAGGCGTTGATATCCGGGCCGCACTGCGCGTAGGGGTAGCTCTGCGGGAAGAGCTTGGTCGTGACGAAGAGGCTCTCGCGGTCTGCACCGGACGCGCGCACGGCCCGGCCTACCGCCACCTCGTTGAAGTAGGCATTGGCGGTGTCGATGTGGGTATAGCCGGCCGCGATCGCCTCGGGCAGGCAGCGCGCGACCTCCTCCGAGCTCATCGTGAAGACGCCGTAGCCCAACTGCGGGATCTGACGGCCGTTGGCAAGCGTGAGCGAATGCATGGGGTGCTCCTCTCAATCGTTAACCTGTGCATAGTCTCATGCGAAAATCACCT
>CALULC010000118.1 GCA_944321385.1 uncultured Atopobiaceae bacterium
CGCCGCCAACAGAAAGGCAAGAAGACATGGCTCAGCAGAAGCAGGATTTTCAGCGCCAGCCGCGTCGCAAGTACTGCCAGTTCTGCAAGGAGGAGACCGAGTACATCGACTACAAGGATGTGCAGCTTCTCCGCAAGTACATGACCGACCGCGGCAAGATCAAGCCGCGTCGCGTCACTGGCGCCTGCACGCAGCACCAGCACGACATCGCGCTTGCTATCAAGCGCGCCCGTGAGATGGCGCTTCTCCCCTACACCGTCCCCGTGGTTTCCAGCCGCGGCGGGCGCAACCGCGGCTAGTTCGCGGACCGGAAACCACTGGTCGGAGTATCCGACCCACCGAAGGAGTTTCGCATGAAGGTCATTCTTTTGAGTGAGCTCCGGGGCAAGGGAGGCGAGGGCGACGTCGTCGACGTCGCTCAGGGCTTCGCGGAGAACTACCTGTTCCCCAACAAGATCGCCCAGCCGGCCACCCCGGGCAACATCAAGCAGCTCGAGGAGCGCCGTCACAACATCGAGAAGCGCGAGGCGCAGCGCATCGCCAACGCCGAGGCCCTCAAGGCCGCCCTCGATGGCAAGTCGGTGACCGTCGACGCCAAGATCGGCGAGGAGGGCCAGCTCTTTGGCTCCGTCACCCCCGCCCAGATCGCTGACGCCGTCCAGGCCCAGCTTGGTCTTGAGGTTGACCGCAAGCGCGTTGGCCGCGGCAACAACATCAAGACCTCCGGCAAGCACGCCGTCGAGATCAACCTCTACCGTGAGATCACCGCCACGGTCAACGTCCTCGTGGGCGTTACCGAGGAGACCGTGGCCGAGGAGGTCGTTGAGGCTGAGGCCGAGGCTGCGGCCGAGGTTGCCACCGAGGAGGCTGCCGAGTAGTTTCGGCAGTTTTCAACTGGCAAGTTTCTGAACTGGGGATTTCTACAATAACCGCAGGTCAGATTAGTGTAAGAAAAGCCCCGGAGGACAAGTTCCTCCGGGGCTTTTTGTGTGGTCTGCAAAAGTGATACCAGCGTTTACCTGCGGTTTTGCTATTGATACACCCCTTTATATACATTCTCAACAAGCTTTCCCCATGTCGCAAAATGATGTTGAAATGTAGAAAAGTCTGCTCATTCCTGCAGAAACTCTGGTCAAAAAAATTGTTGAAAACGTAGAAAAGGAGCAAATCCGCCGTTCAGACGGCTGCGGTATTCTGCCTTCAGTGTAGAAGGGGGTTTCTGGAGAAAATGGCCCCTTGACAGTAGCTCGGATGCGTGTCCACGGGGCGGCGCACCTATAGTTGAGGGCTTCTCGCGCTGCCCGTGCTTCTCGGCCGGTCGTTACTGGCCTCGCGATAGAATGGTCCAACGCGATTCTGTATTCCGAGGAGGCCCGCACGATGAGCGACTACGACGTTAACCCCACTAGGATGACGGTGGAGAGCGGCGCGGCCATGCCCCAGGACATCGAGGCGGAGGCGTCCATCCTCTCGGCGATGATGGTCTCCATGGACGTCCTCCAGGAGTCCCTCATCGAACTCGACCCGGATGACTTCTACCTTCCCTCGCACCGCGCGGTCTTTGTTGCGATGCGAGAGATGTTCGACAAGAACCTCCCCATAGACACCATCTCCCTCGCCGATTACCTCAAGAGCACGGGCGAGCTGGAGCGCGTGGGAGGGCGCAGCTTCCTGCTGGGCCTGGGCAACAACTCGCTCGCCCTTGTCGGCTGGCGGCGTCACATCGAGATGCTGCACCGCGACACCACGCTGCGCAAGATGATCAACGCCTCCGCGCAGATCACGGCGCTCGCCTTTGACGCGCCCGAGGACACCAAGGAGGTCGTGGACCGCGCTGAGCGCCTGCTGCTGGACGTGACCAACCGCGACGTTCGCTCGAGCGAGCAGACCCTCGAGCAGATCATGGGTGACCTCTACGAGGAGCTGGGCGCCAATGCCGCCAACCAGGATCGTGTTTTGGGCGTCTCAACGGGCTTCCCCAAGATCGACGAGTGCCTCCTGGGCCTTCGTCCCGGTCAGATGGTCGTCATCGGCGCGCGCCCGGGCGTGGGCAAGACCTCCTTCGCGCTCAACCTTATGACCAATGCCGCCTTTGCAGGAGCGAGCGTTGCCATGTTCTCGCTCGAGATGTCCAAGGTGGAGATTGCACAGCGCCTGCTCGCCGCCAACGCCCGCGTGGGTCTGCAGGAGATTCGCTCGGCCCGGATCCGCAACGAGCAGTGGCCGCAGATTCTCCAGGCCACCAACGACCTCTCGCAGCTGGACATCATGATCGACGACACGCCCGGCACCACGGTCACCGAGATCCGCGCCAAGGCGCGTCGCATCCTCCACGGGAAGAAGCTCGGCCTCATCATCATCGACTACCTGCAGCTCATCTCTCCGCCCGCCGGCCAGCGACGCGCGGACAGCCGTGCGACCGAGGTTTCCGAGATGAGCCGCGGCATCAAGATCATGGCCAAGGACCTTGGCGTGCCGGTGGTTGCGCTCTCGCAGCTCAACCGTACCGTGGAGAACCGCACGGGCAAGCGCCCGCAGCTCTCAGACCTGCGCGAGTCCGGCTCCATCGAGCAGGACGCGGACATCGTTGCCCTGCTTGACCGCTCGATGAACGAGGACGAGGCCGCGCGCGAGGATCGCCCAGCCATGAACGAGACCACGTTCATCATCGCCAAGAACCGCTCGGGTGCGCTGGCTGACATCCCGCTCACCTTCCTGCCGGGATCCACCAAGTTCGTCGAGGTCGACTCCTTCCACGACTAGGATTTTGGGACGCCGCTTCAAATCGTCTGTACTTTTTCGGCCTCAGGCAAAGTACAGACGAAACGAGCAAGCCGTCTACCTTGGAGTTTGTATCCGCTCAAATCGTCTGTACTCGCATAGGCGGCTAAAAAAAACAGACGATGTAAATTGCAGGCCTCATGATCGCGCCCCGAGGCCGATTCGCCGGTTGTATCTGCCCCGCCTCGCTGTCTGAGTGCCGTATAATGGCAAGGTATGTGAAACGCGACGAAAGGGCGCACATGTCGGCATCGGTGCTCGTGGGAACTCAGTGGGGCGACGAGGGCAAGGGCAAGGTCACAGATCTCATCTCCGGGGACTTTGACGTCGTCTGCCGCTACGCCGGAGGAGCCAACGCCGGTCACACCGTCATTGCCAACGGCAAGAAGCTGGCTCTGCACCAGGTTCCCTCCGGCGTGATGTACGAGGGCACCTACCCCGTGATCGGCAACGGCTGCATCGTGGATCCCGAGATTCTCCTCTCTGAGGTTGACATGCTCGCCGAGCAGGGCATTTCCGCCGACCGTCTCAAGATCTCCGGCAACGCGCACATTGTCATGCCCTACCACAAGGACCTCGACGGCGCGCACGAGAAGAAGCTCGGCAAGAACCTCATCGGCACCACCAAGCGCGGCGTCGGCCCCTGCTACATGGACAAGATGAACCGCACCGGCCTGCGCATCCAGGACATGCTGGACGAGAAGATCTTCCGCGAGAAGCTCGAGAGCGCCCTGGCCTACACCAACCCCATCCTCGAGAAGGTCTACGAGCTGCCCACCTACACCGTCGAGCAGATCTGCGAGACCTACCTCCCGTATGCCGAGCGCATCCGCCCCTACATCGTGGAGAGCAGCCTCTTCCTCAACGAGCAGCTCGAGAGCGGCAAGAACATCCTCTTCGAGGGCGCCCAGGCCACGATGCTGGATATCGACCACGGCACCTATCCGTTTGTGACCAGCTCCAACTGCACTGCTGGCGGCGCCGTCACCGGTTCCGGCGTTGGCCCCACCAACATCGACCGCGTCCTCGGCGTGGCCAAGGCCTATCTCACCCGCGTTGGTTCCGGTCCGTTCCCCACGGAGCTCTTTGACGAGATCGGCGACAAGCTCGGCGAGGTCGGCCACGAGTACGGCGTGACCACCGGTCGCAAGCGCCGCTGCGGCTG
>CALULC010000119.1 GCA_944321385.1 uncultured Atopobiaceae bacterium
ATCTTCAAGGTCAAGCACCTTGTGGTCGTGGAAGAGAACTAGGAGTCACTCATGCAGCTCAACGATCTGCGTCCCGCTGAGGGCTCGCGTAAGAACCGCAAGCGCATCGGCCGCGGCAACTCGTCCGGTCACGGCACCACCGCCGGCCGCGGCACCAAGGGCCAGCTCTCCCGCTCCGGTGGCGGCAAGGGCAAGGGCTTCGAGGGTGGCCAGCAGCCGCTCGCGATGCGTCTCCCCAAGCTCCCGGGATTCATCAACCACAACCGTGTTGAGTACGCTCCGGTGAACGTTGCCCGTCTCGACGCGCTGTTCGCCGACGGAGAGACCGTCGACGCCGACACCCTGGTTGCAAAGGGCGTCATTAAGCACAACTATGTTCCTGTGAAGGTCCTCGGCGACGGTGAGCTCACCAAGAAGCTCACCGTCAAGGTGGACAAGGTCTCCGCCTCTGCCAAGGCTAAGATCGAGGCGGCCGGAGGAAAGGTCGAGCAGGCGTGCTAAAGGGAATCGCCAACGCGTTCCGCGTTCCGGAGCTGAGGAAGAAGCTGCTGCTTACCGCGGCAATCCTTCTCCTGTACCGCTTCGGTGCCTATCTGCCCGTCCCGGGCGCCCCGTTCCAGGACCTGCTCGGTGCCTACCAGAGCGGCATGGCCGACAGCGGCGCCATGGCGGTGCTCAACCTGTTCTCGGGCGGCGCTCTCTCGCGAATGTCCGTGTTCAGCCTCGGCATCATGCCCTACATCACGGCCCAGATCATCCTGCAGCTCCTGCAGGCAGTCATCCCCTCCCTTGGCGAGCTCGCCAAGGAGGGTGAGGCTGGCCAGCGCAAGATCACGCAGTACACGCGCTACCTCACCATCGTGCTTGCCCTGCTCAACGCCGTTGGCTATCTATTCATGTTCAGGAGCTACGGCGTGAGCCTCGCAGACACCGGCGCCCCCGAGGTCCTTCTCGACATCATGATCGTCTTCACGATGGTCGTTGGCGCCATGGTCATCATGTGGCTCGGCGAGATCATCACGCAGCGTGGTGTGGGCAACGGCATGTCGCTCATCATCTTCGCGAACATCATGTCCGGCCTGCCCTCCTCGCTGATCTCCTCGATCGGCGACACCGGCAGCATCATCCTGACCGCTGTCACCTTTGTGGTCATCCTGGTGATCATTCCGCTCATTGTGTTTGTCGAGCGTGGCCAGCGCCGCATCCCCATCCAGTACGCCAAGCGCGTGGTGGGCCGCAGGATGATGGGCGGCCAGACCACCTACCTGCCGATCAAGGTCAACACCGCCGGCGTCGTGCCGATCATCTTTGCCTCGGCGATTCTGTATCTCCCGGCGCAGCTCGCGGTGTTCTTCCCCACGGTCGGCTGGGTTCAGGCCGTTGCCAACGCCCTATCCGCTGGTTGGATCAACTGGGTGCTCTCCGTCGTGCTCATCGTTGCGTTTGCGTACTTCTACTCCTCGATGGTCTTCAACCCCACCGAGACCGCAGACCAGCTTCGCAAGCAGGGCGGCTTCATCCCCGGCGTTCGTCCGGGCGCTGCCACGGCGGCCTACATCAAGAGCGCCATCGATCACGTGACGCTTCCGGGCGCACTCTTCATGGCGGTTCTCGCCGTGGTCCCCACGATCATCTTCTGGTTCACCGGCAACCCTCTCATCCAGGCCTTTGGCGGCACCTCGGTGCTGATCATGGTCGGCGTTGCCATGGACACGCTCTCCTCCATCGAGAGCCAGCTCAAGATGCACAACTACGACGGCTTCTTCAAGTAGCCCGAGTGGTTTAGGTAAGGTAAGCAGCTAGGAAAGGCGGTCCGCATCATGAACATCGTTCTTCTCGGCGCCCCCGGCGCAGGTAAGGGCACCCAGGCTCAGAAGCTCGTCGCAGAGTACGGCCTGGCCCACATCTCCACCGGCGACCTGCTGCGCGCCGCCATCAAGGAGGGCTCCAAGCTCGGCAAGAAGGCTAAGGGCTATATGGACGAGGGCAAGCTCGTCCCCGACGACCTGGTCATTGACCTCGTCAAGGAGCGCCTCGAGGCCGACGACGCCCAGAAGGGCTTCATCCTCGACGGCTTCCCGCGCAACACCGCTCAGGCTGTGACGCTCGACTCCGAGCTCTCTGCCATGGGTCGCACGCTCGACGCTGCGCTCCTCGTCTCCGTTGAGCCCGATGTCATCGTTGAGCGCCTGAGCTCCCGTCGCACCTGCCGCGGCTGCGGCTACACCGCCCCGGCTGGCGTGGACACCTGCCCGCGCTGCGGTGGCGAGATGTACCAGCGCGACGACGACAAGCCCGAGACGATCCAGCACCGTCTTGACGTCTATCAGTCCCAGACCGCGCCGCTCATCGAGTACTATCGCGGCCACTCCATCCTCAAGGAGGTTGACGGAGACCGTCCGGTCGACGAGGTCTATGCCGACGTCAAGGTTCTCCTCGGTCTATGATCAAGATCAAGACTCCTGAACAGATCGAGCAGATGAAGGCCGCCGGGGCGCTGTCCAAGGCGGCCCTTCGTCGTGCCGGGGCCCTCGTGCGCCCCGGCGCGACGACGATGGAGATCGACCAGGTGGTCGAGGGCTTTATCAGGCTCCACGGTGCCACGCCCACCTTCAAGGGCTACGGCGGCTTCCCTGGGAGCATCTGCTCCTCCGTGAACGAGCAGATCGTCCACGGCATCCCGTCTCCCTCCGTCATCCTTCAGGAGGGAGACATCATCTCCATCGATACCGGCGCCACGTATCAGGGCTGGGTCGGTGACAACGCCTGGACCTTCTACGTTGGCACCCCGTCCGAGAGCTGGCGCGCCCTCTGCGAGTGCACGCGCGACTGCCTCAAGGCCGCCATCGAGCAGGCCGTCCCGGGTAACCATCTCGGTGACATTGGAGCGGCCGTGCAGGAGCTCGCCGAGTCAAACGGCTATGGCGTGGTCCGCGACTACGTTGGCCACGGCGTCGGGCGCGTCATGCACGAGGACCCCGAGGTCAGGAACTACGGAAAGCGCGGACGTGGGGTCAAGCTCCAGGCGGGCATGGTCATCGCCATCGAGCCCATGATCACCCTGGGGACCTACACCTGCCACACGCTTTCCAACGGCTGGACCGTCGTCACCGACGACGGGCTCCCCGCCGCGCACTACGAGAACACCGTCGCCATCACCAACGACGGTCCGGTGATTCTCACGCAGGACGAAGAGGGACCCTGGTGTCCCATGCAGGGAGGCGCAGCCCAGTAGGCTGCGTCTCATCATGTGAATGAATCATGCAGCGCAGATTGCGCCGCATGGTTTACGTGTGTTTTGTGTATGATATTTGGTCGCTGTCGAAGTGGAGAGGGTGCGATTTTGAGCAAGCAAGACGCAATCGAGCTGGAGGGCAAGGTCGTCGAGCCCCTGCCTAACGCAATGTTCAACGTTGAGCTCGAGAACGGAAAGACCATTCTCTGCACCATTTCCGGCAAGATCAGGATGAACTACATCCGCATCCTGCCGGGCGACCGCGTCGTGGTGGAGATCTCTCCCTACGACCTCACGAGGGGGCGCATCACCTACCGCTACAAGTAGGGGAGGCGCCCGCTCCGCAGCCTGGGATATTCACGCCAGCGGCTGGGCGAGTAGATAGCAACGCAAGCAGCACTACCGGAAGGAAGACGCATGAAGGTACGTCCTTCGGTCAAGAAGATGTGCGACAAGTGCAAGATCATCCGT
>CALULC010000120.1 GCA_944321385.1 uncultured Atopobiaceae bacterium
GGACGGCCCGCCACGCTTCTGAGCAAGAGTTCTGAGCACAAAGGCACCAAGACTCTCGCGTGAAGCGTGGCGGGCCGCTCCCCGCACGTGAGGCTCTGCCTACAGGTAGGCCACGGCCTTGATCTCAACCTTGGCGGCCTTGGGCAGCGCGGCCACCTCAAAGGCGGCGCGGCTGGGGTACGGCGCGGTGAAGAACTCGCCGTAGACCTCGTTCATGGCCGCGAAGTCGTTGATGTCGTCGAGAAGGACGGTGACCTCGGCGACGTCGGCCATGGAGGCGCCGGCGGCCTCGAGGATGTTCTTGATGTTGGTCAGGCTCTGGCGCGTCTGGGCCTGGATGTCCTCGCCGGCGAACTCGCCGGTGGCCGGGTCGATCGGCAGCTGGCCAGACACGTGGATGGCCTTGGTGGCCGGGGCCGCAACGGCGGCGGAGTAGGGGCCGAGCGCCGCGGGCGCCTTGTCGGTGACGATTGCCTCGATTGCCATGTTCTTCTCCTTAGTCTCGGTGATTCAATTGGGGACAGACCCCTTTTGAATCATTAGGGCGATGATGCAAAAGGGGTCTGTCCCCAATTGAATCACTATCTTGCCACGTAATGGCCGGGGGTGGGGCCGCAGGGCTCGCCGTCGCGGGCCACGAGCTCGCCGCCCACGTAGACGAGGTGCGCCTGCCCGTGCGCCTCAAAGCCCTCCCACGGCGTGTAGTCCACGGCCTGGTGCTGGGTCGCCGCGCTGATGGTCCAGCGAGCGGACGGGTCCCACACGCAGACGTCGGCGGCGGCGCCCACGGCCAGACGACCGCGCTCCGGCCACAGGCCAAAGGTCCGCGCCGGGCCCTCCGACAGCAGGCGGCAGAGCCCCTCGGGGCCGAGCTGGCCCTCAAAGGTCGTGGCCATCACGGCAGGGCGGTGCTCGATGCCTGGGCCGCCGTTGGGGATCTTGGTGAAGTCGCCTCGACCGCGGTCCTTCTGGCCGTGCAGGTTGAACGAGCAGTGGTCCGTCGCGATGGAGTCCACCTCGCCGGCAAGGACGGCCGCGCGCAGGGCGCGCACGTCGGACGGCTTGCGGAGCGGCGGACTCATGACGTACTTGGCGCCCGCGAAGCCGTCCTCCTCGGCCTCGAGGTAGCGCGTGTCGTCCAGCGTGAGGTACTGCGGGCAGGTTTCCACATAGATGCCCTGCTGGCCCCGGGCGCGAGCGGCGCGCACGGCGAGAAGCCCGAGTTCCGTGGACAGGTGCACCACGTTCGCACGCGCGCCCGCGATCTGCGCCAGGTAGAGCAGGCGGGAGACGGCGTCCGCCTCGGCCTCGGCGGGGCGGGAGAGCGGGTGACCCTCCGGGCCCGTGATGCCGGCCGCCAGCACCTGACGCTGCAGCTCGTTCACCACGTCGCCGTTCTCGCAGTGTACGCAGAGCACGGCATCCAGGTCGCGCACGACCTCCAGGCAGCGCAGCGTCTCCGCGTCCGAGAGCCGCAGGTGGTCGTAGGCGAGGTAGGTCTTGAAGCTCGAGACGCCCGCCTCGCGCATGCGGCGCATCTGCGCCGGCGAGTTCACGCCCCACTCGGCGATGGCCATGTGGAAGCCGTAGTTGGCCGTGCAGCCGTCACCGGACGCCGCGCGGCGCTGCCACTCGGCCAGCGCCTCGTCCATCGTCACGCCGCGGTCGGCCGTGGCGTAGTCCACGATGCAGGTGGTGCCGCCGCAGGCAGCGGCGCGCGTGCCGGTCTCAAAGCTGTCGGCCGTCCAGTCCATGCCGGTCCAGCACTGCAGGTGGGTGTGCGCGTCGATGAAGCCGGGGAACACCCAGCAGCCGCTCACGTCCTCGACCTCGTCGCCGGGCGCGGGCTCGATGTGAGCCGCCAGGCCCACGATCTTCTCGCCCTCCAGCGCGAGGTCGCCGCGGCGCAGGCCCTCCGGCGTGACCAGCGTGCCGTTTGCCAGAATCCTCCTCATCGGCTCTCCCCTCTCAACATGTGACAATGGGGTCAGACCCCTTTGTCACATTCTGTCTGCCAGCGCGGCCTCGAGGCGTGCCAGGTCCTCGGGCGCGTCCACGTCTGCGAGCTCCCACTCGTCGGCGGCCTCCACCAGACGCACGCGACCCTCCAGCTCGGCGTGGCCGGACAAAAGGACGCGCCCTCCGGTGTCGCTCTCCAGCTGGGCAAGTGCGCCGAGCGTGTCGCTTGGCCAGAGCACCGGGTTCGCGGGCCGGCCGTGCCAGCCCAGGCGCACGATCGCCGTGGGCTCGCGGACGAGCTCCGCCACCATCGCGCGCACGCTCTTCTCGCCAAGAAGCGGCTGGTCGCCGGTCACAAAGAGGCAGCCGGCGCGGTGTCCCAGCGCCTCCAGGCCCGCGCGCATCGTGTCGCTCTTGAGCGGGCCAGCCGCGCGCACGCAGCGCACGCCGAGCCGCGCGCACAGCGCCTCGACTGCGTCCCAGCGTGTCACCACCACAACGTCCAGAAGGTCCGTCGGAAGCGCGGCGAGCGTGCGCTCAAGCACAGGCACGCCGGCCAGCGGCGCCACGAGCTTCTCGCCCGGCTCGCCGCCAAAGCGTGCACCCTCGCCGGACGCCATGACCACGCAGCCCAGGCGCGGCACGTCAACAAAGCCCGAGAAGCACGTCTCGTAGGCGGCGGAGAGCGCCCAGCGGCTCGTGCGCTCGAACGCCCGATAGCGCTCGATGAGCTCGCGCGCCACGACCGTGAGCTGGGATCCTCCTCCCCCGGATCCGCCCACGGTCCGCTCGGTGAGCGCAAAGCCAAAGGCGCGCTCTGCGTCGCGCACGAGGCGCGTGGCCTTGGTGTAGGCCATGCCCATCTCGATGGCGGCGGCGCGCAGGCTGCCCAGCTCGCCCACACGCTCGAGCAGGTCGACGGGACCGGGCCCAAAGACCCGGTGCCCGTCGTCACCCAGAAGATATGCCCTGAGGTCAGGCCTCATGCCCGCACTTCACCGTCCTTCTCGCCACGCCGTTCCGCCGTCGTTCGCAAGCCGTCGTTGTTCTCGTCCCGTCGTTGTCCTTGCCATTAACACGCACGGTTTGCAATGCGTGTTATTTTCAACTGCCATTATATGTAATTTAAACAAACCGTGCGTGTTAACCGTCAACTGACGAGAAGAACGCCCCGTCGAAGCTACCCGCGAACGATGGTGCCCGTCTTGCCGGCGATGCCGTCGGCCGCGCGCTCGAGCAGCGTGATCAGCGACGAGCGGCCGGGTCCGGACTGCGCAAACGCGAGCGCGGCCTGGACCTTGGGCAGCATCGAGCCGGGCGCGAACTGGCCCTCGGCCACGTAGCGCTCCACGTCAGCGGACGTGAGCTCGTCAAGCCACTGCTGGTCGGGCTTGCCAAAGTTCACGGCCACCTTCTCCACCGCGGTCAGGATCACCAGGAAGTCGGCGTCAAGCTGCTCGGCGAGCTTGGCCGCGGCAAAGTCCTTGTCGATGACGGCCGCCGCGCCCTTGAGGTGGTTGCCCTCGGTCTTGAACACCGGGATGCCACCGCCGCCGCAGGCCACCACCACGTGGTTGGTCTCCACGAGCGAGCGAATGGTGTCCAGCTCAACGATGCCAACCGGGCGCGGCGAGGCCACCACGCGGCGATACCCGCGCCCGGCGTCCTCCACCACCTCGTAGCCGCGCTCGGCGATCATGCGGTCGGC
>CALULC010000121.1 GCA_944321385.1 uncultured Atopobiaceae bacterium
GTCCGTGGGAGAGCAGGACGTCGCTGACCAACAAGGGGCATTTTCGCGTCGCGGGGCGGCGGGCCCCGGCGGCGCTATTCGCGCCTCGCAGTGATCGACTCAGACCGATCCTTGCGAGGCTTTTTTGTATGCGCACGGTCTCGTGCTTCTGCATATTGTTGAGCAATGGTCGTGCGATTTGAGTGCTGGTATGGGAAGGGGCTGTTGGCAGCTCTTTGATGCTCTCTCGTACTCGAGGCGTCTATGACATGGTTCTCAGGGAGTATTTGAGTACCTCATGTTTGCCGACTAGGGCGCCGAGTCCCATGTTGAGAGGCCGAGCTCGTTGCGGAGCGTGCACCCTAGTAGGCCACGGCGCTGGGATGCTTGAGTTTTGGAGCCCTTTGAGAGCCGATTTGTAAGGGCGGTTAGTGTTTGCCTCCCCTGGAAGGGGCATCCCGCTGACGCTTAGCGTTTGCCACCCTCGGAGAGCGGAGGCACGGTATCGCTTAGAAATTCGCCCCATCGGAGGCCCCGCACCTTTTCGCGCTTAGACAACGGCGCGATTGGAGGGCCCTTCTCGCCGGACGAGCGCCGGGAGCCTCCGATCGCGCTGATGATTAAGTAGAGATCCCGGATGACGCTCCAATGGGGCGAATCCCTAAGCGCCTGCGCCCCGTCACCCTCCAATGGGGCGAGTCCCTAAGCGCTACAAGGTCTCCGCCCTCAAACGGGACGGATTCCCAAGGCCCCCGAAGCCAAGGCCCTCCAACTGCCTTGATTCTTAAGCTGTGCTTAGTCAAGATGTCTTGAGCTGAATGTGCGTCGGAAATTGAGCAGGGTGCGCACGACTCGTGAGCGCCCTTTTTGAGCACCTACCCCTCCTGCATGAGGGCTTGCCGCACGCGGTAGGACTCGCCCCTGAACTGGACGACCTCCCGTGGTGGACGATGCGGTCGATGACGGCCGCGGCCATCTGGCCGTCCCCGAAGACCGACCCCCAGCGGGAGAACTCCAGGTTCGTCGTGATGACGACGCTCTGCCTCTCGTAGGCGTCGGCGAACACCTGGAAGACGAGCCTGGCCCCGTCGGCGTCGAGCGGCAGGAACCCCAGCTCGTCGATCACGAGCAGCCGCGCGCGGCCGATCTGCGAGGCCTCGCGTTCGAGCCTGCCCTCGTCGCGGGCGCGCCTCAGGCGCATGACGAGCGACGAGGCGGTGAAGAAGCGCGCCTCCAGGCGCCTGTCGCACGCGAGCTGGCACAGCGCGCTCGCCATGTGCGTCTTGCCCGTGCCGACGTCGCCCATGAGCACCAGGTCCTCCCGCCGCTCGAGGAACGACAGCGACAGCAGGTCCTCCCTGCCGAGGCCCTCCGGCCACGACACCGCCGACCAGTCGTAGCCGTCGAAGGTCTTGGAAGCCGGCAGCCCGCAGCGCCTGAGCAGGGAGGCGCGCTTGGAGGCGTCGCGGCTCGCCGCCTCGGCCTCGAGGTAGCGGGCCAGGTACTCGACCTGCTTCGGGGTACCGGCTGCCGCCCACTCCCTGAGCACCGACGCGGTCAGCGAGCACCTCCTGCCCGCCTCCACGACCCTGCGGGCAGGCTCCTCGCTAGCAGGCATGCGACCCACCTCCCCGCAGGAAGGCATCGTAGACGCTGAGGTCGGCGCCCCCGGCGGCCTCCGGGCCGCCCGCCGCGATCCTCCTGGCGAGCACGTCCACGGTCGCGTCGTCGGGCACCCGGCCGCCCTCCACGACCCGCAGCGCGGCACCGCAGGCGGCCTCGAAGCCGGACGCCTCGGCCGCGCGGGATATGGAGCGCAGCGTCTGCCTCCGCTGGGGGGCGTCCATGCGGTCAATCCCCTCGACGAGGGAGGCGGGCATGTCGCGCCTGATCACGGACTCGCCGAAGGCACGGGGCCGCGCCACGAGAGCCGGCACGAGCGAGAGCGGGTTTCGCACGGCGGGGCCGTCGCCGAACGCCCTGGGGAGCACCGCGACCCGCCGCCCGCGGTCCGCCAGGACCTCGACCGTGTCCGCCCGGACGCCGACGAGCAGTTCGCGGGAATGCCATGCCGGGCCAGCCAGGTAGCCGCGCCCGTCGACCGTCACCACGCCGCGCTTGTCCGAGCGGCACCTCGTCCAGCGCACGGCGTCGAACGGCGCCGAGGGCAGCGCGAGCATCGCGGCGAGGTCCTCCGCGAGCGCCTCCGGCGTGGGCCGGCCGTCTCGCGCCCGCGAGGCTGCGTTCAGGCGGTCGCACCCGTCGCGCAGCATCGCGTTCAGCTCGGCGAGGGAGCCGACCCGGGGCACCGGCACGAGCAGGTTCCTCCTCAGGAACCCCACGGCGTTCTCCACGGAGCCCTCCTCGTTGCCCGAGTTGGGGTTGCAGTAGCGGCTCCCCATGCGGTAGTGGGCGCGGAGCAGCGAGAAGAGGTGCGACTCGGTGACCTCCCCGCGAACCCGGCGGCCGGCCTCGGTGGCGTTGTCGAGGACGAGCTCGCGGGGCGCGCGCCCGATCCACCCGAAGATGTCCGCCAGCCCCGCGCACATGCACTCTGCGCGCTGGGACATGCCGGCGACGGCGTAGCGCGCGTTGGAGTGGGGCAGTGCGACCACGAGCAGCTTCAGGCGCAGCCTCTCGCCCGCGACCACCGCCTCGAAGTTGCCGTAGTCCCCCTGCGCGGTGCCGGGCGCCCACTCGAGCTCGAGGTAGCCGTCCCCCGCGCCCGCCGCCCGCGCGAGCCGCCACTCGCGCACGTGGCGCTGCACGGCGGAGTAGGAGCCCTCGTAGCGCCTCTCCTCGACGAGCCGGTCGTAGATTCTCTTGGCGGCGTGGCGCTGCTTGCGCGGGGCGCCCAGGTCGGCTTCGAGCACCCCGTCGATCCAGGCGGCGTGCGGGTCGATCGCCGGGTGCGGCCTGTCTGCGGGCGCGGGGGGCTCCGGCGACAGGTCCTCCATGTCGGCGTACTTGGCGACGGTGTTGCGGCTGAGCCGGAGCCTGCGGGCTATCTCGGCCCGCGGCACCCCCTCCGCATCCATCGAGCGTATATCATTTCTCACATCCAGGGGCACGGTCATCTCCTCCATCCTTCCCGGGCGGTCTCGCCAAAGCACGCGCCCGGGACAACCATACGGCGGGGGCCGCGTCCCTGGTCCAAGGGGGCGCGGCCCTCATGCTCAAACTGCTAAGTTACTGATGCACGCGGTGCCCAGATTCCGCTGCACATTCTGACCACTTCTTATTGCACACCAACATCTTAAGCAGGCCAACGCTCGTCGTCTCCGATTGGGAAAAAGGTAAGCGGCCCCATACGGAGGCTCTCTTCCAGCGAGAAAGACCTTGCGCCCCGAGGATCTCAAGGCGGTCGCACGCCGCGCCCCTCCGACGGCGAGAAGGGCTGGGCGATCTGTCACATGCAAGGTGGTGGGGCACCGGGTCCAACACCCCCACGTGCGGGTCGGGTCAAGAGAGGCGCTTGCTCTCTGGGGCGTATTCACGCGCAGGGCCTCAGCCATATCGAGTTAGCTGCGGCTACGGTGCGCGCGTGGCGCTCGCGAGTATGGCCTTGAAGTGTGACTGGCGGCCAAGGTGGTCGATTCGGAAAAGCCTGGCGAGACACCCAGAATGTGTAGGAATTGTGAACCTCGCGATTCCCGCCCACGGGGCCCGCCCGGGTGCGTATAGTT
>CALULC010000122.1 GCA_944321385.1 uncultured Atopobiaceae bacterium
CAACTCATACGGGCACCCCGACCAGAGCGCTCTCGACGCCGTCTCGGCGGCCGGTGCGACGGCGTACTCGACCGCAGCGAACGGCAACGTCACGACAACTTCTGACGGCGAGCAGGTGAGCGTCGAGACCGAGAAGGACGGCACCATCGTCGCGGGCGTAAGCGCCGAGGAGAGAGCCCGGCAGGAGGCCGAGGCGCAGGCTCAGGCCGAGGCCGAAGCGCAGGCCCAGGCGGAAGCCGAGGCTCAGGCCCAGCAGCAACAGCAGCAGCAAGTCGAGCCCCAGGAAGACATGGTCGTCATCACGCAGAGTGGAGAGAAGTACCATCGTCCCGGCTGCCGCACGCTGAGTAGGTCGAAGAACACGTCGACCGTAACGCGCTCCGAAGCCGAGGCGATGGGGCTCGGCCCCTGCGGCGTCTGCAACCCGTAGGATGTGGGCTGCATGGTTATTGACCGCATCGAAGGCGACGTCGCTGTCGTCGAGATCGCAAAAGGCGAGTTCAGGGACGTGCCGTTGAGCATCATCGACGGCGAAGCGCGCGACGGGGCGGTGCTCGTCGAGCTAGGCGGACGCTACACCGTGGACGAGGGCACGACAGGCGAGCGGAAGGGTTGGCTCGACAAGAAGAGGCGGGCGCTGTTCGACAGAGGATGAATGGATAAACCCCCTGCTCGGCAAGGCGCTGAGCAGGGGGTTTACATTTCGCTGAAGATGCTGTGACTTGATTGGCTCCACAGGCTTCTCTCGACGTCAAAGCACGTCAGTTCACCCAGAATCTCACATGCGAGACCGCTCTCGCAGCAGCTTGCATGTTCGAGAGATGCTCCACGCGATGCATGGAGGACCCCTGCGCCGCGCTTACCTGGCGCGGGAGGCCTATTCGAACGACCCGACAAGAACGTCTGATTCCATTGTAAGCGAAGTGACAGAAGACCAGTCTACATCGTGGCCGTCAACCCCAAACATAATCGGAGTCATTCCTATCGTGGCAGAAAGTAGGTCTGGAGTCATTTCGATTGAGGAGGAGACAGTGTGGCGTCCTATCAGCCTGCAATGCTTGGCAAAATAATCGATAACGCGCTTGTTTGAATAGCCGTTGTATCCCGTGCGACTTTCATAGACCTTATCGCGAATCTCAATGAAATGATTCTGCGTGGGGATGGCCTTTATCACAATTCCACCCCTCCGAAGCAGGCGGCTGAACTCTGTGTAGTTGGCGGGAGAAAAGAGATTGATTACGCACCCAGTGGTCTGGCTCTGAATTGGGATAGCAGCCAAATCGGAAACAAACCAAGTGATGCAATCGCTATGATTCTCGGCAGCCGCAAGCCGAATAGCCTCCTTACTTATGTCAAACGAAAAGAAGCGAGTCGTAGAGGGCGCCTCGCAGGCCAACCTGCTTGTGAAAAAACCTTCTCCGCATCCGGCATCTACGACAACATCTTTTATTTCAAAATAATCAATTAGCGATTTTACTTTATCAACTAGTGGCTCATATAGACCACTCAGAAAGATTTGTCGTCGATTTAGGAACGATTCCCTATTGTAAGGACCTGAGGGCTGGTGATTCCGCAAGAGGTTGACATAACCTTGCCGGGCAATGTCAAAGTTATGACCACCTGTGCACTTGAGCGAGGATTCAGAGAGGCGCAGGGGCAGACGGCAAAGCGGGCAAATCAAGTACTTCTCGCACCCAACAAAGGCCTTCGTCCCTCTGGCTCCCATCCCCACCCGTCCTCGTGAATGAAACCGACAGTACTATCGATACTCTCATTCTATACTAAGGCCTCTGAATATCGATGCGAGGATGAGGCCGTTCGTTAGCGCCGAACGGCCTCGATCTGCCGATTGGTTGAAATGAGACAGTGCACAAAAGCTACTTCTTGACTACCTGCTGCTCGTAAGGAGACTTACGGCTTGGGGAGTGAATATTCCTAATCCAAGAGCAATTGCAGCTCCCATTGGTGATCCCATGCGCCTGGTTTTCTCGATTGAGCTTTTTGATCTGTTCGAGACTTAGGGTTTGCATCGCCTAACCTCCTTCTCACTATCGGCAGATCATTACGTTTAATTCTGGCTCTTCGGGTGTTTGTGTGGGCTGACGCGGCAGTGAAAACGGGGACCTAGCAGCGGCGGCGCCCTCCGCGTATCGTTTGTTTTTCGACCAAGAGAAAACAACGGGCGAGAGGCGCGCCGCCGCATGCTGAGGAGTGTACTAAAGAGGGCCCCCGGGCTCGGCACCGCCGTCGTCGAGGGCGCCCGAATCGAGGGGGAATCCATGGTCGTCTCCGCGAGGCCCCGGAGGGCGGCGCTCCGCTGCCCGGCCTGCGGCAGGAGGCGCGACGGCTACGACACGCTCCCCGCCCGGCGGTGGGGCCCCGGACGTGGGCTCCGCCCGGTGCTACGTCGAGTACGCGCCGCGGCGCGTCGAGCGCCCGGAACACGGGGCGCGCGCCGAGGCCGTCCCGTGGGCCCGCGCCGCGCCGAGCAGGTTCACCTCGGCCTTCGAGGACACCGTGGCGTGGCTCGCCCTGCACATGTGCAGGAGCGCGCTGGCCGAGCTCATGAGGGTCGACTGGCGCACCGTGGGCGGGATATGCGCCCGCGTCGAGGCCGACCTGGAGGCCCGCGACGGCCGCGGCAGGCTCGACGGCCTGAGGCGCATCGGGGTGGACGAGACCAGCTACAAGAGGGGGCACAGGTACATGACGGTGGTCGTGGACCACGACCGCGGGCGCGTCGTGTGGGCCTCCGAGGGGCACGGCAAGCGGCAGCTGAACGACTTCCTCGACCATCTCACCGACGTGCAGAGGGGCTCCATTGAGGTCGTCACCGCGGACGGGGCGCGCTGGATCGCCGACGTCGTCGCGGAGCGGCTGCCCGGCGCCGAGCTCGCCGTGGACCCGTTCCACGCGGTCTCCTGGGCGACCGAGGCGCTCGACGACCTCCGGCGCGAGGCGTGGCGGGAGGCCCGCAGGGCCCCGCGCCCCAAGCGGGGGCGGGGCAGGCCGCGCAAGGGCGAGGAGGCCCCCGCGGACTCCGCCAAGGGGGTCAAGGGCCTCAGGTTCCCGCTGCTCAAGAACCCCGAGGACCTCAGCGAGGGGCAGGCCTCGGCGCTCGGGGCGCTCAGGCGCTCGGGGACGGCGCTGTGGCGCGGATACCTGCTCAAGGAGGGGCTGAGGGCGGTCTTCCGCGGCGACCCGGCGGACGCCCGCGCCTCGCTCGACCGGTGGCTCTCGTGGGCGTGCCGCTGCAGGATCCCGCAGTTCGTGGAGCTCTCGAGGAGGGTGAGGCGCAAGCGGGAGGGCGTCCTGAGGTCGATCGAGCTCGGGGTCTCGAACGCCCGCGTCGAGGCGGTGAACAACAAGATCAAGGTGGCGGTCAGGCAGGGCTACGGGTTCAGGAACATCGACAACCTGATAGCGCTCGTGATGCTCAGGTGCTCGGACCTCAGGCCCGCGCTACCCGGCAGGGCGGCGGCGTGACCCCTACCCACACGAACTCACGAAGCCTCTTTTTTCTCGTGTCTTTTCGTTCATGTCGTTGTTGTGATTTCGTGTGGTATTCGCAAGCCAATTGCCAGGTTTACCTGCGGAAATAATGGGTCTTGCCATGTTGCTTTCGGCATAGACGTCTCTAGTATGCGAGGCACGCGCTCGCCAG
>CALULC010000123.1 GCA_944321385.1 uncultured Atopobiaceae bacterium
GCCTCCGTTTCCTCGCTCGTCCTGCGCGGCTCTTTGTCGCGCTTTGTTGGTTAAATTGTAGCGCTCTTATTTTCTCTATGTAGCGGATTTATTGCCGACAAAGACGGGGACAAAGGGAGATAATGGATTACGTCAGACGAGAACCACGTCGATGAGCTGGGGATTCACGGACGACGAACCCGACGGGCCCTCTGAGAAACAAGCTCGCGCCCTCTTGCCTGACCGCCAAAGCAAACCGTTCGCGGACAAAAATAGACCGTTCGCGGTGAGCGCCGAGAACCACAGAAAGCACGAGGGAGGCCGCCATGCTCAAGTACGAGACGATTGCCCAGGACATCCAGAGCCGCATCGAGGACGGCGACCTCGTGCCCAACGACAAGCTACCGACGGTCGTGGACCTCTGCGACCGCTACGGCGTGAGCAAGATCACCGTCAAGCGCGCCTTCGAGATCCTCACCGAGAAGGGCCTCATCGCGAGCAAGCGCGGGTCGGGCACCTACGTGAAGAACACCACGGAGCTCTTCGACACGGGGGGCGTCGACCCGCTGCTCGTGGGCAAGGACGGCACGCGGGAGGACACGTTCGGGTTCACCAGGCCCGACCAGCCGATCGGCTTCACCGCCTCGCACAGCGCGCGCGGGAGGAGCGTGAGCTCGGTGGTCTACGACTTCTCGGTCACGAACCCGCCCGAGAGCGTCGCGCGGCACCTGAGCATCTCCCCCGACGACTTCACCTACTACTTCTGCCGGGTGCGCTGCCTTGAGGACGACCCAATTACGATTGAGTACACCTACATGCCGATCGACGTAACGCCCGGCCTCAAGCGCGACCAGCTCTACCACTCCGTCTACTCGTTCGTCCAGGACAAGATCGGGCTCAAGATCTCGAGCTTCCATCGCATCATCCGCGCCGTGGGCGCGACCGAGGAGGAGGCCGGGCGCCTGCGGCTTGACGCGGGCACCCCCCTGCTCGAGATCTCCCAGGTCGGCTTCCTCGACGACGGGACGCCCTTCGAGTTCTCCGTCGCACGCAGCAACGGCATGCGCTCCGAGCTGCGCGACGTGAACGTCATATAGGCAGCAGGCAGGGACAGGAGAAGGACATGAAGAAGCTGGCGGTTCTGGACGTAGGCGGCTCCGCGATCAAGTACTGCACCATGTGCGGACCGGGCCTCGAGGGCAAGGGGGAGGTGCCCACCCCCGACGGGGAGAGTCACGACCCCGAGCCGTTCCTCGAGGCCATCGAGGGCATCCTCGCCCGCATGGGTGACGTCGAGGGCCTGGCCCTCTCCATGCCCGGAGAGATCGACGCGCGCCGGAAGTACATCCGGACGGGCGGCGCGCTGCTCTACAACTACGGCGTCGACGTGACGGAGTGGGAGCGGCGCCTCGGTCTCACGATCGAGGTCGAGAACGACGCGCGCTGCTCCGCGATTGCCGAGCTCACCCGTGGCAATCTGCAGGGCGTCGACTGCGGCGTGGTGCTCGCGTTCGGGACGGGCATCGGCGGCGGAGTCGTCGCCGGCGGCAAGGTCCTACGGGGAGCGCACCTCTTTGCGGGGGAGGCCTCGAAGGTCCTCACCTCCTGGCCCGAGAGGGTCTGCGACCCCATTGCAAACGACCGTCTCTGGTCGTCCGCCTGCTCGACCAAATCCCTATGCGAGCGCGTCGCCCGGGCAAAGGGAATCGACGGCTGCGACGGACGGCAACTCTTCGGCTGGCTCGAGGGCGGGGACGAGGTCGTCGCCAGCGTGTTCCATCGGGTGTGCGACGAGATTGCCCTTCAGATTCACAACATCCAGTGCTGGCTCGACCCCGAGCGCGTCTGCCTTGGCGGCGGCATCAGCCAGAACCCGCTCTTCGTGGAGGGCGTGAGGGACGCACACCGGCGCTTCAACGCCGCGTTTGACAACGCATTCCCCGATACGGACATCGTGGCGTGCCGGTTCTTCAACGATGCCAACCTCATCGGCGCCTACGAGCACTTCCTCGCCATGGAGCAATCGCGCTGACATGCGCGCATTATAGAAATGCATAGCGTCAGGAGGTGCGGACGAAAAGTTGGACCATCGGGTCCGGACTTGAGGTCCGCATGTACTCTAAGGACGACGTCGAGCTCGCCCTCCTCGTCGTCAGGGAGGGCATGAGCAGGAGGGAGGCCGCCGAGCTGGCGGGCTGCGGCGAGGCCGCGGTGCGCAACTGGGCGGCCGGCAGGCTCCCGCGCTCGTGCGCTCCGTCGCCTAGAATCCCGGGGGAGGGAGGGACGGCCGGAGGGAGCGCGCATGTGCCCGAGGGGCGTCTACGACCCGCCCGCGACGGGGCCGCTCGCCGGCCTGGAGCCGGCGCAGATGGAGAACATCCTGCTCAGGGCGGTGTTGGCCGACCTAAAAGCGGTCGGCTGGGGGCCGGGTTCGATCTCGAGCAGGAGCAAGTGCGAGCTCGGCGAGAGATTGAGGCTTGAATCTACCCCGATTTCGTTTACACCCCTACGCCGCCTTCAGGCGGCGTAGGGGTGTAAACGAAATCGGGGTAGATTCAGATTCAGATTCGCGTCGCCGCATGCCCCTCGGGCGACTCCCCTCCCTCGGCGATGTCCGTCACGAGGTCCTTCTCGGCAATGAACGCGGAGAGGGCGGAGATCGTGGCGGGCTCGTCATCATAGGGGCCGACGTGCATGACCTGTGCGCAAGGGCCCTCGGCGAAGCGAACGAGGCGCAGGTCACCGGACGCGAGCGCCCCGGCGAGCGCGGGCCTCTTCGCGGCGACCATCTCGCAGACCCGCGAGAACGCGTCAGGCGTCACGAAGTCGGGCTGGCGGATGAGCGAGACCCACGAAAGGGCGCCCTTATCGCCAATCGACGCCCCGTCGAAGGCGCCCTCCCCGCCCCACCATAGCCCCTCAAGCGGAGGCACCACGTAGTCGAAGTAGCCCTCGGGCTGCCAGCTCCCCTTCTTGGACATCTTCACGGCATAGGAGAACGCGTAGAGCAGCTCCATGGCGCGCGCGTACGCGCCGCCCGCCTCGTTTGGGTCGCCGGTGCCGGCAACGGCGACGAAGGTCATTGCCGGCACGTCCACGAGCGAGGGATGCGCTTTGGGCTGGTACAGGTTACGGAACTCGCGCTTGAAGTCGTACGCCATCCTGGCCTCCGCTCCTCGTGGTGTGGTAGTATCAGTGTAGAGGAACATTTGTTCGTGTTCAAGAACGGATTTTTGCTCTCCTGAATTGCGGCACCCTGCCCCATGCTCCACAAAGTCAATGCGCGTGGCCGCAACGAGGGCGCAGCACTCGGGACCGCATCCCACGCAATCAATCTCAGCGACGTCGCGCGGGAGAGTTTCGAAGTCGGCGCGCATCTCGTTGCAAGACAGACTGAGCGAGTCGAGCGCGGGGTCACGGGGTCGCGGTGGCCCAGGACGAATCCTCTGCCCTTACCGCAGAAGCCCTGCAAGGTTATGAGAGAACCGCTCGCGGTCGTCGTCCGTGAAGGCCGCCGGTCCGCGCGTGCGGCCGCCGGCGCGACGCACCTTCTTCTCCTCGTGGCGGATGAAGAGGTCCATGTCGATCGTCGCCCT
>CALULC010000124.1 GCA_944321385.1 uncultured Atopobiaceae bacterium
GAGCACGCCGAGTGCATCTCGATGGCCCTCACGCCCATGACGCTCACCGCGCGCCTGCTGCGCCAGCAGCACCCCAACGCCAAGATCGTCTTCGTCGGGCCGTGCTCGGCCAAGAAGCTCGAGGCCATGCGCAAGTCCGTGCGCTCCGAGGTGGACTTTGTCCTCACCTTTGAGGAGATGGCCGGCATGATGAAGGGCCGCGGCATCAACGAGTACACCAAGCTTGAGGGCGAGGGCAGCTCGGACTTTGAGGTCGCCTCCGCGGACGGCCGCGGCTTTGCCGTCGCGGGCGGCGTGGCCAACGCGGTGGTCAACGCCATCAAGGTGATGGACCCCGAGCGCGAGGTCAACGTCGTCAACGCCGAGGGCCTGGAGAACTGCCGCAAGATGATGAAGGACGCCGTCAAGGGCAAGTACCCCGGCTACCTCATCGAGGGCATGGCCTGCCCGGGCGGCTGCGTGGCCGGCGCCGGCACGCTGCAGGCGATCAACAAGACCGCCGCGGCCGTCAAGCGCTACGCCAAGAAGTCGCCGCACGCCAACGCCACGGAGAACACGTTCCGCGACAAGCTGCCCACCCTCGAACGCGAGGAGGACGGCAAGTAGGCCGCGCGCAATCCAGCGCGTAAAATCGGACAAACTGCGTTTTGGCTTCCTGCGGAAACGCGACGGCCGTGGTCGTTTTTACGCGGTCGTTGGAGGGGCGTGCCGCCAGGCTCTGCGCCGCGGAAGGCTATCATGGGGAGTCGCAGCTTTAGACCGCCCAAGCGAGAAGGACCCACATGCTCAAGGTAGACCGCGCGATCCTGCACGTCTTTGACTTCGACTCCGGCTCCACGTACCTCTCGGAGCGCCCGCTCGACCTCACGGTCCGCGCCACGCGCTCCTACGTGCAGCGTCACCTGCGCAAGATCTCTTCCAACGCGGAGAGCCGCCACGGCTCGTTTGCCCCGGACTCCGGCTTTGCCGCGGAGCTCCAGCGCTACTTCGCCGGCGAGCGCGAGTTCGTGGAGTTCTCCGTGGAGATCGCACAGTGGTTCTGGGAGGAGCTGCGCCGCGCGGAGGACCTCGAGCAGTGCGACCTTCTCGTCGCGGACTTCACAGACACAGACGCAGCGGACGCGGCGGGAGAGCAGGACGTCGCGCCCGAGGGCCCCTCCTTCGACGGGCCCGCCGGGCGCAGGTTCTTCTCGGTGCTGCTGCTTCCGCGGCGCCAGGCGTTTGTCCACGAGGTGGTTGGTGACGCCAACGACATCGCGCGCGTGGACGCCACGCTGCCCAACCCGTCGCAGAAGGTGGCGTCCTACGTGCTCGTGGACGCCGAGACCGGCGCGATAGACTTCCACGACAAGGAGCGCGCCGTGGGCAGCGAGCGCGTGAGCATCATCCCTGAGCGCTTCCTGCAGTGCACGAGCGAGGCCTCCAGCCACGAGGTGATCGACGAGGTCAACGTCATCGTGCGGGACGTGGCGGAGGAGTTTGGCCTGGAGCCGGCCGTTGAGGTCGGTCGCGTGAAGGCCGCCGTGGCGAGAAGCGCCGACGTGGAGGAGTCCTTCTCGCCCGCCGAGGTTGGGCGAACCGTCTTTGCCGAGCGCCCGGACGTGGCGGAGCGCTTTGAGGAGCGCGTGCGCGAGGCCAAGCTCCCCGAGGAGGCGCCCGTGCGCCGCGGCGTGGCCAACCGCCTCACCAAGAGCCACAAGATCCGCACGGACACCGGCGTGGAGATCACCTTCCCCTCGGAGCTGGCGGAGCGCCCCGGCTACCTGGATTTCTCCACGGACGCCGAGGGACGCATCACCATCACGGTGGGCAACGTGGCCAAGATAGAGAACAGGTAGGACGTCTCGCAGACGAGCTCTGACGGGGGCGGGGAGGACACCATCCTCCCTCCGTCCGCCTTACATACTCGTGTGGGTCTCGTGTCCGCGGAGAATTGCGGCTAAAATAGACAGCTGAGTTCTCAATCGAACCTCTGTCACACAAGGAGACTCCATGCCTCGTACGCGCAACACGTTTTCTGATGCAGGCATCTCGCCGCGTACCGTCACCCGCCGCGACGCCCTTCGCCTTCTCATCGGGGCCGGAGTGTGCGCTGCCCTGATGCCGCAGGTTGCCGCCGCCCAGACGACCCAGGAGAAGCTCGACGCCGCAAAGCTCAGCTACGAGCAGGCGCAGGACGAGCTCGAGCGCATCTCGAAGGAATACGAGACCATTGCCGGCCAGCTCTCCGATACCACGGCCGAGATAGCCGACGTCTCCCAGCAGATCGAGGAGAAGCAGGGCCAGATCGAGGAGAAGCAGGCCCAGATCGACGAGAAGCAGGCCCAGATCGACGAGAAGCAGGCCCAGATGGAGGGCAAGCAGGAGATTCTGGGCGAGCGCATGAGCTCGAGCTACAAGGCTGGCCCGGCGTCCACGCTCGATTTGCTCCTCAACTCCGCTACCTTCGACGAGCTCACGAGCAACATCTACTACCTCGGGAAGGTCAACCAGGCTGACAGCGAGATGATCGAGGAGATCCGCAGCCTCAAGGAACAGCTCGAGGCCGAGCGTGCCGAGCTCGAGACGCAGAAGGAAGAGCTCGAGACGCAGAAAGACGAGCTCGAGGCGCAGAAGGCCGACCTCGAGGCCCTCCAGGCAGACCAGAAGGCCCAGCTCGAGGAAGCCAGGGCCAAGCAGACGGAGTCCGCTGAGCTCGTTGCCAACCTCTCCGAAGAGGTCAAGAAGCTCATGGAGCAGCGCGACAAAGAGGAGTACCAGGAGCTTCTCGCCGCCCAGCAGCTCGCCCAGCAGATGCAGCAGCAGGGCAGGCCTTCCGCGGGCGGTGGCTCCACGGTCACCGGCTCGGGCCCGCTCTCCAAGGTCATCAGCGCGTGCCACTCCACGCCCTCGCCGGGCACGGGCCTCTGCGCCGCTTGGATCACCAGCGTCTACTCTCGCGCCGGCATCGGCTCGTTCTACGGCAATGCCGACGACATGTACTACGCCTGGTGCGGCACGTCTCCCTCCAACATCAAGCCGGGCATGATCATCGCCGTCAACTGCTCGCCCTCGAGTGCTGCCGGCCGCATCTACGGCCACATCGGCATCTACGTTGGCGACGGCACGGTCATGGACAACGTTGGCTACATCCGCTCCACGAGCCTCTCGTACTGGGTGAGCTACTACAGCGCCCTCGCTACGCCGCTGTGCGGCTGGATCGGTGGCATCGCCCTCTCATAGGCTCTCATAGACGCAGGAAGCGGGGGCGGGGTGTCTCGCCCCCGTCCTTTTGTCCCTAACTGTCTTGTCACCTGACAAGTTTACTGTCATACTGGCTGGGTTGCCTACGAGGGGAGCGGACATGCTCACAGACGAGCTGCGCGCCGAGGTCGCGCGCCTCAAGGCCGATCGCGACGCCGTGATTCTGGCCCACTACTACGTCCCGCCCGAGGTCCAGGAGCTGGCCGACCACGTGGGCGACTCCTTCGCCCT
>CALULC010000125.1 GCA_944321385.1 uncultured Atopobiaceae bacterium
ATGCCGATGATGCCGATGGAGCCGGCAAAGGCCGTCATGATGGTGCGGCCCTTCTTGGTCATGAGGTTGTTGAACGAAAGGCCGAGCGCCGTGAGGAAGCTCATGGACGTGCGACGGGAGGGCTTGGCGTCACGACGGGGCGCCGTGGCGGGATCGAAGGGCCGCGAGTCCGAGGTGATGCGGCCGTCCGCGAGCTCCACGATGCGCGTGGCGTAGCGACGGGCGAGCTCGGGGTTGTGCGTGACCATGATGACCAAGCGGTCCTGCGCGACCTCCTTGAGGAGGTCCATGACCTGCACGGACGTTGCCGAGTCCAGGGCGCCGGTGGGCTCGTCCGCAAGCAGGATCTCCGGGTCGTTGATGAGTGCGCGCGCGATGGCCACGCGCTGCATCTGGCCGCCGGAGAGCTGGCTCGGACGCTTGTTCACGTGGTCGGAAAGGCCCACGCGCGCAAGGGCGTCCAGTGCGCGGCGACGGCGCTCGGCACGGCCCACGCCCGAGAGCGTGAGCGCGAGCTCCACGTTGGCGAGGATCGTCTGGTGCGGGATGAGGTTGTAGCTCTGGAACACAAATCCGATGCGGTTGTTGCGGTAGGTGTCCCAGTCGCGGTCCTTGTACTCGCGCGTGGAGATGCCGTCGATCACGAGGTCGCCGTCGTCAAAGTGGTCCAGGCCGCCCACGATGTTGAGCATCGTGGTCTTGCCGGAGCCGGAGGGCCCCAAGATTGCCACGAACTCGTTGTCACGAAAGGCAACGGAGACGTGGTCGAGCGCGACCTGCGTGAAGCCGGTGGTGACGTATTGCTTGCAGATGTCTGTGAGCTCGAGCATGACGGGCGGTCCTTCCGGGGGCGTGCGGGTGCGCAGACGTGAGCGCGGCGTGCGAAGGTTCGGCAAACGTTGTTTACGTTACCCAAAACGCGCTGGAAGATGCGCCGTTCTTCTCGCCTTCAGCGCGAATTCACGTTGCTTGGGCGCGACGAAGATGCGCGTGGAAGTGCGTGTCCGAGCCGCCGGGGACCTCGGTGAGGCCGGAACGGACAAGCTCGAAGCCGGCGCCTGATGGGCTGGCGAGAAACGCCGCGATGACGGCGTCGTTCTCCTCGGCAAGGACAGAGCAGGTGGCGTAGACGAGCCTGCCGCCGGGCGCCACGTGAGCGGCTGCCGAGGCGAGCAGCTCCCCCTGGAGGGCGGAGAGCTCGGCGGGCGCGGATGGCTCGAGGGACCAGGCTATCTCAGGGTGGCGCGAGAGCGTGCCGGTTCCCGTGCAGGGTGCGTCGAGAAACACGAGCTCAAAGGTTCCGAGGTCATCGGGCAGGGCGCGGCCGTCGGCGCAGACGCAGCGCACGTGTTCCGCAAGGCCCGCCGCCTCCATGCGGCGTGAGGCGAGCTTTGACTTGCGCGGAGAGACCTCGACGGCCGTGATCTCGCACGGGCCGCCAGCGGCGATTGCCGCATTCTGGAGCAGCAGCGTCTTGGTGCCGCGTCCCTGGCCGACCTCGAGCACGCGCTCGCCGGGCGCGGGAGCGCAGGCAAGCGCGACCTCCTGAGCGGCGAGGTCACACGGAATGACCTCCACGCGCTCCACGAGGCCAGAGGGCGCAAGGCGCGAGGGAGCCCCCAGCAAATACGACCGCGGCAGCGGCCCCGCCTCCGGCTCGCACCCCGCTTCCTCCAAAATGATACGAAGGGACTGTCCCTTCGTATCATTCGTGGCGACCCAGGGGGCTGCGGGGGCAAGGGCGGTCAGGGCGCGGATGCCAACACGCTCGGCCAGCCACTCCGGCAGGGCACCAACGAGCGCGAGGTCATGGGCGTCAAACGCGCCCGCCTCCACCCTGGCCAGGGCGTCCGCGACGAGCGCCACGTCCTTCTCGGCAACGCGGCGCAGCACGGCGTTGGCAAGGCCGGCCGCCCGCGGCGCGACCGAGCGCACGAGCTCCACGCCCTGGCTCACGGCAACATCCGGCCGCGTGCCCAGATACACGAGCTCGAAGACAGCGATCCGCAATGCATCGCGCACGCGCGGCTCGAGGCGCGTCTTCTTGGACGCGCCCCCCTTTTGCAGATGGGAGTCAATCAGGGCGTCGAGGGTGCCCTCGGCCGCGGTCACGCCCATGACGAGACGAACAGCGAGTCCGCGGTCTCGTTCGTCGAGCTCGGAGAGGGCGTCCGCGCCGCGCAGGAAGTCGCGCGCCCGCGCCCCGCGCCGACGCCGCTCACCCGCAAGGGCAAGCGCCGCCCGCCGTGCCGCAGAGAGCCGCGCCACTACGCCCGCTCCCAGGCGAGCCCGTCACCGCGCAGGCCCGCTGCCCACGCATTGGCCTCCATCTCGCGCTTGCCGTCCGGCTTCACGCGCAGGACCTCGATCGCGCCGTCCGCGCATCCCAGCCAGACGCGCCCGCGCTGTGCTACCGCGACCCCGGGCGCCACACCATTCTTGCTCGCGTCGACCCGCGCCGCGCACACGCGCACTCCGCGACCGGCGACCATGCAGCGCGCCGGTGCCGTGTCTCCGGACGCCTGCACGCGCAGGGCGTTGGTCCGGGCGTCGTCCGCCGGGTCGAGCATGAGCTCGGCCTTGGAGATCTTTGCCGCGTGCGTCACGAGCGCCTCGTCCTGCTCCACCCACACGGCCGTACCGTCCACCACGGAGGGCAGCGTCTCCACGAGGAGGTCCGCGCCCACGCGCGCGAGCTCCGCCGTGAGGGCCTCGGTGTCCTTCTCGCCGATCGTCACGCTGGCCTGCGCACAGTACGCCCCGGTGTCTACGCCGTGGCCGATCCGCATGATGGAGACGCCCGTCTCCTCGTCACCGGCAAGAATCGAGCGCTGGATCGGCGCCGCGCCGCGCCAGCGCGGCAGGAGCGACGCGTGCACGTTCACGCAGCCGCCGCGCGCCATCGTAAGCACCTCGTCGGGCAGGATGCAGCCGTAGGCCGCCACGCAGAAGACGTCGGCATCGGCGGCGCGCAGGGCATCCGCCACCTCCGGCGTGATGCGCGAGGTCTCCAGCACCGGGAGCCCCAGCTCGAGCGCACGGGCCTTCACCGGCGACGGCACGAGCGCTTTGCCGCGGCCGCGCACCGCGTCCGGGCGCGTGAGCACGAGCGCCACGTCACACGTCTCCGCCAGCCGCTCGAGCGACGGCACGGCAAAGTCCGGCGTCCCCATGAAGACGACGCGCAGCCGGCGCCCGGCCGTCGGGTCCACGTTCTTCTCGCTCGCCATGCGCGCTCCTTACTCCACCTCGGTGTCGCCCGGCTTGGCGCCGGCCTCCAGCGCAGCCTTGTACTCGCGCTCGGCCTCGGCGCGCGCGATCGGCGCCAGGTGGTCGAACATCGTCACGCCGTGGACGTGGTCGATCTCGTGCTGGAGGCAGACGGCCATCAGGTTGTCC
>CALULC010000126.1 GCA_944321385.1 uncultured Atopobiaceae bacterium
GACGCAACCGGAGGGGACCCATTCCCCTCCCCCTTGCAACTTAATGCGAGAAAGTTACGCGCACGTCGGCAGGATACAACGGGACGAGAAGAACCTCGAGGTGATACCATCGTGGGAAACACCGCCGTAACGGGTTGCCCAGGAGGCCTTCATGGACCAGGAAAACTACGACGCCTACGTCGCCATCCTCGAGGAGGAGCTCGTCTGCGCGATGGGCTGCACCGAGCCCATCGCCGTGGCCTACTGTGCCGCGCTCGCGCGCCAGACGCTCGGCACGCTGCCGGAGCGCGTTGACGTGGCGGCCTCCGCCAACATCATCAAGAACGTGAAGAGCGTCGTCGTCCCCAACACGGGCGGCGCGCGCGGCATCGAGGCCGCCGCGGCGGCGGGCGTGGTGGCAGGAGACGCCGAGGCCAAGCTCGAGGTCCTGGCAGGCGTGACCGGCGAGGAGATTGCCGAGATGCGCGATTTTCTCGCCACGCACGAGGTCACCGTGGTGCCGAGCGAGCGCCCGTGGATCTTTGACATCCAGGTGCGCGTCTCGGGCGGCGGCCACGAGGCGTTCTGCGAGATCGCCGGCTCGCACACCAACGTCATCCGCGTGGAGCGCGACGGCGAGGTCCTTCTCAGCGAGCCCTTCGAGGAGGGCGCGGGCGAGAAGGACGCGGGGACGGACCGCGACTGCCTCTCCATCGAAAAGATCGTCGAGTTTGCCGGTGTGGTGAACCTCGATGACGTCAAGCAGGTCCTGGGCCGTCAGATCGCGTGCAACACCGCCATCGCACAGGAGGGTCTCCGCGGCAGCTGGGGCGCGGGCATCGGCAAGGTGCTGCTCGAGGCGTACGGCGACGGCGTGGCAAACCGCGCCAAGGCGTGGGCTGCCGCTGGCTCCGACGCCCGCATGGGCGGCTGCGAGCTTCCCGTGGTCATCAACTCCGGCAGCGGCAACCAGGGCCTCACCGCCAGTGTCCCCGTGATCGTCTATGCGCAGGAGCTGGGCGTCTCCCACGAGGAGCTGCTGCGAGCGCTCGTGGTGTCCAACCTGGTGACCATCCACCTCAAGACCGGCATCGGCCGACTCTCCGCCTACTGCGGCGCCACGAGCGCGGGAGCTGGCGCGGCGGCCGGCATCACCTACCTCTACGGCGGGCGAGCGGACGAGATTTCCCACACCGTGGTCAACGCCATCGCCATCGACTCCGGCATGGTCTGCGACGGCGCCAAGGCGAGCTGCGCGGCCAAGATCGCGAGCGCGGTGGAGGCCGGCCTTCTGGGCATGCAGATGCAGAGCCAGGGCAAGCAGTTCTACGGCGGCGACGGCATCGTGGTCAAGGGCGTGGAGAACACGATCCGCAACGTGGGTGTTTTGGCCGCTCGGGGCATGCGCGAGACGGACCGGACGATCATTGAGCTCATGTGCGGGTCCGGCGCGTGCTGACGCTCACTCCGGCGCGAGGACGGTTAGGGACGAGTTGTGGACGGCCCCGTCTCGGACCGACCACAACTCACCTAGAGCTATGCCAAATCCGCTCCGTTACTAGCAATGACCTTCTGATACCAGTAGAAACTGCCCTTGCGATAGCGGTTGAAACTGCCTGTGCCCGTGCCGTCGTCGTCCACGTAGACAAAGCCGTGGCGCTTGGCCATCTCGCCTGTGTTGGCGCTCACAAGATCGATGCAACCCCACATGGTGTATCCCATGAGATCAACGCCGTCTGCCACGGCCTCTGACATCGCGCGGATGTGGTCGCGCAGGTAGTCGATGCGGTAGTCGTCATGTACCGTGAGCCGGCCGTCGGCGCCGGGCACGAGCTCGTCGCGCGCGCCCAAGCCGTTCTCCACCACCATGAGCGGGACCTGATAGCGGGCGTAGAGCTCGCGCAGCGTGTAGCGTAGGCCATCCGGATCGATCTGCCAGCCCCAGTCGTTGGCTTTAAGGTAGGGGTTCTTTGCCCCACCCATGAGGTTGCCGCTTGTGTGCGCCACCGCTGGGTCCGCGGAAACGGCGTCGGTCATGTAGTAGGAGAAGGCACAGAAGTCCACCGTGCCGCGGCGCAGCTCCTCAAGATCGCCGGGCGCCATCTCAAGCCTTACGCCCATGCGCTCCCAGAGTCGGCGCGAGAAGTACGGATAGGCTCCGCGCACCTGGACGTCCCCGGTGTAGTAGTTGAGCTCCTCCACCTCCTGCTGACAGGCCAGGACGTCGGCCGGGTTGCACGAATAGGGATACTTGGTGAAGCGCGCCATCATGCAGCCCACACGGGACCCTGGCACCATCTCATGGCAAAGCTGGACCGCCCGGGCACTCGCCACGAGCTGGTGGTGCAGCGCCTGGAAGCGCACCTGCGGAATGTCCACCTGCTCCTCCATCTGGGTGGTGCCGGGGTTGAGGACGCCCAGGCCGAGGTAGTTACCCAGCGGAATCATGGCGCTGTTGATCTCGCTGAACGTGAGCCAGTAGCGCACCTTGCCCGCATAGCGCGAGAAGATCGCCCGGCAGTAGCGAAGAAAGTGGTCGATGACCTCACGTCCCGCCCAGCCGTTGTACCGCTCGATAAGGGCGAACGGCATCTCGTAGTGGGAGATCGTCACCAGGGGCTCTATACCCTGTGCAGCCAGCTCGTCAAAGACCCGGTCGCAGAAGGCAAGCCCCTCCTCGTTGGGCTCAGCCTCCATACCCGTAGGAAAGATGCGACTCCACGCAATGGACATGCGATACACCTTGAAGCCCATCTCGCCCATGAGCGCAATGTCCTCGGCGTGGCGATGGTAGAAGCCGCTCGCCGTGTGGTTGGGATAGACCTCGCCCGGCTGAACGCCGCGCGTGATCTTGCGGGACGTCCCGTGCGCACCACGGGTGAGCATGTCCGCCTCAGAGGGCCCCTTGCCGCCCTCGTCCCAACCGCCCTCGAACTGGTTAGCCGCCGTTGCGCCACCCCAGAGAAATCCCTCAGGGAATGGATGCGCGCTGGGGTTCTTATCACTCATGAAACTCAGGCCTCCTTTGCGGCGCGAAGGGCAAGCAGCGGGACGCCGGCGGTCGCGGCGTCGTGGCTGAGCACGATCACGTCATCGGCAGTGGTGTCAGAGACGAGAACCATCGTGGTAGGGTCATAGCCGGCGGCGCGAATTGCCGCGACGTCAAACTCAACGAGCACGTCCCCGGCGCGCACGCGCTGGCCCTGGGAGACCTTGGGCGAGAAACCCCTGCCCTCCAAGCTCACCGTGTCGATGCCAATGTGAAGCAGAAGCTCGTTGCCGGCGTCCGTCGTAATACCCACCGCATGACCCGTGGGAAACATCACCGTCACGACGCCCGCGCCAGGGGCCAGCGCTACATATCGGTGATGGCCGACGTCGACGGCAGGCGCGTGGTCGCCGTCACCGAGGG
>CALULC010000127.1 GCA_944321385.1 uncultured Atopobiaceae bacterium
CTCCTGGGCAACCGCGCGATGGGCTCCATCCCGGAGTACGTGAGCCAGTTCGAGATCGCGGACACCTACAGCCAGATCAACTACCAGGGCCGCCCCGTGCGCGTGAGCCCGCTCGTCTACGCGGACCTCTTCAAGTGGTTCTCCAACCGCGACACGGGCATCCCGGCGTACGTGCTCGTGGACATGGTGACGCAGGAGTCCGAGGTCGTGCGACTGGACGAGCCGATCCTCTACTCCGACTCCGAGCCGCTCGCGCGCAACGTGGACCGCCACGTGCAGCTCTCCTATCCCAGCCTCATGTTCGACCAGAAGTCCTTCGAGCTGGACGAGGACGGCCACCCCTGGTGGGTCTACCCGGTCCAGCGCCGCACGATCGGCACCTTTGGCGGCACGGACATCTACGCCGTGGTGCTCGTGGACGCCTGCACGGGCGAGACGGACTTCTACGCCGTGGAGGAGGTCCCCACGTGGGTTGACCGCGCCTATCCCTCCGACCTGCTGATCGAGCAGTACAACTGGAGCGGCATGTACGAGAACGGCTGGCTCAACTCGTGGCTCGGCCAGGAGGGCGTGGTGCGCACCACGCCGGGCACCAACGGCCAGCTGGGCTACAACTACATCGCGCAGGGCGAGGACATCTACCTCTACACCGGCGTGACCTCCGTGACGGCCGACGACTCGAGCGTGGGCTTCATCCTGGTGAACCAGCGCACCGGCGAGTCGCACTTCTACCCGGTGGCGGGCGCGACGGAGGCCTCGGCCATGGCGAGCGCCGAGGGCCAGCTGCAGAACCTGCGCTACCAGGCCACCTACCCGATTCTGCTCAACGTGGCCGGCCAGCCCACCTACTTCGTGAGCCTCAAGGACGACGCGGGCCTGGTCAAGATGTTCGCGATGATCAACATCGAGCAGTACCAGAGCGTGGCCACGGGCTCCACGGTTGAGGAGTGCCAGGAGGCCTACCTCTCGCTGCTGGCGGCGGACGGCCTGCTCAGCGAGCAGGAGGCGGCAGATGCCTCTACGACGGTCGAGGTCTCCGGAACGATCGCCACGATCGCCCAGGCCGTGGTGGACGGCAACTCGCACTTCTACGTCACGCTCGAGGGGGACGAGACGATCTACGACTTTGGTCTGCCGGGTCTGCTTGAGATCGTGACCTACCAGCCGGGCGATGCGATCTCGTTCATGTGCGGCGAGAAGAACGAGGAGGCCGTCACCGTCACGGTGACGGAGCTGCTGTAGCCCCTCGTCCTGCGGCGCAGGGGCAAGGCTGCCGCTACGCCGAGCGGTCGTGGTTGATCGGCTCGTAGAAGAGACGCTCGACCTCGGAGGGGTCGCGCGTCTGACCGAGCGCCCACATGGTCTTGGCCACGAGTGCCTCGGTGGTCATGTCACCGCCGCGCAGGATGCCGCACCGATCGGCATAGGCGCGTCCGACCTCGTAGACGCCGAGGTCGAGGCCCTCCTCCGGGACCTGCGTGGTCACGACGAGCGTGCGGCCCGACCCCACCCAGTCGTAGATGGCGCGCTGGTAGGCGCCGTCGTGGTCGGGGATGCCGCCGATGCCAAAGGTCTCCAGGATCACGGCGTCGTAGTCGGGGGCGAGCAGCTCGAAGATCGACGGGCGCAGCTCCGGGGTGAGCTTGAGGACGATCACGCGGTCATCGAGGGAGTCCGAGAAGTGCGGCGCGTGGCCGGTCTTCTCGGCCTGTGCCACGCCAGTCGCGCGCACGACGCGCTCTCCGCGGACGTAGGCGAGCGGCGGGAAGTTCATGCTCGTGAAGGCGTTGAAGCTCATGGTGCGCTGCTTGCGGGCGCGCGTGCCGCAGATGACCTCGCCGCCAAAGACCACGCTCACGTCACGGCTGGCCTCGTCGCAGGCGTAGAGGACGCTGTGGTAGAGGTTGAGCTTGGCGTCGGTGAAGGGGTTGGCCATGGGCTGCTGCGAGCCCGTGAGCACGATGGGCTTCTCGCTTCCCTGGATGAGGTAGGAGAGGGCGGCGGCGGTGTAGGCCATCGTGTCCGTGCCATGCAGGATCACAAAGCCGTCGTAGCGGTCGTAGGCGTCACGGATGACGGACGCCAGGCGCAGCCAGTCGCGTGGCCGCATGTTGGTGCTGTCGATGTTCATGGGCTGAACAAAGTCCAGTTTGCATAGGGTGTCGAGCAGCGGTACGCGCTCGGCGAGCTCCCGGCCGCTGAGCGTTGGGGTGAGGCCGTCGGACTCCGGGGTGGAGGCGATGGTACCTCCAGTTGCGATCAGCAGGACACGGCTCATCAGAGTCCCTCGTCTCCGAGGAGGAAGCGCTCGATCGCCTCGGCGCAGCCGTCGTGGTCGTTGTCGGAGACGATTGCGCCGGCGGCCTCGCGGACGTGCTCGCGCGCGTTGCCCATCGCGACGGCGAGGCCGGCGCGCTCGAGCATGGGAAGGTCGTTGTCAGAGTCGCCCACCGCGATGGTGCCCTCGACGGGGATGCCGAGGATGCCCGCGAGCTCCGTGAGCCCGGCGCCCTTGTTGACGCCCCTCGGGGAGAACTCGAGGCTCGAGGTCTCGGCGCGGGCGAGGTCCAGATCGGCGCCGGCGAGGTCGGCGATGACGCGCTCACGTGCCTCGACGTGCGCAAAGTGGAGGTTGAACTTCTGGAGGGGGAGGGCGCCCGCGGCGAGAAGGTCCCAGGTGCTCTCGATGGGGTTGCCCAGCTCGCGATAGACCTCCTGGTAGGCCTCCATGTGGTAGCGGTCCATGTGACCCATGTCGGCTGCGGGGTAGTAGAACTCGCGGCCGGTGAAGATCTCGCACATGAGCTCCTCGTCGCCCACCACCTCGACCACGTGGTCGATGACCTGCTGGTCAAAGAGGTGCTCGGTGAGGACCTCGTCACGAGCGATGTCGTAGATCGAGGCTCCGCTGGCACAGATGGCGTAGCGGACGCCGGGAATCTCCGCGGCGTAGGGCTTGATCATCGAGGGGCACCGGCCCGTCGCGATGGCGACGAACTTACCGCGTAACGCCGCCCGCTCGATGGCCGCCGAAGAGGAGGGCAGGATTCTCTTATTCGAGTCGAGCAGGGTCCCGTCCATGTCAAAGGCTATGAGCTCGCGCGCCACGGTGCCTCCTAGCGGTGATAGTAGCCGTGACGCTCGTACTTGGGCTCGCAGCAGACGTTGATGCCCAGGTTGCGATACGTGCCCTTGTCGGCCTCGGAGAGGATGACCGAGAAGTACGCGTCGCAGCCGGCCAGCTGCGCGAGCGCGTCCACCGTCGCGTCGGCCTGGTCGTTGGTGGCCGAGGAGAGCGAGAGCGCGATGAGCATCTCGTCGGAGTGCAGGCGCGGGTTGTGGCTGCGCAGGTGCTCGGTCTTGAG
>CALULC010000128.1 GCA_944321385.1 uncultured Atopobiaceae bacterium
CGCATGGGCGTGGACGTGATCGAGGCGGGCTTCCCCATCTCCTCGCCGGGCGACTTCCGCTCCGTGCAGGAGATCGGCCGCATCGCCGGCGACGACTGCGTGGTCTGCGGCCTCACGCGCGCCGTCGAGAAGGACATCGACCGCGCGGCCGAGGCGCTCAAGACCGCCAAGCGCCCGCGCATCCACACCGGCATCGGCGTGTCGCCGAGCCACCTGCGCGACAAGCTGCGCATCACCGAGGACGAGTGCGTCGAGCGCGCCATCCACTGCGTGGAGTACGCCAAGAAGTACGTCGAGGACGTCGAGTTCTACGCCGAGGACGCCGGCCGCGCCGACCAGGCCTTCCTTGAGCGCGTGATCCAGGCCGTCGTGAAGGCCGGCGCCACCGTCGTGAACATTCCGGACACCACGGGCTACCAGCTGCCCGAGGACTTTGGCCGCCGCATCAAGGGGCTCGCGGACAACGTCATTGGCATCGAGGACGTCATCATCTCCGTGCACACCCACAATGACCTTGGCATGGCCACGGCGCTCGCCCTCCAGGGCGTAAAGAACGGCGCCCGCCAGATCGAGTGCACGATCAACGGCCTGGGCGAGCGCGCCGGCAACACCGCGCTCGAAGAGGTCGTCATGGCGATCAAGATGCACGGCGAGGAGCTGGATGCCCACACAGACATCGTGACCACTGAGCTCACCCGCGCGAGCCACCTGGTCTCTCGCATCACGGGCATGAACGTCCAGGCCAACAAGGCCATCGTGGGCGCCAACGCCTTTGCGCACTCTTCGGGCATCCACCAGGACGGCGTCCTCAAGGCTCGCGACACCTACGAGATCATCGACCCCGCTGACGTGGGCGCGGCCGGCTCCGAGATCATCCTCTCCGCGCGCTCCGGTCACGCCGCGCTGCGCCACCGCCTGGCCGAGCTGGGCTACACCTTCGAGGACGCCGAGTTCGACGAGGTCTACCAGCGCTTCCTGGAGATCGCGGACCAGAAGAAGGAGGTCTACGACGAGGATCTTGAGTCCATGGTCCAGGAGCGCCAGCGCGACGTCGCAGCCGTCTACACGCTCGAGGCGCTGCAGGTGAGCTGCGGCGACCCGCTGATCCCCACGGCCACGGCCACGATCACCGACGAGCTGGGCGTGCGCCACGTGGTTGCCGCCACCGGCTCCGGCCCCGTCGACGCCGCGTACAAGGCCATCGACAAGGTCGTGGCGGTCCACGGCGACCTCGCGGAGTTCTCCGTCAAGGCCATCACCCGCGGCATCGACGCCATCGGCGAGGTCACGGTGCGCATCACGGCCGAGGACGGCAAGGTCTACACCGGCCGCGGCGCGGACAACGACATCATCGTCTCCAGCGCCAAGGCCTACGTGAACGCCATCAACCGCATGATCCAGACCGCCCGCTCCAAGGAAGGAAAATGATACGAAGGGACAGTCCCTTCGTATCATAAGAAAGGAAAGAACATGGCACGCCCCATGACCATGGCCGAGAAGATCCTCGCCGCCCACGCCGGGCTCGAGGAGGTTGCCCCCGGCCAGCTCGTTGAGTGCGACCTCGACCTCGTGCTCGCCAACGACATCACGGCCCCCATCGCCATCAAGACCGTGCGCGAGATTAGTGCCGGCGTCTTTGACAAGGACAAGATCTGCCTCGTCCCGGACCACTACGCCCCCAACAAGGACATCAAGAGTGCCGAGCAGACCAAGGTCACGCGCGACTTTGCCCACGAGCACCAGATCACGCACTACTACGAGCAGGGCTGCATGGGCATCGAGCACGCGCTGCTCCCCGAGCGCGGCGTCGTGGTCCCCGGCGACCTCATGATCGGCGCGGACTCCCACACCTGCACCTATGGCGGCATTGGCGCCTTCTCCACCGGCGTGGGCTCCACGGACGCCGGCGTGGGCATGGCCACCGGTCGCGCCTGGTTCAAGGTGCCCGAGACCATCCGCATCGTCGTGGACGGCGAGCTCCCCGAGGGCGCGAGCGCCAAGGACGTCATCCTCTACGTCATCGGTCAGATTGGCGTGGACGGCGCGCTCTACTGCGCGATGGAGTTTGCGGGCTCCACGATCGAGGCCCTCTCTGTTGAGGGCCGCCTCACGATTGCCAACATGGCCATCGAGGCGGGCGGCAAGGCCGGCCTCTTTGAGGTCGACGACAAGTGCCGCGAGTACGTGAGCCGCCGCACGCAGCGCCCCTTCGTCGAGTACCATCCCGATGCGGACGCCCAGTACAAGCAGGTCATCCACATCGACGCCGCGGACATCGTGCCCACGGTCTCCTGGCCGCACCTGCCGAGCAACACCCACCCCGTCGCAGAGAGCCGCCACATCAAGATTGACCAGGTCGTCATTGGCTCCTGCACCAACGGTCGCATCGAGGACATGCGCGCCGCGGCCGAGGTGCTCTGCGGCCGCACCGTTGCGGACGGCGTGCGCTGCATCATCATCCCCGCCACCCAGGGCGTCTGGCTCGACTGCGTGCACGAGGGCCTGATGGACATCTTCATCAACGCCCACTGCGTGGTCTCCACGCCCACCTGCGGCCCGTGCCTGGGCGGCTACATGGGCATCCTCGCGGCGGGGGAGAAGTGCGTCTCCACCACCAACCGCAACTTCGTTGGCCGCATGGGCGACCCCACCTCCGAGGTCTATCTGGCGAGCCCTGCCGTCGCGGCCGCGTCGGCCGTCGCGGGGCACATCGCGCTGCCGAGCGACCTGTAAGTCACGTCCGGGAGCCCCCCGGTCCTTCTCTCCAGCTCAGATAGTTTGCCGCGAAAAACGCGCTGGCGAGAAGGACCGGGGGGCCTGCTGCACATCCGGCAGGTGCCCAGCGACCTGGCCCCCGACGGGCGGGCTCTTACCGAGGAGTTTGGGCCGGAAGGCTCCCAGCTGCGGTTCAGTGATGTGAGCGAGGCGTGGGCGTCACGCCATTGACTGTGCCGCTCACGCCGGGTTTCTCGCCGCTCGGCGCCACGCTGACAACGCCCGCGGCTTTCTTCCGAATTCGGACGATTTGGGGCATATAGTCGCTCCAAAGGCCCGTTGGGGCACGTCCGAACAAGGAGGCACCATGGAGAAGGTCAAGGTTGTCCAGTACGGCTGCGGCAAGATGAGCAAGTACATCCTCCGCTACCTCTACGAGCACGGCGCGCAGATTGTGGGCGCCATCGACGTGGACCCGGCGGTCGTGGGCCAGGACGTGGGCGACTTTGCGGGTCTGGGCGTCAAGACCGGCATCGTCATCTCCGACGACGCAGACAAGGTCCTCGACGAGTGCGACGCGGATGTGGCCGTGGTCACCCTCTTCAGTTTCATCAATGACATCTACGACCA
>CALULC010000129.1 GCA_944321385.1 uncultured Atopobiaceae bacterium
GACAAGAACCCCGCGCTCGGCGAGAAGCGCCGCGCCTACGACGAGTACCAGTCCATGCTCATGGAGCCCTGGGACGGGCCCGCCGCGATCGTCTTCACGGACGGGCGGATGCTGGGTGCTGCGCTCGATCGCAACGGCCTGCGTCCGGCCCGCTACTACGTGACGCGCGACGACCGGCTGATTCTTGCCTCCGAGGTGGGGACCATAGACGTTGACCCTGCCAACATCCTGCGCGCGGGCTGCCTCGGCCCCGGTGAGATGCTGGAGGTGGACCCAACGCAGGGGCGCGTCGTCTGGAACGACGAGATACGCGACCGCCTGGCGGGCGAGAAACCCTATCGCGACTGGATCGACGAGGAGACGATCGACCTCACGGACCTGCCCGCGCCGTTGCCGGAGGGCCTGCCAAGGTCCGCCGCGAGTTCTGCAGGCGCGCCCTGTGCGCCGAAGCTGTCTGAGCGCCGGACCTTGGCAGGCCCTTCGGCAATGCCTGACGAGTCTCTCGCCGCGCGTCTTGCCGCCTACGGCTGGCACTACGACGACGTGGACGAGGTCGTGCGACCCATGGCCGCCCAGGGCGCCGCGCCGCTGGCGTCGATGGGCGTGGACGCGCCGCTCGCATGCCTCTCCGTGCGTGATCGCTCGTTCTTTGACTACTTCCACCAGCTCTTCGCCCAGGTCACCAACCCGCCGATCGACGCCCTGCGCGAGAGCATGGTCACGAGCACAAAGCTCTACCTCGGCAACCACGGCAACCTGCTCGAGGACTGCCGCGACAGCTGTCGCCTCGTTCGCTTGGGGACCCCGATCCTCTCGGACGAGGACTTTGCCCGTATCTGCGCGATTGACCGCGCGGGCTTCAAGGTTGCGCGCGCAAGTGCGACCTACCTCGCGTCTGGCGGCGAGAGCGCCCTCTCCGATGCCCTGGGTTCTCTCGCTGATCGTGTCGAGAGGGACGTGCGCTCCGGCGCCAACATCGTGGTGATCTCGGACCGCGCGGCGGCCGGAGAGGTGCCTATTCCCTCGCTGCTCGCGCTTGGCTGCGTGCACAACCACCTCATCCGCTGCGGTCTGCGCACCCGCGTCGACCTCGTGCTGGAGGCGGGCGACGCCCTGTGCGCCCATGACTTTGCGTGCCTCGTGTCCTTCTCGGCGTCCGCGATCTTGCCCTATATGGCCCACGACTGCATCCGCGACCTCTGCGCGCGTGGTGAGCTCGAGCTCGCGCCCGAGGAGGCCTGCGCCAACTACGATCGTGCCGTCACGGCGGGCATCGTCTCCATCATGTCAAAGATGGGCATCTCCACGATGCAGGGCTACCACTCCGCGCAGATCTTTGAGATCGTGGGCCTCTCTGACGAGCTCGTGGAGCGCTGCTTCACGTTCACCGCCACGCGCGTGGGCGGCTTGGGGGTGGACGACCTCCAGCGCCTTCTGGACGATCGCTACGCCGCCGCGATGGCTCTCGGCGCGTCCCCTGCGCCGGATCAGCTCCCCACGCTCGGTCTCACCAAGTGGCGGCCGGCAGGGGAGGAGCACCTCATCGATCCCAAGGCCATCTACCTGCTGCAGCGCGCCTGTCGCGAGGGCGACTACGGCCTCTTCAGGGAGTACGGCGCCTGGGTGCACCGGCCCGGTCGCGCCGTCACCCTGCGCGACCTCATGGACTTCTCGCCCGCGGGCGCTCCCGTGCCGCTCGACGAGGTTGAGCCCGTCGAGCAGATCGTGCGGCGCTTCAACACCGGGGCGATGAGCTACGGCTCTATCTCGCGCGAGCAGCACGAGTGCCTCGCCGTTGCCATGAACCGCCTGCACGGCCGCTCCAACAGCGGCGAGGGCGGGGAGGACCCGGCGCGCGAGACGCCCCGCGCAAACGGCGACTCCGCGCGCTCCGCGATCAAGCAGGTTGCGTCCGGGCGCTTTGGCGTGACGAGCCGCTACCTGGTCTCCGCGACGGAGATCCAGATCAAGATGGCCCAGGGCGCCAAGCCCGGCGAGGGCGGTCACCTGCCCGGCAAGAAGGTCTACCCGTGGATTGCCGAGGTGCGTCAGTCCACGCCGGGCGTGGGCCTCATCTCGCCGCCGCCGCACCACGACATCTACTCGATCGAGGACCTCGCCGAGCTCATCTTTGACCTCAAGTGCGCCAATCCCGGCGCCCGCGTCTCGGTCAAGCTCTGCGCGCTCGCGGGGGTGGGCACCATCGCCACGGGCGTGGCCAAGGGCGGGGCCGACAAGATCCTCGTCTCCGGGCACAACGGCGGCACCGGCGCCGCCCCGCGCGACTCCATCTACCACGCGGGCATCCCGTTTGAGATCGGCCTCGCCGAGACCCAGCAGACGCTTCTGCGCAACGGCCTGCGCTCCCGCGTGGTGCTCGAGACCGACGGCAAGCTCATGAGCGGGCGCGACGTGGCGATCGCGGCTCTCCTGGGCGCCGAGGAGTTTGGCTTTGCCACGATGCCGCTCATCGCCTGCGGCTGCCTCATGCAGCGCGACTGCCAGCGCGACACCTGCCCGGCGGGCGTGGCCACGCAGGACTGCCGCCTGCGCGCCCGCTTCTCGGGATGCCCCGAGCACGTGGTCAACTTCATGACGTTCGTGGCCGAGGAGCTGCGCGAGATCATGGCGTCGCTGGGGTTCCGCACGGTGGACGAGATGGTTGGTCGCGTGGACTGCCTGCGCCAGGTGCCGGTTGCCGGGGAGGCCAACTGGAAGGCCAACCGTCTGGACCTCTCCGACCTTCTCGCCGTGCCTGTCTGCGAGTTTGGGCGGAAGATACCCGGTGCGGACGCGCCGCGCTTCCTGCCCGAGATGGCGGCAGACCTGGAGCTGGAGAAAACGCTCGACGCCACGCTGCTCGCGCCCTACACCGAGAGCGCACGATCTCATCTGGAGCCGATCCGCCTGCGCGCGGACATCGACAACGTCAACCGCTGCGTGGGCACGATGCTCGGCAGCCGCGTGACGGCCGCGCACCCGGATGGCCTCCCGGAAGGATCAGTCACGGTGGACTGCGAGGGCTCGGCGGGGCAGAGCTTTGGCGCGTTTCTGCCGGCGGGAGTCACGCTCAACGTGGCCGGCGACGCCAACGACTACTTTGGCAAGGGGCTCTCGGGCGGTGTGCTCTCGGTACGGCCCGCGGACGGCGCCACTTACAAGTTTGATGAGAACGTCATCGTTGGCAACGTGGCTCTCTACGGTGCCACGGGTGGGCGCGCCTTTGTGAACGGTCTTGCCGGCCAGCGCTTCTGCGTGCGCAACTCCGGCGCCACCGTGGTGGTGGAGGGCGTGGGCGCCCACGGCTGCGAGTACATGAC
>CALULC010000130.1 GCA_944321385.1 uncultured Atopobiaceae bacterium
AAGAGCTCCTTTGCCGTGGCGCGGATGTCCGTGTGGTGACGCTCGTAGTTGGCGTAGACGAGGTTGTCGTTGTCGTCAATGACGGCGAGCTTGACCGTGGTGGAGCCCACGTCGATGCCCAGGCGCAGGTGGGCGTGGGAGAAGTCGGTCGCGTGCGCCGGAGAGAGCTCGGCGCCGTCCTCCTTGAGCTCGAGCGGCTTGCGCGCGCTCTTCTCGGCCTGGATGGAGTCTGCGGTCTTGGTCATCAGTTGTCCTCCTCGGAGCACATCGCGGCAACGGCGAAACTGGGAATGTCGAGGTCGATGGGGTTGTCGTAGAGGTCGCCCGGCCGCACGAACATGAGCGCGGTCATGAGGCAGGCCATCGTATGGACGCTCTCCCTCATGCCGCCGTCGAGCCAGCGCAGAAGCACGCCGACCTCGGCGGAGATGCAGAAGGTGAGGTAGTAGTCAAAGAGCGGGCCCAGGGCGCGCAGGTCCAGGCCCTCGAGGGCGCGCACGCCCACGACCTCGTACACGAGCGCCTTGATGCGCTCGGCAAAGGCCGGGTCCCCGCCCTCGCCCAGGAGCGGGCGGAGGTAGTCCCCGCGCTCTTGCACGCAGCGCAGGAGCTCCGCGGCGCCGGGCGCGGGGCGCCCGTGGTCGAGCGCGTCGCGAAGCTCGTCCAGGTGGCACGCGGCAAGACGGGAGAGCGGGACGCGCAGCTCAACGAGGGTGTCCTCCTCGATCTGGCGCACGAGGTCGGGGATGTCCTTGAAGTGGGAGTAGAACGTGCGGCGCGTGACGCCGGCGCGCTCGGTGACCGCGGTCACGGTGACGCGGGAGAGGTCGCCGGTGGCGTCGATCTCTCGCGCGAGCGCGGCGCGGAGGGCCCGGCGGGTGCGGACGCTGCGCCTATCGGTGCTGAGAACGCATTCCTGCATGGATGCCTTTCCACGTTCCTTCACAGCGTGCGTAGTATTGCACAACCTGTGCAGAAACTTGAGCTCGCACAACATCTACATGGCGTAATGTGACATTCGGCTACGACCCCTTTGTCACGTGTGACAGTCGGCTGCGACCCCTTTGTCACGTTTTTCGTGCAACAATGGTGTTGATGGGAGGTCACATGAAGAAAAGAGTCGTTGTCATTCTCGCCGTCCTCGTGCTTCTTGCCGGGGGCATCGCTGCCACCAGGATACTGACGGGCGGCAGCCTGCCCACGCCGGAGCAGGCCGAGAACGTCGAGCGAACGACCAGCGACGAGAACGGCGAGGAGGCCGCCCCCGAGAACTCCGTCGAAGAGCCCGCCGGGACCCCCGTCACCATGGCGGAGGCGCCCGTCTTCACCACGACCACGGAAAGCGGCCTCACCGTCACCGCGCCCAACGCGTTTCTCCAGACGCAGGAGCTCTCCGACGTGGAGGGCGCGGTCGCCAAGCTCTCCGCCAACGGCAACACGGTATGCGTGGCGCTCGTGGACCTTGAGACGCGCCGCGGCCTCTGGCTCAACGCAGACGAGCTCATGTATCCCGCGAGCAGCATCAAGGCGGCGTACTGTCTCTACCTCTACGAGGCAAACGGCGGGGCGGCGGGAATGTCCGCCACCGTCGAGGACGCACTCGTCAACTCGTCCAACGACTCCTATCGCAACCTCTACTTCGCCTTTGGCCTCTCTGGGTTTGAGACGTGGCTCAGCCGCGTGGGCGGCATCGACCTCGACCCCTACCGTGCGCAGCAGCTCTACCCGGACGTCTCGGCAAACGCCCTCGCCGCCGTCTGGGAGGAGTTCTGGCACTTCAAGACGTCCGGTTCGGCGGGGGCGAGCGAGCTTGCCGGCTACCTCTCCCGCACCACAAGCTCCCCCATCGGCGAGGAGCTGCGCGACACCTGCGACGTATGGTGCAAGCCCGGCTGGTTCCCCCTTGACGAAAACGGCATCCCCGCCACCAACGACGCCGGCGTGATCGACTCCGAAACGGGTCCCTACGTCATGGTGATCCTGACGGACGTGAGCTCGGACCTCGAGTCAATCAAGCCGCTCATCCGCGCGCTGGACGCCGCGCACACTAAGATGTGCGGCAACGACGTGGCGTACTACGAGGAGTAGCGGGCGCGCCGCCGAGCCTCCAACGAGGGAGGCACTACCCGCGCGCGTTGAGCCGCCAGATTCCCCAGAGACCGCGAAGCGTGAGCGTGGCGTCGACCGTCGTCTCGTGGCGCAACAGCCCAGACATTGCCTCCGCTCCGTCGCCGGTGATGACCACCTTGGGGCTGACCCCCAGCTCCCCGGCGATGGCATCGAGAAGACCGTCGACGCGCGCCACCTCCCCGAGGACCACGCCCGACTGCATGGCCGCGCGCGTGTTGCGCCCAATCACGGACGCCGGCGCCCGCAGCTCGATCATGGGAAGGCGCGCCGCGGCGGCCGCGAGAGAGCGCGCGCCCAGGGCAACGCCCGGCGCGATGATGCCGCCCGCAAAGGCGCCGTCCGCGTCAACGACCTCGAAGTTCGTCGTGGTACCCAGGTCGACGACGACCACCGGAGCACCGTAGTCCGCGCGCGCCGCCACCACGTCTGCCACGCGGTCAGCGCCCACCTCGGAGGGGTCGTCGTAGCGCATGCGCACGCCGCTCTTGAGGCCGGGGCCCACCACGTAGGTCCTGCCCGGGCAGGACGCCATCAGGGCACGGCGCCAAACGTCGGCGAGCGAGGGGACCACGCAGGCGAGAACGGCGTCTTCGGGAGAGGCGTCGCACATGAGCGGGAGCGCCTGGGTCACGGCGAGGCGGGTCTCGTCCACGGTCAGTCGCTCGGGCGTGGTGAGCTCCCACGTTCCGGCGAGCTCGCCGCCGGAGAAGACCCCCAGGCGGGTCGTGGTGTTGCCAACGTCAACGGCAAGCAGGCTCTTCTCGCCCCGGTCCTTCTCGCCCTGTGACACCGTCATCTGCCCTCCAAAAAATCGGTCAGAAGGGGGCAATCCCCTTTTGGCACCTCTATACTGTATCAGTCCGCAGAAACCCGACTCCCCAAGAGGGGGAGCGGATATTCGAAGGAGCACATATGAGCAAGAGCGGCTCGCGCGCCTCGTGGCGCGGGCAGCTGAGCCCCGTTGGCATTGTCATCGGGTGCATCGGCTGCGTCATCATCACGGCGTCCTCGGTCTACACCGCCCTCAAGATGGGCGCGTTGCCGTGGCCGACCATCTTCACCTCCATCGTCGCACTATTTTTGCTGCGAGCCTTTGGGCGCCGCAGCCTCAACGAGGCCAACGTCACGCAGATCGTGATGTCGGCCGGCTCCATGGTGGCCGGCGG
>CALULC010000131.1 GCA_944321385.1 uncultured Atopobiaceae bacterium
GCTTGTTGGCAACGAGGTCGTTGTCGTTGAGCCACTGGTAGAAGGCGGCCCAGCGCTCGGGGTCGATGACGCCCCAGGACTCGGCGTCGGCCGTGTACTGGTCCGCGAGGAAGGTCTGGCTCTGGTGGACGAGCGCGGAGTCCAGCTCGGGCACCTGCTCGCAGAGGATGTCCGCGGCGGCGTCGGGGTTCTCCACGGCGTACTCGTAGCCCTTCTTGGCGGCGCGCAGGAAGGCCTTCACGGCCTCGGGGTTCTTGGCGGCGAAGTCGTCGTTGGCCGCGATGACCGGCGTGTAGTAGTCAAAGACCGGGTCCACCGAGATGAAGCTGAAGTAGTTGTACGGGAAGTCCTGCACCACGGCGTTCTGGACGGCCCAGGCCTCATAGACCCACACGGTGTCGAACATGTTGGCGCGCAGGCCGCTCACCTCATCGTCCACCTCGTACGGCACGAGCTCGACCTTGGAGAAATCTCCGCCGTCTGCCTCCATCACGCGGGCGACGGTGGCCTGCTCGACGGGCATGTTCCAGGTGGCGTAGGTGTGGCCCTCCATGGCGGCGGGGTGCGTGATGCCGTCCTCCTCGCGGCTCATGATGCCGGAGGTGTTGTGCTGGATGATCGCGGCCACGGCCGAGTAGGGCATGGGCTGGTCGGAGGCCAGGTTGTTGGCGATGTAGTCCTGGTAGGAGACGCCCATCTGGGCCCCGCCGGCGCCGATCAGCGCGTCCGCGCCGTCTGCGGGCGGCTGGACGATCTCCACCTCCAGGCCCTCGTCGGCAAAGTAGCCCTCGGAAAGCGCCACGTAGATGCCAGTGTGGTTGGTGTTGGGGGTGTAGTCCAGGACAAAGGACACCTTGGTCTTGCCGTCATCGGTCGTGGCGGGAGCAGACCCCTGGCCGCCCCCGCACCCGGCGAGGGCCGCCGTGGCGGCAGCGGCGCCGGCAACGGTCACAAACTGACGACGACTGAGGTTCTGGCTGAGGTTCTTGTCGCTCATTTCTGCTTCCCTTCTGCCCTCTTCCAGGGCATGAGAACGCGCTGGGCCAGCTCGACGAGCTTCATGAGGGCAAGCGACAGCGCTGAGATGACGATGATTGCCGCAAACATGCGGTCGTACGAGAAGGACTTGCGCACGCGGGTCATGTAGACGCCAAGGCCGGCGTTGCCGCCGAGCCACTCGGCGATGACCGCGCCGACGATGGCGTAGGTGGCGGAGATCTTGAGGCCGCTGAAGAACTGCTCCGCGGCGGCGGGCAGCTTGGCATACCAGAAGATCTGCCAGCGCGAGGCGTTCATCGTGCGCATGAGGTCGATGGCGTCTGGGTCAACGGAACGAAAGCCCGAGACGAGAGACACCGTGATGGGAAAGAACGTTGAGATGATGACGAGCACGACCTTGGGCAGCGCGCCGTAGCCGAGCCACAGCACTAGAAGCGGCGCGATGGCCACCGTGGGGATGGTCTGCGAGATGGTCATGAGCGGCTCAAAGGCCAGGTAGAAGCCCTCGAAGCGGTCCATGAGCACCGCAAAGACAAAGCCCAGCGCCACACCCGCCGCAAGGCCGGCCGCGGCCTCGCCGAGCGTGGTCACGAGGTGGCTCGCGAGCAGAGGGGCGTCCTCGACGAGGGACTGGACCACCTGCACCGGCGTGGGCAGCAGGAAGTTGGGCACCAGGCCAAAGTCAACCACGGCCTGCCAGACGAGCAGCAGCGCCACGATGGTCGCGAGCGGCGTGAGCACGCGCCGGACGCGCGAGGGCGCAGAGCCAGCAGCCACGCTACGCCGCCTCCACGCTCTTCTCGGCAAACTCCGGGTCACCGGGGTGGTACTTGCCGATCTTACGGTCCGTGGACATGACGTCGCCGTCTGGGCGGAAGTTAATCTTGGCGTAGCACATCATGTGCTTGCACCCCGCCTTGGCGCCCACGAGCTGGCAGTTCTTGAGGATCTCCATGCAGGTCTCGTAGTCGCCCTCGATCGCCGTCTCAAAGGGGCCAACAAAGTAGTCCACCCCCGTGGAGTCGATGTAGGCGATGACGGCATCCACCGCGTCGCAGGTAGCGTCGTCGGTGGTGGCGTCCATGGGCAGGAACTGAATGGCAACCGAGCAGTTCACGCGCCCTCCCTTCCGGGTGCCCCAAGGCACCCCGTCTCTCGTAGGTGCCTCGTTGCGCGCGAAGCTCTTCCCTACGCCGGCATTACCCGGATCAGGTTCCTGGGTCAGGGCCGCTCTCGGACGCGCGTCCGATCTCCTGGGCCCAATCTCAGCCGGCGTGCGCCAGCCCCCCGTTGTCGTAAGGTAGTGTAGCACGCGCGTGGGCGAGAAGGACGGAGAGCTCGTGACGGGAAGGACGCATCTCGCGGTTGGCGCCGCGGCGGCGATGCTGGCCGCCGAGCCGGGCGCGGGACTCACGGGCCTTGCGGTCGCGGCGGCCGGGGGCGCGGTCGGTGCCGTCCTGCCGGATCTGGACGTGCGCGACACGGCGCATCCCTGGCGCGAGCGACTCACGCGGGCCGGCGCGGCGGCACTGCTCGCGGGCGCGGTGACCTTTGACGCCGTGAACGGCGGCGCCCTTGCACGCGAGGCCGCGGCAATCGGTGCCGGGCGGCTGGCGGCGGGCGCGGTCGGGCTCGTCGCCCTGGCCTGTGCCGCACGGCTCTCGACGCACCGGTCCTTCTCGCACTCGCTCATGGCGCTCGCGGCCTTTGCCGCAACGACCTACCTTGCCTGCCCGCCGCTCGCGCCGTACGTGGCGCTCGGCTTTGCCACCCACCTCATACTCGACGCGCTCACCTACCGGGGCCTGCGCCTCTTCTGGCCGGCCTCGCAAACCTTTAGCGCCCGCCTCTGCAAGACGGGCGGCATCGTGGACGCGTGCTGCCTCGTCGCGGCGCTCGTGGGGGCCGCGGCCTTGATCTGGCAGGCCCTCCCCTAGCTAGTCCTCCGCGCGAACGCCCAGCTCGCGGCAGAGGATTCGCGCCGCGGCGCCGGCCGCCAGCGCGCAGTGGTACTGGCACTGGGAGACGCGCTCCTCGCCCCACCAGTCCATCCCACGCGTGAGCACGCGACAGCAGGTCACGTGCTTGGCCGTGCCGTCGCGGAAGGCGTCGTGCAGCTCGGCGGCAAGCGGCTTGGCGCGCTCCTTGGTTCCCAGCATGAGGCCGAGAAACACCGTGCCGCCTGCGAGCGCGCCACAGATGCAGCCGGACCCGCCGACGCCCGCGCCCATGCCGGCGCCCGCGGCGACCACCGAGCGCGGGAAGTCCGGCTCAAAGG
>CALULC010000132.1 GCA_944321385.1 uncultured Atopobiaceae bacterium
CGCCGTTCCCGCGCGCCGCACGAGCGTGACCGTGGCAGAGGACGGCTCGGCCACGCTGGCGCTTGACGGCGATACGGACGTGAAGCCGCTGCGCTTTGCGTATCTCGTCTCGCCCACGCCGGACACCGAGGCCGTGCTCGAGCGCGCCGACGCCGGCGACGAGGTGAGCGACGAGGAGCTTGAGGCGGCGCTCGGCGCAAGCGTGCAGCGCGTGCCCTCGGGAGCGCGGGCGGTCTTTGCGAGCGCCTTCACCGGCACGGGCGCCGACGCCGTCGCGGGGGCCGTGGCGTCTGCCTGGGCGGCGCAGACCAACTCCTACTACGCGTTCTCACGCGACACCCCGCTCTTCTCGCGCACGTCAGGCGGCTACGCCCCGCTCACGACGCTCCCCCAGAGCGGCCAGACCTACTACTTTGAGCAGACCGTCTACACGGCGGACGTCTCCTCGGCGGGAGGCGACGCGCCGGCCAAGGTCGAGAAGACCATGGAACCCTACACGGTGGCCCTTGACGCGAGCGAGATTCCCCTGCGCTTTGACGTGCGGGACGGTCAGTGCGTGGCGCTCGCGGGCACGCCGCGCTACGTGCGACCCGTTGCCCTGGGATCGAGCGAGAAGGACCCCAACGCCACGGGCAGCGCGCCGTACGTGGACCAGCTCGCACTCTCCGAGACGAGCGAGGGTGCGGTGCGTCTCTCGGCGCGGCTGGGCAACAACGGCGCGCTCGTTTTGCCTGATGACGTGGAGGAGCCTCCCGTGGTGGACCCCACGCCCGACCCGGAGCCGGAGCCGACGCCGGAGCCCGAACCCACGCCCGACCCGGAGCCTGACCCGGAACCGACACCGAATCCGGAGCCAGACCCAGCACCCGGCCAGGACCACAGCGGTGCCTCCGACCAACCGTCGGACGAGACAAACCCGCCCTCTGACACGGCCGACAGAGATGACGAGGGTCCGCTCCCAAACACCGGCGATTCGGCCAGCGAACTGAGTGCGCTTCTCGCCAGCCTGATCTTTGGCCTGGCGCTGCTTGGCGGGGCGATCATCATCAGTCGGGAGAAGTAGCCCCTTAGCTCAGCCAACCATACAAACCCACCGGTTTCAGGGTACTCAGGTCTGAATACGGAGAGGTTTGTATGGTTGGCGCATCTGTGGATTAGCTTGGGAGTCGGTCACCGATTCGAATTGGGGCAAATCGGGCCATGGAATACTCAGATGTGGTATCCCCGATCCGGAAAGGACCGTCGTGCTTCTCAGCCTTGTTTTCATCGTGCTCGGATTTGCCCTGCTCATCTTTGGCGCCAACTTCCTTGTGGACGGCGCATGCAGCATCGCCGCGCGGCTCGGCGTACCCGAACGCGTAGCCGGACTCACCATCGTGGCCATCGGCACCTCCCTGCCCGAGCTCGTGGTCAGCGTCACCTCCGCCGTGGGCGGCCACGCGGACATGGCCTTTGGCAACGTCGTGGGAAGCTGCCTGGCAAACCTGCTGCTCATCCTCGGTCTCTCGGCAGTGATAGCCCCGGTCACGCTCTCGCGCAGCACGCAACGCTTTGAGATTCCCGTGAGCGTGGCGGCCTGCAGCCTGCTCGCGCTCGTGGCCAACACTGACGGGCAGGTCACCCTGATCGAGGGAATCGTTTTGCTGGTGGCGTTTCTTGCCTTCGTGGCGCGGACCGTCGTAGTGGGCCTACGCGAGGGCGCGACGGAGAAGGAGGGCGCCCCGGAGGACCCCGACACCGGCATCGTCTCTTCCAACACCTTCCGCGACCTGCTCTTCATCGTGGGCGGCATCGCGATGCTCAAGTTTGGCGCGGACTTCGTGGTGGACAACTCCGTCGAGATCGCCGGCGCCATGGGCATCTCAGAGCGCATCATCGGCATCACCGTGGTGGCTCTTGGCACGTGCCTGCCCGAGCTGGTCACGAGCGTGGTGGCCGCCTTCCGCGGCAACTCCGACATCGCTGTGGGCAACGTCGTGGGCTCCAACATCTCCAACCTGCTGCTCGTCATGGGCGGACCGGCGCTCTTTGCCAACATCCCCTATGATGCGGCGTACAACGTGGACCTCGCACTGCTCGCGATCTTTTCCGCCGTGCTCGTGGGCTTTGCCTTTATCGGCCGCCGCCACGAGATGAGCCGCGCAAACGGCGTGGTCTTCGTGGTGCTCTACGCCGTCTACATCGCCACGTCGGTGATGCGCTGAGCCGTCGCAGTTGCTCCAAAGGCAGATTATCGACTGCCATGTGTCACTTCAGGCCTCATCTGAGGACTTTTCTCAGGACTATGCTTCAAAGTTCCTTCGTCACGCGATCGTTTTGCCTGTTGACAAGTAACGACCTAGCCGTAGGATCCAAAAGAGAGCTCTCTGAGCCCCTCAGATGAGGCTCAAAGTGACACCGAAGGCCGATTTTACTGCCTCAGGCTCTTTGACGGGCGCGTAGCGGCGCGGAACAGGCCCTTACGCAGTGAGGAAGATCATCGCGCCCAGGACGATGTAAACGAGGCCAGAGACCACGGAAGTCACGCGCCCGGCACGAGGGCTGCGCGTGAGCAGGCGCGAGAAGGGCGCCGCCACGAGCACGATCACCACGGTCCAGAGCGTGGAGAGCGCCACGTAGGTGAGGCCGAGCGCCAGAAACGGCACGGGGCCAAAGTTGTTGGGCATGGCCACGAACTGCGGCAGCAGCGCCAGGAAGAACAGGATGATCTTGGGATTGAGCACGTTGGTGAGCACGCCCTGGGCAAAGACGCGCAGGTTGGAGCTACCGGCAGGCTCATCGCTCCCCTCACCCACCGAGAAGGAGGAGCCCCCGGAGAGGATGCTCCGCACGCCCATCACCGCAAGGTAGGCCGCACCCGCCACCTTGATCACGTTGAAGGCCACCGGCGAGGCGGCGAGCACGAGTGAGAGCCCGGCCGCCACTAGGATCGTATGCACCACCAGGCCCGCGTTGATGCCAAACGCGCTGGCCAGCCCCTCGCGCCGTCCGCCGGAGACGGTGCGCGTGAGGATGTAGACCGTGTCGATGCCCGGCGTGAGGCAGAGGGCCGCCGCAGACGCGACAAAGCCCCCGTATCCGACGATTCCCAGCATGAGACGCGCCGTCCGCGCCTAGAGGACCTTGGAGAGGAAGCTCTGCGTGCGCGGGTTCTTTGGGTTGCCAAAGACCTCGGCCGGCGTGCCCTGCTCCTGGATGACGCCCTCGTCGACAAAGATCACGCGGTCGGCGAC
>CALULC010000133.1 GCA_944321385.1 uncultured Atopobiaceae bacterium
CTTCACCGGCGACCACATCATCCACGGCTGCGCCAACGCCATGTACCTCGGCAAGGTCATCCAGTTCAACTCCAAGGTCCCCGAGGCCAAGACCAAGTACGCCTACATCGCGCATGAGATCCTGCACCTTCCGGGCGAGACCGAGGACGAGCTCGTGGCCGCGCTCGTGCAGGAGATTCGCGACCTCAACGACAAGCTGGACATCCCGCAGGGCATCAAGAACTACGGCAAGGGCGGCGTGAAGGCCGACGAGTCCATCATCGACTACGCCGAGTTCGAGGAGAAGAAGTCCCGCATCGCCGTCGACGCCATCGGCGACGCCTGCACCGGCTCCAACCCGCGCCAGCCCACGCCCGAGGAGATGGAGAAGCTCCTCGAGTGCGTCTACAACGACGTGGACGTGGACTTCTAAGCCGGAGGTTCTTCTCGCAAAACGCGACCTTTGGGGGTCGGGGTCCTGCGCCCCGGCCCCTTTTGTGACAAAGGGGTCTGACCCCTTTGTCACACTCGGCGACTGTCTTGACCTCGCCCTTACCTCCTTCCGCTACAATGCCACGCTGAGAGCAGACAAACGGGAGGCGCGATGGCAGAAATCACCGGCGCCGCGGCGTTCTTTGACGTCGACGGCACGCTCGTGTGGCACGACTACGAGAAGATCAAGACGATGACGCCTGAGGAGGTCCAGGCCCTCCCGCCCATCAGGCCGTCGCGAACGGTCTACGAGGCGTTTGACCGCATGCGCGAGGCCGGCAACCTCACCTTCATCTGCACCGGGCGCCACCTCCCCTTCATCCCCCAGTCGATCCGCGACCTCAACCCCGATGGCTTTGTCGCGGGGGCCGGCGCGTTTGTGAGCGTGGGCGAGGAGGTGGTGCGCGCCGAGTTCATCGAGCGCGACCTGCTCCTCGAGACGGCAGCGCGCTTTGTGGAGGCGGGCCTGGACATCACGCTCGAGGGCGATGACGACAACGTGGAGCTCAATCCCTCCGGAAGGCCGGCGCGCCTGCCCGGCTCGCGCCTCGCGCGCACCGTCGACGACGTCGTGGAGCTCATGAGGGAGCACCGCTACAGCAAGTTCTGCACGGACGGCGTCAGCGAGAGGGACCTGGAGCCCCTGCGCGACTTCATCGACGAGCACTTCACGCTCTGCGACCTCCAGGGCGGCGTGTTTGAGCTCTCGCTCATCGGCGTGGACAAGGGGACCGGCATCGAGGCGGCGCTCGCGCATCTGGGGCACGGGCGCAAGGACACCTTCGCCTTCGGCGACTCCGAGAACGACCTTCCCATGAGGGGCGCCGTGGAGACGTTCGTGGCCATGGGCAACGCGCTCGAGAACGTCCGCGCGGTGGCCGACTATGTGACCGGCACCGCCGCCGAGGAGGGCGTCCCGGCCGCGCTCGAGCGCTTCGGGCTCATCTAGGCAGGGCCTCCGGCCCCTGGTGCTTCTCGGGCCTCTGGCGCCTACGCGCCGTGCCGCTCGTCGTAGGCGCGCACCCCGCGCTCGGCGAGCTCGCAGTCAGAGACGCAGGGCACAAAGCCCGTGCTCGTGAGCTGGTAGGCCTCGTGGCCCTTTGCCAGCAGCAGCACCACGGACCGCTGTCCCTCCGCAAGCTCGAGCGCCCGCTCGGCCGCCTGCTCGCGGTCGATCACGATCTCGTGCGGGAAGCCCTCGGGGAGCTCGCGCTCCATCTGGTGGCAGATGTCGAGTGGGTCCTCGGTCCAGGGGTCGTCCGAGGTGAAGATGATGTAGTCAACGTAGCGCGCGGCAACGCGCGGCAGCTCGTGGCGTCGCTCGGGCGCCTTGTGCCCCACGGCGCCAAAGACCGCGATGGTTTTTGCCCCGGTAAACGTGCCCGCCACGGACGAGAGCAGGGACTCAAACGCAAAGCCGTTGTGTGCGTAGTCCACCACGACCGTGAGCTGGCGGTCGGCCGAGCGGTGGAACTCCATGCGGCCGGGCACGTGCGTGGCCGCCAGGCCCTCGGCGATCTTCTCGATGCCAATGCCCAGAAGGTCCGCGCAGGCCGCGGCGCAGAGGGCGTCGGAGACGCTGAACTCCCCGGGGAAGGGGAGGGCAACGCGCCGCTCATTGCCATGGAGGTGCAGCGTGAACGAGATGCCGTCCTCGGAGGGCGCAAGCTCGTCCGCCCAGATGTCCGCGTTGGGGCGGTTCAGGCCAAAGACGAGGGTTCTCCCGGCAGCTCCCGCGGCGTCAAGAATGCGCTCCGCGTGGTCTGAGTCAAGGTTGACCACTCCCACGCGGCTCTGCGAGAAGATCCTCAGCTTGGAGGAGAAGTAGTCCTCAAAGTCCGCGTGCTCGACGGGGGAGATGTGGTCCAACCCGATGTTGAGGAAGCAGCCGGCGGCAAGCTCCACGCCGAGCGTGCGGTCGTACTTGAGCGCCTGGCTGGAGACCTCCATGACCAGGGCGGCAAGGCCGGCGTCGCGCGCGTTTGCGAGGTGGCGCCAGAGGTCCGGCGGCTCGGGCGTGGTGTTTCTCGAGGGCGTCTCGTCAACGCCGTCGTAGGTCTCCACCGTGCCCATGATCCCGCAGGAGCCCTTTCCGTGGGCCGCCTCCACGATCGAGCGGACCATGTATGCCGCGGTGGTCTTGCCCTTGGTGCCCGTGATCCCGATGATGGGCAGGTCGTGGTCCGGGCGGCCAAACGCCATGGCAGAGGCGACGGCCATCGCGCGGCGCAGGTCGCTCGCCACGAGGGCGGGCGTCTCCGGCGCCACGGCGGAGAGCTCGGCGGCGTGGGCCTCGTCGCAGAGGTAGGCAACCGCGCCCTTATCCAAGGCACTGGCGAGAAACGCCGGCTTGAAGGCGGCTCCCTTGCACACAAAGAGGTCGCCGGGCCGCGTGGTGCGCGAGTCGCACGACGTCCCCGTGACGGCCACGCTGCCCGCGGCCCCCACGCTCGAGATCCCGACCCCGGCAGCCTGCACGGCCGCCGCTATATCAGAAAGCGTCACAGTATCCATGCGCACCAGTATAGACGTAGACCCGGGCGCGACAAACGTGACAAAGGGGTCGTAGCCGACTGTCACACGTGACAAAGGGGTCGTAGCCGAGTGTCACGCATATGCTAGACTTCACGTGTTCGGGCGATTGGCGCAGCGGCTAGCGCAGGTGCCTTACACGCACAAGGTCGGCGGTTCGAATCCGTCATCGCCCACCAG
>CALULC010000134.1 GCA_944321385.1 uncultured Atopobiaceae bacterium
GCTGGGTGAAGCCCACCTTGAGCAGACCGTCGTGCTCGACGTAGAGGTCGTGGTAGGCGTAGATCTGCGGATGGACGTCCGGGCGCTGGGGGAAGAAGTCGGGCTCCACCATCATTGATCACCGTCAACAGGAATATCTATGATTGAATCGCAGACTACTTTCCTCTCATCAGCGCTCAGCTGATACCTATCAAATAGGCTCTCATCAGTCCAAACGACCCCAACATCCGGTATGGGGCAAAAGGCGAAAGTTCCCTTTGTCAAATGCTGACCAGAAGAAAGCTGGGCAATGAGAAAACGAGGTAGTTTGCACGAAAGGTAGCGACGTAAGTTCAGCGCTTCTCTTTCTGTCCCATATGCTCCATAGACTAGATACGTCTCCGTACAGATTGTCCCGGGGGGAAGGATGCTCATACGGGACAATACTTTGCGTTTACCCTCTTTGTTGGCGCGACCAGCATGGTCGAACGAAACATAAGAAGCGACTACCTTCCATTTATCAATCAGGTCAACGCCGGTAGCAACCTTATTCTTTGGAAAAGGACCTTCTCCGCCAATATATCGAAGCGTCAGCTCACCTGTCTTCTCAGGAAGAACGTTTGTCGCAAGTCCAAACGGTTTACGGGATGAGACCTGGAAATCCATCGTTCGCTCTCGAAGAGAAACAACCTTATGAATGATTGAGACCGCTCGAGAGTCCCGGATGAATGTTGGGTATTCGTCCAACTGACGTCTCGAATTGATGACGTCAGTGCCTTGGATAGTAGTTACGCTGCACAGATTCGTCGTCTCCTCCCTTTCCCTAAGGAAGTAACAGACACCTCCAGCAACATCCACGCCGGGAAAGCAGTCTTTAGAGTCGGGAAAGTCCACAAGCTTCGTGAGGTGCTTGTCCGACAGCATTTCCTTCCGGAATGAATCGAGCCCTTTCCCTCCCGCGTACCACCTTGCCGGGATAATCATTGTTAGGAAGCGAGGATTAAGCTTCTTGGCTTGCCGTACGAAGAGATGGTATATCGGCGAGGAACTCGCCTTGTTCCCACCATCACTCAGCTGGTACGGCGGGTTGCCGACGATGACGTCAAACTTCATGCCAAAGATCTCCTCGGGGTGCGTGGTGTGAATGAACTCGTAGGCGTGCGTCTCGAGACTCTCGTCGCGGTCGTACTGACCCTGCGACGCCCCGCAGTACACGCATCGTCCTTCTCGCCACGTGTGTTTGATGTTTCGGAAGCGGATGTTGCCCTCGTCCCCGTCGAACGCGCTCACGGAGAAGCGGCCGTTGGGGTACTTGGAGCAGTAGAGGCTCCGCCTTGAGAGCAGCGAGGTCAGCCCCGTGATGGCGATGCCGAAGAGCTGCTCGTGCATGATGTGGTCCACGCGCTCCTGAAGGTCGGGATAGACCTCCTCGAGCCCCTTGATAAAGCGTTTGGCCGCCTCGCGCAGGAAGACGCCCGACTTGCAGAACGGGTCCAGGATCTTGACGTTAGGGTCGCTCCACAGCTCGTCCGGCAGCAGGTCGAGCACGTGGTTCGCAAGCTCCGGCGGCGTGAAGACCTCATCGTTTGAGAGGTTGGCCAGGCACGTGAGGACATCGGGGTTGTACGCGCGCTCGAGCAGGCTAGCCATTGCGGCCCACCTCCCGGTAGTCGATGGGCGGGTACTCGCGAATGGGCGCGGGAATGTAGGCCTGGATCTCCTCGTCGAACTCCCACAGGGCATTAGCCTCACCAAAGAGCGAGGCCTGCTCGTTCTTCTCGACGTTCCCCTCGAGAAGCTCGCTCAGGAGGAAGTCACGCCTCTTGACCAGGTCACCGCCCAGCATCGACCACTCGGCGAAGGCGATCGGCTCGCCGGAGGCGTCCCTGAGGGTCAGGGCGTCGCCGCACAGGATGTTCTTCTCGAGCACGTAGCGCACCGCGTCAAGAAACGCAGGCTCAACGGAGCCCTTGATGTTCGAGCGCGCGTCCTTCTCGACGATTCTGAAGAGACGCTCGCGGCACTCCCCCACGTTGTCGGCAAGGATGTCCACGCCGTAGATGCTGCTCACCGCCAGAAAGGCGTAGCGCTGGTACTCGAGTGGGCTCTTGCGGTAACGCGAGGCCACGACGGCAAGCTTGCGCCGCAGCACCTCCGCGATAAAGTTGCCGTTTCCGCAGGCAGGCTCAAGAAAGCGTGAGTCGATGCGCTCGGTCTCCGTCTTAACGAGGTCGAGCATGGCGTTGACCTCGCGCTCGGCCGTGAAGACCTCGCCGTGGTCGACGACGCGCTGCCGTGATTTGACCTGACCTTCCATCGCCCCGCCTCAACTGTTGGATATATTCAACAGTTAGGCTATAGCAGATTCTTTAGTTGTGGTCTATATCCAACAGCCCAGACGGCGGCGCTCGGTAGCCTTGAGCGCATGGATACCGCTGAAGCCTGCAAGTTCGTCCGTGCCCGTGTCGGCAGCAACGTCGGCAGGCTTTGTTGTGACAAGGGACTGAGCCAGTCCCGGTTCGCGGCCATGATCGGCGTCGATCGCTCGCACCTCAACCAGCTCATCGGCGGCAAGAGCAACGTCACGCTGGACGTGCTCGTAAAGATTGCGGACGGTCTCGACGTCCCGCTGACCAGCCTGTTCTTTGGCCTCGGCGACGCCGCCCCGCAACGCATCGAGTACGACGGCACGCCCGAGGGCGCCGCGCAGTAGCGAGCCTCGTCCCGCGCCGCCGCCCGCATGCGGCCTTGCCGCTGCTTAACTTTTGCGTCTCATCCGGGATTTTGGGTTTTTCCTGCTTAGAGATCGCACTTCGTCCGGAAGGGGCGGACCGGGCTGGGCGCAGACATAAAGTCGCACGTTATTCTCGCCTCCGAATGAAGGGCAGAAGCTAAGCGAGAAGGACCTGTGGTCCCGGATGGGACGCGATTCTTAAGCCGGGCCACGCCGCCGCCCCGGATGAGTCGCATATCCTAAGCGCGCCGGCCCCCAAATCCCGGATAAGGCGCATATTCTAAGCAACCGCGCGAGAAGCGCGGCCACCGCCCGCCCGACGTGCTACCCTAGCGTGCGGCCCGGACCGGCCAAACGAAGGAGCGACCATGCCCGCCTACCA
>CALULC010000135.1 GCA_944321385.1 uncultured Atopobiaceae bacterium
AGTGTCTCGAAATCGGGATAGATTGCTATAATACCAGCAACGGACCGGGCAGAGGGGAGATGCCATGGCGCTGCGTGAAGCTATACGCGAAGTGGTGACCGAGGGCCTAACGAGGACGATTCCCCCTGTGGTCCCGCGTGACGTTGCCATCCCGCGTCTTGCCGAGCGAGCCTCGGTCATCAAAGGCGTCCGCCGCAGCGGGAAGACGTTTAGGATGTTCCAGCGCATGGGAGAACTCGTCCTGGAGGGTGTCTCCCGCGACCACATGCTCTTCGTTGACTTCGAGGACGACCGTCTCGACGGCGTTTCCGACAACGTGATAGGTGACGTGGTCGAGGAGTTCCTTCGCGCACTTGGGGCCGCACTGCCAGAGAAGCTCTATCTGTTCTTTGATGAGGTGCAAAACGTCGAGGGGTGGGGCAGGCCCCTGAGGCGCCTCACACAGAACCCACGCTTTGAGATATGCGTGAGTGGATCATCGGCAAAGATGCTTTCGGAGGATGTGGCGACCGAGTTCAGGGGGAGGGGAATCTCCGCCGAGTTGCAGCCCTTCTCGTTTAGGGAATTCTTGCGCTTTCGGGCGCGCGAGCCCAAGGGAATTGTCTCACCTGACGAGGCGCGCGAGCTTTCGCTTTTCTTTGAACAGTATCTGCGGGTTGGCGGTTTTCCCGAGGTCCAGGATGCGGATGTCGCTACACGCATTACTGCCCTTCAGGACATTGTCTGGACCATCGCGGCTCGCGACCTTGCCGAGCGGCATGGGCTCCCCATGCTGGGAACGAGAAAGTTCGTCCAGAGGGCTCTTCGCCTCTCGGGGCGAGAGTTCTCCGTGCGCAAAACCTATAACGACCTCCATAGTGCTCAGATTCCGCTGTCAAAGGCCGATGCCTTCTCGCTGCCTGAGCACTGCGAAGATGCCTATCTGTTCTTTCTCGTATCCCGATTTGGCGCGGATCTCACTGAGGCCACCCGAGGAAAGAGGAAGCTCTACGCGATTGACTCGGGATTGCAGTTCGCCTTTGGCCCGGCCTCCTCTGCAGATGAGGGGCAGCGGCTTGAGGACGCCGTCTACCTGGAGCTTAGGAGACGCTGTCTGGGAGACCGGAGGACCGGCATCGGGTTCTATCGCACGAAGGAGGGCTTTGAGGTCGACTTTGCCGTGGGAGACGTTGAAGAGCGGTCGGTATCGGAGCTGTACCAGGTGGCCGCTCGCGCCGAGGAGGCGACTACGTTTACGCGCGAGGTCCGGACTCTGAGCGCCGCTCTTGACGAGACGGGGCTTTCCGAGGGAACGCTGCTGGTCATGTCGGCGCGAGACGTGCCCGAGCCCGAGGATGTTCGTATACGAGTGCGGGACGCATGGCGCTGGATGCTTCAGCTGGACTAGTGCTATGGACATGTCATTTTGAATGAAGGAAACGCTTGGAAGCTCAAGCTCGTGCGCGCGGGGCGGCTTCGCGGCGTTTCTCGCAATGAGCTTTCTCATGGGTCGAGCTTGCCGTTCTACTCCGGCTCGCAGACCGACCCCATGCAGGAGAGGATTCCGGCCGAGTATCTGGGTCGCGTCTCCGGCCTCTACAGTGCCATCATGTCCTGGGCAATCCCCGTCATCCGCCACACCGAGTAGCGTCACGGGTCAGCGGTTGCGCGCCACGCGCAGGTCGAGCTCGCGCAGAAAGCGGTCCTCGCCGTCAAAGGTTCGGGGGATGTCCAGGTGATAGGCTCTCGTGCCGCGTGGCGTGGCGCCGTGGCCGTTGACCTTGATGCACCAGCGGCCCAGCTCGTAGCTCGTGACGCCGTCGAGGTCCCAGGTGCTCGTGCTTGCGAGCTCGCCCGAGCCTGAGGTGAGCGCGTAGGAGAGATGGCCGTCATCGAGCACGATGGTCTGTGTGAGGCTCGTGCCCGAGCGGTGCGCCCACCAGCCGGCGGTGACGGGCCAGGCAAGGATCCCCAGGCCGATCACACCTGAGACAAGTCCGTGCACCAGCGGAAATGCGTCGAAGAACGCGAAACGCGGACCCTCGGGCACGAGCACGACCGCTCCGAGAGTGGCAAGCCCCACGACAATCATGCCAAAGCAGAAGTTGCGTGCAAAGGCGACGTAGGGACGGCGCTTCTCCTCGTTTCGGGGGAACGCGAGGGCGTCGCCGCGCTTCACCGCCGCGGCCGTGCGCGCGTCGAGCGACCAACCGTCCGAGGCACCCTTCGTGCGCCACTCGCGCCTGAAGCCAACGAGGAAGTGCACGAGGTAGGCAATCGGCATGGACAGGCAGAAGACAGCGACGGTTCCGAGCGTCACCCAGCACATGGTGTCAAAGAGCGGCGTCCCCACGGACATAAAGACGGCAAGCAGCTCACAGCAAACGGCGAGAAAAACAAGGAGCACGGCGACGCGTGCGACAAGTGCGCCCCGGGGCGAGAGCCCATAGGAACGCCCTGCTCGCAGGCCGCGATCGGCTGCGACGCCCTTGAGCATGGCGTCGCTGGCCGAGTCGCTCGAGGCGACGCCGAGGATGATGAGCAGGTTGAAGAGGATGCGCGCAGGCAAGGGAATCGCAACGGTGAGTCCTGTGCGGTAGTCGGTGAAGGACCGGACGATGTAGTAGACGCACGCAACGATGGGATAGGCAGTCAGCGACAGCACGGCGAGAAGCATCGCGAGCTCGTAGCTGGGCGCGGCGAGGGAGAGCGCGTTCAGCGCGACGAACGTGAGCAGGTAGCCCGTCGCGTGGATGAGGACGTGCTTGACGGCGCCCCAAAGACCAGGCGCGTTCTTCTCGGCCATGGAACCTCCTCGTTGCTGCCTCCAAGGTATCCCATTGCGCGACCCGCCCACGAAACCCTTACGGACCCCTGACGTGACAAGGGGACGGAGGTGTTGTCACCGCCCTGTCCTCCTGTCACATGGTCGATAAGCCCCTCTACCTGCGGCGCGCAACCGGCGGGCGCCTTCCGGTTGCAGCAAAATCGGGCAAATTGCGCACCGCTGGTTGGTAGAATTGCGCCGTGCGTGCCCGCAGAATGCAAGGTGCCGGCAGACAGCGCACACCCCGACGAAGGGCAGACC
>CALULC010000136.1 GCA_944321385.1 uncultured Atopobiaceae bacterium
TGACGATGCCGCGCATCGTCGCGTTGAGCGCCTGGCAGTCGCCGCCGCTCGTGAGAAGACCAACTCGAAGCATGGGCTTTCCTTCCCTCAGGACCACAGATAGGAAAAGTATGCGCCTCAATCGGGGGAACGTGCGCGTTTCTCCGCAAACGGTGTCGTTCTCAGGGATTGGCGCGGGGCTCGCGGGAGGCCAGTCCCAGGAGTCCATGCTGGTTTTGGGGCAAAGAATCGATGCCCATCCTGTGCTGCGCGCTATCTGTGGTCGTAGAGAAGAGCACGACCTGGAAAAACGTGAGCACGTGTGTCCGAGAATGGAGCGAGTTGCGGTGAGAAGAGGTTTTGTATAAATCGTTTGCCCCAAAACCAGGAAGCGCCCCTTGGTTTTTGCCCCGCCGGAAGCGAACGGTGCCCACCGAATGCAAAACCTCTCAGACAGGGCGGAAAACTTGGCTCTTCGGTGGTTTCTGTGGGAGAGATTCCGGCATAGGCCCAGCTCAGCGGGCGAAAACAACGATCTGGAACTGAAACGGCCCCGGGAGGGGCCGTTTCCGCGTCATCCGCCTATGATTGCTAAGCCAAATTCAGACAACCGAAGAGGTGTGACGCATGAAGAGTCTACTACTTCTCGCCCTCGGTCTGGCCCGCACGGTCGTCCTGGGCGCGCGCATCGAGGCCGAGCGCATCGTCGTGAGCGTCCGGCCCTACAAGCGCGAGCAGCGCCGCTGCCCCGTATGCGGCAGGGCCTGCGACTTCTACGACATGGCGAACCGCGGGGCCCCCAGGCTGTGGAGGGCGATGGACCTGGCGCGCTCGGCCTGCTACCTGGAGTACGCGCCCTGCAGGGTGCGCTGCCCGGAGCACGGCGTGCGCACCGAGGCCGTCCCCTGGGCGCGGCACGGGGCGCGCTTCACGCGCGACTTCGAGGACTGGGTGGCGTGGCTGGCGGTCCGCTGCACCGCCCCGGCGGTCTCCGAGCTCGCCCGCGTCGAGTGGCACAGCGTGGGCGGCGTGTGCAGGCGCGTCTACGCCGAGCTGGAGGCCGCGCGCGGCGCCTCGAGGTTCGACGGCGTGCGCCGCATCGGCATCGGCGGGAGGTCTTTCAAGAAGGGCCACAAGTACGTCACGGTGGTCGTCGACCACGACCGCGGCTGCCTCATCTGGGCGCACGAGGGCACCGGCAAGGACAAGCTCAACCTGTTCCTCGACGAGCTCACGCGCGAGCAGAGGCGCGCCATAGAGGTGGTGACCGCCGACGGCGCGAGGTGGATAAGGCAGCTGGTCAAGCGCCGCTGCCCCAACGCGAGGTGGGTCATGGACCCCTTCCACGTGGTCCAGTGGATGAACGACGCGCTCGACGCCGTGCGCTGCGAGGAGTGGAACGCCGCCAGGGCCGCCGCCAGGGCCGCCAGGCCCAGGCCCGAGGGCAAGCGCGGCAGGCCTGCCAAAGGCGAGCTGCCGCCCGAGGAGGTCAGGGCGCTCGAGGAGGAGGCGGCCTCCATCAAGGGCAGCCGCTACGCGCTCGTGAAGAACCCCGAGGACCTCACCGACGGCCAGAGGGCGAGGCTCGAGGCGCTCAAGAAGAGGGCCGGCTCGCGGCTGGTCAGGGCCTGGGAGCTCAAGGAGGACCTGCGGGCCGTCTTCCGGGCAGCCGACGGCTCCGAGGCCGCCGAGCTGCTCGACGACTGGATGCACAGGGCCGCCTACTGCAAGATCGCCAAGGTCGTCGCCGTGGAGAAGAAGGTGCGCCGCCGGCGCGACGACATCATCGCCGCAGTCGAGCTCGGCATCAGCAACGGGCGCGTAGAGGCCATCAACAACAAGATCAAGGTGACGGTGAGGATGGGCTACGGCTTCCGCAACACCGACAACCTCGTGGCCCTGCTCATGCTCAGGTGCGGCGACTGCCAGCCCCAGCTCCCGGGTCGCCCGGTGAAGGCGAGGAAGAAGGGCGTGAAGGGAGCGAAGAGCGTTGCTGCCTAGGCTAGCCCCTTGTCACACAAACTACCGAAGCCTCGAAAACTTTGAATCAACTTCCTCGTGGCACGGGCGTCGCCCTGCTACCATGGGCGAGAAGAACATCAAGCCGGAGGAGGGTCCCATGACACCGGATGAGAGACGAGAGGTCGCCGAGGCCGTGTCGGCGGGACGCCGCGCGCTCTCCAGTCTCGAGGAGGCCGCCGACGCGCTCGACAGCGCTGGCAACTGGGGACTCTTCGACCTGGTGATGGGCGGTCCCTTGACGAGCGTCCTCAAGCACTGGCGCCTCAACGACGCCCGCGGCGCGCTCGACCAGGCCCGCGCCGACCTCTACACGTTCACGCGCGAACTCTCGGACGTCCGTGGGATCGAGGCGCTGCGCGTGGATGTGGGTGCCATCGCCTCCGCGCTCGACATCCTCGTGGACAACCCCTTCGTTGACCTCTACGTGCAGAAGAAGATTCAGGACGCCGACGAGAACGTGCAGGCTGCGATCGCCGCGACCAAGACCGTCCTCGCACGGCTGGAGTCGGTGCGATAGCGTGTGGCCGGCGCGGCGCTTGGCGCTGACTCGTGACCGCCCCGATGGTTTTGGGCAACAGGTTTTATATTCAGCGCCGGCTGCACGTTATTCTCGCCTCCCGGCGTTGACGCGACCTGCGGAAACGTCGGAGTTCCCGTCATCTTTGCCAACGAGAAGGACGCGGAGGCCGTCAGTCCATCAAAGATGTTGCCCAAAACTACGCTCCTATTGCTGGAATCAGCGTTCTTGGGAGCGCGGGGATACCCTCATACACAAAAGATGGATTCTTGCGAAATAAACTTCAAACTATCGTCCGAACGGCGGCGCCCGCTTGCCGGAGCAGAATGTCACGCGACCGTAAACGCTTCGACCTCCCGCGCACGCAGGTCGTAGAATCAGCGCAGCGAGTTTTTAAGGTTCCAACGGGAGGGCAAGATGCAGGAGATTCTCCAAACGCCCCACGAGCAGATCGAGCAGATCCAGCTCGAGGGCATCAAGAAGACCGTGAT
>CALULC010000137.1 GCA_944321385.1 uncultured Atopobiaceae bacterium
GCTACGCCGCCGACGCCGGCGTGGAGGAGACGGTGACCGTCGACCTCTCCAACACCTACCTCGACTGGGCAGAGCGCAATATGGTGCGCAACGGCTTCACCGGCCCCGAGCACCATTTTGTGCGCGCCGACGTGCTGGCGTGGATCCGCCAGATGCGCAAAAACCCGGCCAACCGCTGGGACCTTATCTTCTGCGACCCGCCGACCTTCTCCAACTCGAGCAAGATGGGTCAGCGCACCTGGGATGTGCAGCGCGACCACGTGGAGCTCCTCTGCGGCGTGGCGGGCCTGCTGACCGACGACGGCGAGGCAATCTTTAGCTGCAACCTGCGCACCTTTAGGCCCAGCGTCCGCGAGCTCGAGCGCCGCGGGGTCGTGCTTGAGGACATCTCCGCCGAGACGATTCCCGAGGACTTCTCGCGCAACGCCCGCATCCACCGCTGCTACCTCGTCCGCAACGTACGGAACAGCAGGTAGAAGCTCTAGCGTAGTGGGTTCACTATAGCTATAATGCCCATCATCAGGCCGAGCATGCTCCTCGTGGGGCACCTCGGCCATCGTCTGCTTTGCACCGGGCTCACCCGCGTGCAGGTAGACGGCATCGCAGGCGTCTTAGAGGAGCTTTCTTCCATGGGCAAACAATCTACCGGCGACCTATCGGCCACCGCAAAGGGCACCGATAAAGCCGCAAGCGGGGCGCATCCCGCTATCCCGGTGAGCATCGGCGCGATGCTCGTCACCTTGGGTGTTGTCTACGGCGACATCGGAACGTCGCCCATGTACGTCACCAAGGCGCTCGTCGCCGGCAACGGCGGCATCATGAGCGTGAACCAGGAGTTCGTGCTCGGCGCGCTGTCGCTCGTCATTTGGACGGTGACGCTGCTTACCACCGTCAAGTACGTTCTGATTTCACTCAAGGCCGATAACCATGGCGAGGGCGGCATCTTCGCGCTCTACTCGATCGTGCGTCGCTTTGGCAAGTGGCTCATCATCCCCGCCATGCTCGGCGGCTCGGCGCTGCTCGCCGACGGCATCCTCACCCCCGCCGTCACCGTGACGACGGCTATCGAGGGTCTGCGCACCATCCCCGAGGTCTACCAGGTCATTGGCGATAACCAAATGAACGTCGTCGCCATCACGCTCGCCATCATCTGCCTGCTCTTTGTGGTGCAGCGCGCCGGCACGAGCAAAATCGGCCGCGCCTTTGGCCCCGTGATGACGCTCTGGTTCATCTTCCTCGGCGTCATGGGCCTCATGCACGTGGTCGACAACCCCATCGTCTTTTTGGCGATCAACCCGCTCTACGGCATCCAGTTCTTGCTTTCGCCCAACAACTACGCAGGCTTTATGATTCTTGGCAGCTGCTTCCTCGCCACCACCGGTGCCGAGGCGCTCTACTCCGACATGGGCCACGTGGGCCGCGGCAACATCTACGCCACCTGGCCGTTCGTCAAGATCTGCCTGGTCCTGTCCTACCTGGGTCAGGGCGCTTGGCTGCTCGCCAACGCCGGCAACGCCGACCTCGCGAGCATCTCCGACCTCAACCCGTTCTTCCAGATGCTGCCCGACGTCATCCGCCCGTTCGGCGTCGTGCTCTCCACCTGCGCGGCCATCATCGCGTCTCAGGCGCTCATCACCGGCGCGTTCTCGCTCGTGTCCGAGGCGAGCGGCCTCGACCTCATGCCGCACATGCAGGTGTTCTACCCCGCCGAGACCAAGGGCCAGCTCTACATCCCCATGGTCAACAACGTCATGTGGGTCGGCTGCATCATCGTCGTGCTGCTGTTCCAGTCTTCGGCGCACATGGAGGCGGCGTACGGTCTGGCCATCACCATCACGATGCTCTGCACCACGCTGCTGCTCTTCTTCTACCTGCACAGCATCCGTCACGTGAAGGTCTTCCCCTTCATCTTCGTGGCGTTCTTCGTGGCGCTCGAGGGCTTCTTTTTCATCTCGTCGCTCACCAAGTTCTTCCACGGCGGTTACTTCACCATCATGCTGGCCGCCCTCATCATGTCCATCATGGTGAGCTGGTACAACGGCAGCCGCGTGGAGCGTCGCCAGGCCAACCTGCTGCCGCTGCACAACTACCTGGACCAGCTTGATCGTCTGCGCCATGACGAGACCTACGACAAGCTGTGCGACAACCTGGTGTACCTCACCAACAACCCGCGTCCGGACTACTTGGACCGCGACATCCTGTACTCGATCTTCGACAAGCACCCCAAGCGCGCGCAGGCGTATTGGTTCCTGAACGTGCAGGTTACCGACGAGCCGCACACGTTTGAGTACTCGGTTGAGAACTTCGGCACCGACTACGTGTTCCGCGTGACGTTCTACCTGGGCTACAAGGTCAACCAGCGCGTGAACGCCTACCTGCGCCAGGTCGTGAGCGAACTTTCGGCCTCGGGCGAGCTGCCGCCGCAGACGAGCGACTACTCGGTGTACAAGACGCCCGGCCCCATCGGCAGCTTCCGCTTCTGCATGGTGTACAAGACGCTTGCACCCGAGTCGGACGTTGAGGCGAGCGAGCGCACGGCCATCGCGCTCAAGTACGCGATTCGCCGCCATGCGGGCTCGCCGGTGCAGTGGTACGGTCTGGAGAACTCCAGCGTCATCTACGAGTACGTGCCCCTGTTCACCAAGTTCAAGGCCGTCGAGCGCCTGGAGCGCATCTATCCGGACAAGAACTAGCGAGCGCGTGCGCCGCGCGCTGTGCGCAGCTCGTATCTCGCATCCGTAAGGCAGAAGGCCGCCGCGATCGACTCGCGGCGGCCTTCGTTTATTGAAGCGGGATGTTGCAGGCCGAGGCGAAGCCGGGTGCCGTCTGCCGACCAGCAACAGCTGTGCGCTATCGGAACACGGCCCGCGGCCGACTGTGCGCTATCGGTACGCTTCGAGGCGCGAGATGTTCCGATAGCACACAGCCGGTTGGTAGGCAATGTTCCCAAAGCGCACAATGTCCGAAAACATCT
>CALULC010000138.1 GCA_944321385.1 uncultured Atopobiaceae bacterium
CGCACGCCCTCGGTGATCGTATGGGTGCTGGCGTTTCCCCTCATCATGTCGGCCATCTTCCTCTTCATGTTCTCCGGTATGCGTACGGACGGCGTGGTGGACCCGGTGCCGGTGGCGCTCGTGGCTCCGGTGGACGAGAAGGACGATGCGTCTGCGGGCTCTTTCACCCAGGTCGTGGACGCCCTCGCGGAGCCGGGGGAGGACCGGTTGCTCGACCTGCGGCGTGTGCGGACCGCCGACGAGGCGGAGGTCCTTCTCGCCAGTGGGGAGATTGACGGCTACTTTGAGATTGCCTCTGACGGCGCGCCCGCGCTCACGGTGGGCTCGGCCTACACGCTCGCGAGTGCGGACGGCGCGTCGGCGGTCAACCGCACGATTCTGGAGACCGTCGCCAGCTCCTACGTGCAGTCGCGGGCCCCCCTTGAGGAGGTGGCGCAGTGCGACTCAGCGGCGCTCGCAGACCCCGCCGCGGTGGCGGACGCCCTGGGCATCCAGGTTGCCGTGGAGCAGGCGCAGATCACACACGCCCGGCCCGAGGAGATCGTGCGCTACTACTACGCCCTGCTCGGCATGTCCACGCTCATGGCCTCCCAGGCGGGCATGCTCGCCGTGGCGTATGCGCAGCCCGGCGTCTCGGCGCTCGGGGCGCGCCGGGCGGTCTCGGGCACCTCGCGCCTGCGGCAGCTCGCCGGCTGCGCGCTCGGCGCGTGGGCGGTCTCGACCGTGGCGCTGACGCTGGCCTTTGCGTTCCTGCGCCTTGTGGCGGGCGTGGACTTTGGCGGCCGAGAAGGACTTGCCCTCGTGGCCGTTGCCGTCTGCGCGCTGCTCGCCACGGCGCTCGGTGCGTGCGTGGGGGCGCTGCCCCTCTCGGCCGGCATCTCCGCGCGTTCGGGTATCCTCACGGCGCTGACCTGCGTGCTCTCGCTCTTTGCCGGCCTCTACGGAACTGCGGCGATGGAGCTCGCGGACAACCTCGCCCACACGCTGCCGTGGACGAGCTGGGTGAACCCGACCAAGCTCGTGTGCGACACGTTCTACGCGCTCTACTACTACACCTCGCTCGCGCCGTTCGCCGCTCGCCTCGCCGCCTGCGTGGCGGGCGCGCTCGCCCTTCTCGCCGTGGCCGGCGCCATCTTTAGGAGGCAGAGCTATGAGCACCTTTAGGACCGCCCTGCGCGTGGTTGCCGGACACCCCATCTACCTCGCGCTCTACGTGGTGTTTCTCTCCCTCATGGGCGTGTTCGTGGTGGGGGACATGGGCGTTGCGACCTCGGGCGAGAAGGGCGGCTATGCCGCCTACGAGGCGCGCGTCGCGGTGGTGGACCGCGACGGCACGGCGCTCTCGGACGCGCTCGCGGCGTGGGTGAGTGACGCCTTCGAGCTCGTGGACGTTGCGGACGAGCCGCTCGCGCTGCAGGACGGCGTGGCGACGGGCCAGGTGGACTGCCTGGTGGTGCTGCCGGAGGGCTTTGAGCGGGAGCTGCTCGAGGCGGCGCACGCGGGGGACGAGGTGCCGGCACTCGAGGTCGCCTACGGCCAGGACGTGCAGGCGGGTGCGCTCGCGGCTCAGGCGGCGTCGCGCTGGGTCTCGCTCGCGGCGGGTGCTGCGGCGCTCGAGCCGGCGGCGTCAGCGACCGAGGTCGTGCACCTCGTACAGGGCAGCGTGGCCGAGCGGGCCGAGGTGGACGTGCGGGAGTCAGAGGGTGCGCTCGGCGGTGCCGACCGGCTCGCCACGTACCTGAACTTCTCGACGTACTCCGTCATGAGCTCCATTGTGGTGGTGGCTGGGGTCTCGCTTGCGGCGTTCCAGCGCCCGGAGCTGCGGCGTCGCACGGCGGCGGGTCCCGTCTCGCCCGCATGTCTCTCTGCGGGGCAGGTCGCGGCGTGCCTCGTGCTCGTGGTGGCCGTGTGGGCGTGGACCTGCGCCGTGGCCCTCGCGTCGTGTAGGGGAGCGCTCGCGGGGACGGATCCGGCGCTCGTGGCCTGCGCGCTCGGGAGCGTGCTGCCCTTTGCCCTGGTGCCGCTCGCGCTGGCGTTTTTGCTCGCGCAGCTCGGTCTCAGCGAGGACGCGGTCAACGCCTGCGGCAACATCGGCGCCATGATGCTCTCGTTTCTCGGCGGGGCGTGGGTGCCGCTCTCCATGCTGCCCGACGTCGTTCAGATGGCGGCGCGCCTCTCGCCCTCGTACTGGGTGAGCCAGGCGGTCGCGACGGTGCTGCACGCCGAGGCGCTCACGCCCGAGCTGGCCGCCGAGCTGGGGACCAACCTGGGGATCGTTCTGCTCTTCGCGGTGACGCTCTTTGCCGTGGGGCTCGCGCTCGGCCGCGCGCGCCGCCGCGTCGCCGGCGCGGCGTGAGCGACGCCCGTGTGTGTTGTTGTCCGGCCGCGCTGTTAGAATCGCCCCATGGAGAGACTGGCCGACAAGCTCGTGGTGCTCGTCGCCTGCCTGCCCGCGCTCGTCGCGGCGGCGGGCGGGACGGCTGGTGCCGGCCTGGTGGTCGCGCTGCTGGCGGCGGTTGCCCTGGCGGCCCTCTGCGAGCTCGCCCGAGGCCGGGCGGCTCTCGTGCCGCCGCTTGCCCTCTGCGCTCTCGCGTGCGTCCTGCCCGAGGCTGCGGCGCTTCTCGGCGTGGCTGCCTACGACCTGTGCCGCGTGAGCGCCGGGGAGCGGAGATGCGTGCGCGCCGTGCCCGCCGTCGTGCTCGTGCCGCTCGCCTGGGGCGCAGCGTGCGGCGTGCCTGACGGACGTGCGGTTCTTCTCGCCGCGGTCGGGATCGTTGTGGGCGGCTGGCTCGGCCTGCGCGTTGGGGCGTCCGAGCTGCGGCGCCGCGACGCCCTCCGCACCCGGGACGACCTCGCCGCCGCCCGCCTCGCCCTTGTCGAGAAGAACCGCGAGCTCTTGGACGCCCAGGACTATGAGGTGCGTCTGGCCACGCTCTCCGAGCGGGCCCGCATCGCGCGAGACATCCACGA
>CALULC010000139.1 GCA_944321385.1 uncultured Atopobiaceae bacterium
CCCACGGGCGTGGCGCCGGCGTCGAGCATGCGCTGGACGCAGGTGGCCGTGAACGTGGACTCGTAGTTGGCGAGCATGCGCGAGGCACAGGTGGTGCGGGTGCCCACGAGGTGCATGTTGTCCTTGAAGGCCACGGGGACGCCGGCGAGCGGACCGAGCTTCTCGCCCGCCGCGCGGGCCTTGTCCGTGGCCTCGGCCGCCGCGAGCGCGAGGTCCGCGGAGACCTGCAGGAACGCCTTGACCTCGCCGTCACGGGCCTCAACGGCGTCGAGCGCGGCGCGGGCAACCTCGGTGGCGGTGAAGTCGCCGTTTGCGACGCCCGCCGCGATCTCACGCGCGGAGAGCTGGTCGAAGTTTGCCATTAGCGGTCACCCCCCTGGTCGCCGAGGATAGACGGCACGCGGAAGCTGCGGTCGCGGGACGCGCCGGCGTTCTTCAGCGCCACGTCCACGGGCAGGTGGCGCACCTCGGTGTCCGGCACGTCCTCCCCCATCACGTTGGAGAGGTCTCCGATGGGATGGAACGTGGGCTCCACGCCCTCGAGGTCGTAGGCGCGGATGGGTTCGAGCAGGTCAACGGCATCGTTCATGTACGAGGTCATCTCGTCGAGCTCCTCGGGCGTGAGCGCGATCCGCGCGTAGTCCGCGATGCCCGCAACATCTTCTCTGGTAAGGGGCATGGGTCCTCCAATCTACACTGCGCACCATTCTACGACAGGGCGCGACGGCAAGAGGGACCCCGTCTCAGCTTTGCAACCTTACGAAAGAGAAAGGTGGTTGTAAGGGGGTTCGATGGCTTCGCGCCGCCCCGGTTGCGAGGATGGTTCCAGCAAACGAGAGGAGCCATCATGAAGCGGATCATCTTCATCGCACTTGTCGTTGTAGCCGGGCTTGCCGTCATCCTGGACGACGGCCGGGTTCGCTCGCGCGTGCGGCGCCGCCGACAATAGCGCCCGGGCTGCGTCCCCAGCGGGCGTGCCGCTTAGGATTCCGGGCGGTTGGAGGCTCGCGCCGAGTTTGCGCTTAGGATTCCGGGCGTTGGAGGGCTGCGCCGAGTTTGCGCTTAGGGATTCGGGCGATTTGAGCCTTTAACGGACCCGAGGGGCAAAGGGCGGGCGCGCGGCCGAGAGCTCAACTGGGCTTTTGTCCGCGCCGGGCCGCGCGGGCCCTCCTCTGGCCCAAGATCCTAAGCGCCAAGGCGCGACGACCCTCTTCCGGCCCTAAATCCTAAGCGGCCAAGGGCGACGGGCCTCCAACCGCCCGGCTTCTTAAGCACGCGGACCCCCTGAGCCCCCTGAGCCCCGCACACCCAGCGCACCCCGCGCGTCCCCACCCTCGCGACGGCGCAGCCTCCGCAGCAGGCTGCCAAACCCAGCGGCCAGCACCTGCTGGAAGAGCGTGCCGATGACCACGGGAAACATCACCTCTGCCGGGAAGTACTCGCCCGCGAGCACCGCACCGGCCGATATGTTGCGCATCCCCACGAGGTAGGTCATCGAGGCGAGCTTGTCGTCGGACAGGCGCATCGCGCGCGCGGCGAGAAGCCCGGCGGCGTAGCCACACGCCGCGAAGGCACCGATGAACGCAGCCACCGCAACGAGCGTGGGCGTGAGATTGCGCACGTAGGGGGCCACGCCCGTGGAGTTGGTCAGGATGACGGCCACGAGCGCGAGCTTTGCCACCGGGGCGATGACCGGCGAGAGGTCGCGCGACGCCCGCCCACGCGTGAGGTCGTTGGCCAGCGTACCCGCGAGCGCCGGCAGCGCGACGGAGACCACCATCTCCCCCATCATCCGCGCGGCGTCCACCTCCACCGTCTGGCCGAGAAGCACGTGCAGCGTGAGCGGTATCGTGAACGGCGCCGCCACCGTGGAGACGAGGATCGTGGCGAGCGAGAGGGCCGGGTCGCCCCCGAGCATGTTGGTCCACATGGCCGAGACCACGGCCACGGGCACGCAGTACTCCAGAACGATCCCGCAGACGAGGTTGGGGTTGGCGCCAAAGAGCACCGTGGCGAGCGCGCATGCCACCGCGGGCATGACAACGGCGGCGAGCAGCAGCGAGACCAGCATCGGCGCCGGGTGGCGCAGGGTGCGGCCGAGGTTGGAGAAGGTGTTTGAGAGCGCACTCTGGAAGGTCATGAAGGCAAAGAGCGGCACCACGAGCGGCTTGAGCACGCCAATCTGCGGGAACAGCACGCCCAGCACCACGCACGTCGGCGAGACAAACGCCATGTGGCTCCCGATGAAGCCGCCGAGCCGCTTCCACGCGTCCATGCCGAGAACTACCTCCCCTGGTGAGCACCAGCGCACATGGTACTTCTCGGCAGGAGAACGCCCCGCAGCCGTAACGCGGCCGCAAAGGGATGTGGTCGCCGCCCCAAAATGCCCCCAAGCTAGTAGGAGTTGTTGTGAGCGCACGGTTTTTCTCGGCCGACCCTTGTCTTTAATTCCCTACTCATTACTATGAATTAGGCGAAAAAGACGCGGGCGAGCATCCCGCGAGAAGAGCGTGCGGGAGCCGCCGCCCCCGCACAGGAAAGGCGGAACATGTCCACTCAGCTGCTCAACGTGAGCGCCCTCTCTGCGGGCACCGAGGACAAGCCCATCCTGCACGGCGTCGACCTGGCCGTGGGCGCCGGCGAGTGCCACGTCCTCATGGGCCCCAACGGCGCCGGCAAGTCCACGCTCGGCCACGTCATCATGGGCGACCCCGCCTACCGCGTGACCGGGGGCCGCATCGAGTTTGACGGCGCGGACGTCACCGAGCTCTCCGCCGACAAGCGCTCGCTCGCCGGCATCTTCCTCTCCTACCAGGCGCCCGTGGAGGTGCCCGGCGTGCCGCTCTACAGCTTCCTGCGCTCGATCTGCCAGATGCGCCCGGAGCTCAAGACCACCGCGCGCAAGTTCCGCGAGCGCGTGGGCGCCATCGCCGACCAGCTGGAGCT
>CALULC010000140.1 GCA_944321385.1 uncultured Atopobiaceae bacterium
GTGACCGCCCAGCAGGAGATCCAGGAGAAGTACGGCTTCCCCGTGGCGAGCATCGTCTCCATGGCAGACGTGGTGGAGGCCCTCGACGGCACCGTCATCACGCCGGAGCTCAAGGCCGCGATCGACGCCTACTACGAGCAGTACGGCGTCAAGTAGCAAGCCCTCGCAAGGCAGAAAAAAGCCCCGTCCGCCGCTCGCGCGCAGCCGGACGGGGCTTCTCGTTACCTAAGGGCCGTGTCCTACTCGGCCTCGACCATCTCCGTGGGCCAGACGCAGTCCTCGGGCATGGTGGCGTTGCCGGACGCTACGTCCTCGGGGATGCGGCTGTCCATGGCCATGAGCTCGTTGATGGTCACAAACTCGTAGCCCTTGTCCTGGAGGTTCTCGATGATCTTGGGCAGCGCCTCAAGGTCTTGGTCGCGGTTGCCGCCGCCGTCGTGCATGAGGATGATGGCACCAGAGTACGCGCCGTTCGTGCAGTTGGAGACAATCGCGTCGGCTCCCGGAAGGGTCCAGTCCTCGCTGTCGAGGTTCCAGATCACGGAAGCGGAGAGCGTCCCGTTGGAATCGAGCCAGGTCTGGTTGTTGAAGTCACCATAGGGCGGGCGAATTACCGTTGTGGCTCCGCCGCCGGCCCCCTCGATCGAGGCAAAGGCATCGGTGATCTCTGAGCGCAGGGTCTCGGGCTCGAGCGTGGAAAGCGGGTCCCCGTGGGTCTTGGTGTGCGAGGCAACCTGAGAGCCCTGGTCCTTGATCGCCTTGATGAGGTCCGGGTTGGCCTCCGCCGCCGGGCCCAGGCAGAAGAACGTTGCCTTGATGCCGTACTTGTCGAGGATGTCAAGGTACTTCTGGGTGTAGTTTGCGTTCGGGCCATCGTCGAAGGTGAGCGCGATGACCTTGGAGCCGTCCTCGGGCTGCGGGTTGACGCTCTCGATCACGAGGTTCTGGACGGGCTCGGTCTCCTCCTTGAGCACGGAATCGCCAGAGACGTCACCCACGGTGTAGACGCCCTTGCCTGCCTTGCCCCACTGCGCCACAAAGGTGATGGCGCCAACGCGCTCGTACGGCTCCATCTTGGGCTTGATCTCGCGCTCCTCCTCGTGGGAGGACTCGGTGAGGTCGGCGCCGTCCCCGATAGTGATGTTCTCGTTGCCCTTGGCGCGGAACGAGTCAATGCCATCGGCATCCAACTCCTCCCCGCCCACTGCGGCGGAGAAGGGCGCGCCCTTGCCCTCCTCGAGCACGTCGCCGGTTATGGAGACGAGGTCTCCGGGAGTGGTCTCGAGGTCCGCCGCTTCAACGATGTCGGCGAGCGTGGAGTCGATCTTGACCTCCAGGTGCGAGCCGTTGACGCTCACGTTGACCGTACGGTTGAGCCAGAGATAGACTCCGCCGGCAAAAAACGCAGCCAGAACGAGAACCGCCACCACGGTGAACGCTCGCGCCCCTCCAGAGGAGCGACGCGCCTGGGCGGTGTAGCGGGAGGCGTTTGAGCGGGAGGCGTTTGGACGCGGAGCGACAGCCAGAGAGGTGTTAGAGCGCGGAGCGTTTGAACGAGGAGCGGCGGATCGAGAGGTACCGGAGCGACTCGTGGCGCTCTGCCGCTGCGCGGACGAGTACCGAGCATCGTTGCGAGAAGTGGGTTTTCTTGCCATATCTTCCATCCCATGATGAGTAAAAGCCAAATCTGAACCCGAGCCGAACGCCTAATCCAAGCTTGCGGGGCCTATAAAACTACCAGTTCAGGAGGAAAAAGCACGTGACCTTCTCGTCACTCAACCGTTTCTCACGACGCTAGATGCTCGTCACGAGCTCATCGGCAGACTTCCGGGTCAGATGACCCGCGGACGGACCGCCCTCTTTGGCGGGATATCCCAGCGGGAAGAGCGCCACAAGATCGTAGGGCGCCATCTCGGGGAAGGCCTCCTTGACGGCGGGCGCGTTGAAGTGCCCGACCCACGTGGTACCCAGGCCAAGGTCGTGCGCGGTGAGCATGATGTGGGTCCCCACGATGGAGGCGTCAACGTCCGCGAAGTTGCGACCGTCGTACTTGCGGACCCACGCCTCCTCGGGGGCGGCACCAAGGACGAGGATGACCCTGGCCCCAAAGCCGAAGCGCGTGCAGGCGGAGAGACGCTCCACGGCGTCCGGCTCCCTGACGACCCAGAGGTGCCACGGCTGCTTGTTCACGGCGGTGGGCGCCGCGACGGCAGCCTCCACGAGGGCGTCGATCTTCTCGGCCTCAACGGGCTTGTCGGTGAAGGCGCGGCAGGAGTAGCGATCGTGCGCAAGCTGCAGGAAATCGGTCACGGGACCTCCTTTGTCCGGGTTGACCCGAGTATACCTGTGCCGCGCTAGAATGGGATGCCCGCACGACCAAGGAGACAGCATGCCCGCATTCCCCACATCCGAGTTCGTAGACGAGGGCCCCAACGCCGCGGGCTCGCTGGGACGCCTCATCCCCTGGCCGGACGAGGAGACCTACCCCAACATCCCCGCCGAGGAGGCGCTCGACCTCTTCCTGGGCTGGGTGGACTCTCGCGGGATCGAGCTCTGGCCGCACCAGGAGGAAGCGCTGCTCTCCCTTGCGGCCGGAGACCACCTGATCCTGGGCACCCCCACGGGCTCCGGCAAGTCCATGGTGGCGCTGGGCATGTGCTTCATGAGCGTGTGCACGGATAGGCGCGCCTACTACACCGCCCCCATCAAGGCGCTGGTGAGCGAGAAGTTCTTTGACCTCGTCGAGCTCTTTGGCCGCGAGAACGTAGGCATGATCACCGGCGACGCATCCATCAACGCGGGCGCGCCGATCATCTGCTGCACGGCGGAGATCCTGGCCAACCAGGCGCTGCGCGAGGGCGAGAAGTGCGACGTGGGCTGCGTGGCCATGGACGAGTTCCACTTCTACGC
>CALULC010000141.1 GCA_944321385.1 uncultured Atopobiaceae bacterium
ATAGTCTGGTGCCAGACTTCGCTCCCCTTTACTGAGCTGATGATCGGTGAGGTGCCTCCCGCCTCAAACTGGCCGCTTCGCGAGAGGTCAATGACCTGGTTGGCAGACAGCACATTGGTAAGCGTGCTAAGCAGTCCTGCGTCCACGACTTTTCCTTCCGCTTGTCACGGCAGGCGAGAAGAACTGTGGAAACAGTACACCATTTGCCTGTATCAAGCGAAAACAAAACGCGAAGACGACGGTTGCTCGACCTACTGTGAGCGTCAAGGTGAACGCGAGCAGATTGCATGCCTGCACGCGCATGTGGAAAGGGGACATCTATGAGAGACGAGCTTTGGAACGAAGGCTGGACGTTCTGGACAGACGGCGAAGGTGTGCGTCGCACAGTCCGCTTGCCGCACGACGCGATGCTCTATGCCCAGCGTGGTCCCGAGAGTCCCGCCAAGGACGCCGGTGGCTACTTCTACGGAGACGTCTATCACTATGAAAAGCGCTTCGTCCCTCGGGAGGCGTGGGCGGGCCAGGAGGTCGTGCTCGTTTTCGACGGCGTGTATCGCAATGCCACGGTGACACTCAACGGTACGCAGGTCGCATGGCACGCGTACGGGTACACGCCCTTCTCGGCTCGTCTTACCGAAGCCTTGCTTCCGGGGTGTGAGAACGTGTTGGAGGTCGTCGCGGACAACTCGGAGCTCCCCAATGCACGCTGGTACACGGGTGGCGGCATCTATCGTGACGTGCGTCTGCTCGTGGCGCCCATGCACCACATAACGTGGCAGGGTGTCCAAGTCGACACGGTTTCCACTGATCCGGCGGTCGTGCGGGTGAGAACTGAGCTCACGGGTCCTTCTGTTGTGGGGGAGCGCGTGCGCGTGGAGATTCTTGACAAGGGGGAAGTTGTCGCTCGAGGCGAGGATGCTGACGCGACGCTTACGATTCCCGATGCCCGCCTCTGGAGCGCGGAGCGCCCGGAGCTCTACGTCTGTCGCGTGACGCTCGAGGACGCCACGGGTGCAGTGATCGATGTTGCGGAGACCACCTTTGGCGTTCGCACGCTGGCTTGGTCTGCCGAGAAGGGCTTCTTGGTGAACGGCGAGACGGTGCTTCTCCGTGGCGCGTGCGTACACCATGACAACGGGATGCTGGGTGCGGCGAGTTATGACGCATCCGAGGAACGCAAGGTCCGCATTCTCAAGGAGCAGGGCTTCAACGCGCTTCGCAGCTCGCACAACCCTGCGTCCCCGGCGCTGCTCGAAGCGTGCGACCGACTGGGCATGTATGTCATCGACGAGACGTTCGACATGTGGTTCCAGCACAAGAACCCCTATGACTACGCGAGCGACTTCGAGGCGTGCTACCTCGATGACGTGCGTGCCATGATCGAGCGCGACCGCAACCACCCCAGCGTCGTGATGTACTCCATCGGCAACGAGGTCTCCGAGCCGGTTAAGCCGCATGGTCTGGAGGTTGCCCAGAACATGATCGACCTCGCTCATCGCCTGGACCCGAGCCGTCCTGTGACGGCGGGCATCAACTTCATGGTGCTCATGATGGCGAGTTCCGGTAAGGGCCTCTACGACGAGGGCGGCCTGGCGAAGGACTATGCCGACGGGAACCGTGCCGAGAAGGACGGTGGTCGTCGCGCGGAACGAAAGTCGGGCAGCCTGCTTTTCAACACGATGATGTCGGTCCTGGGCAAGGGCATCAACCGCATGGGAAACTCGAAGAAGGCTGACCGTGCCACAACGCCGGTGCTCGACCTGCTTGACGTGTGCGGGTACAACTACGCGAACGGGCGCTATGCCAAGGAGGGAAGCGTCCATCCGGGGCGCATCATCGTTGGCTCGGAGACCTACCCGCAAGACATTGCCGACAACTGGGCGAAGGTCGAGCGCCTTTCGTACGTGATCGGTGACTTCATGTGGACGGGCTGGGACTATCTGGGCGAGGCTGCCATTGGGTCGTGGAACTACGAGGGCGTGTCGATGGTGAACGTGCGCTATCCGTGGCTGCTCTCCGGGGCCGGGGTCGTCGACATCTGCGGGCGCCCGGACGCGCAGGCGGCATACGCAGCGACGGTTTGGGGTGCGCGCGAGAAGCCCTATCTGGGCGTGCGACCGGTGAATCACCCTGGCGTTCGCGTGACGAAGGCTGCGTGGCGCGGGACCAACGCGTTTGACAGTTGGTCATGGGCCTCGTGCGAAGGCAACAAAACCACGGTCGAGGTGTACGGACGAGGCGAGATCGCCGAGCTTCTCGTCAACGGGAGGAGCTGCGGCCGTAGGCGCCTCAAGAAGTTTAGGGCGCTGTTCCGTGTGCGCTATGAGCCCGGCACGCTCACGGCGGTGGTCTACGATCGAGCCGGGAAGGAGCTGGGTCGCAGCGAGCTCGTCTCGGCGACCGGGGCGGTGCGCCTGGACGTGCGGCCGGAGGTCTCGTGCGTGCGCGTCGGAGAGATTGCCTACGTTGCGATAGAGCTGAGAGGCGAGAACGACGTGTTGGAGTCCAACGCCGACCGACGGGTGACGCTCGAGGTGGAGGGCGGCGAGCTGCTCGGCTTTGGCAGCGCGCAGCCAAACCCGGAGGAGAGCTACCTCTCCAGCGAGTGCCAGACCTGGTACGGACGAGCCGTTGCCGTCGTGCGAGCAAGTGAGCGGGGGCAGGTCTCGATTACCGCCCGCGACGCCACCGGCCAGGTTGCCTCCGCTGCGATCGAGGTTGAGTAGACAGTCGCGGTCGTGACGGATCCCTTTCCTGCCGAGGCGGGGGCTGCGGAATAATCGGTCTCAAAGAGGGCCGTTATCCGAAAGTTCCCCGCCTCGGCGTGTGAGTGATCCCAAGGGATAGTTCCTTTGCTTCATTTGGCGGTGGCGCAGCCGATGGCGAGGCCGATCGCGGCGGGGAT
>CALULC010000142.1 GCA_944321385.1 uncultured Atopobiaceae bacterium
GTCGACACCGCCCAGAAGACGGGCGCCCGCGTGTCCGGTCCCATCCCCCTGCCCACCGAGCGCAACCTCTACACGGTTATCCGCTCGCCGCACAAGGACAAGGACTCCCGCGAGCAGTTTGAGATGCGCACCCACAAGCGCCTCATCGACATCCTCGACCCGGCTGCCGCCACGGTTGACTCGCTCATGCGTCTTGACCTCCCGGCCGGCGTGGACATCGAGATCAAGCTCTAAGGCCGTAGGTCCTTAACGCTCAAGGGGGAGCCCCCGGAATTCCACGCAAGAGTGTTCGCGCTTTGCGCTCAAAAACTCTTGCTTGGGAATTCCGGGGGCTCTCCGCGTCCAGGCCACAACGGGCCCCAGCGAGGGGTTTTGGTTGCGGTGGCGACGCGCTCGGTGCGTTGCAGGGTGTGGTGGAGGGAAGCCTCCAATAACGCGTTGATTTAAATCGCGACCTATGGCAGGAATTGTCTGCCATAGGTCGCGATTTTGCGCACAGGGCGAGAAGAACGCCCAGTTGGTCCTTCTCGCCCTGTGCCATAGGTCAACATTTCGCGCAGACATACGCTGGCCGGGTTGTTGGGGTGAGTGGTGCGCGGCAGAAACCTTCGCCGTGTATGATGGCGAGAAGAACGGTTGCGCTGAGAGGGGAATCGCCATGAACATCGTTTGTCTCGACCTTGAGGGCGTTCTCGTGCCGGAGATCTGGATCGCGTTTTCCGAGGAGTCCGGCATCCCCGAGCTCTCGCGCACTACGCGTGACGAGCCCGACTACGACAAGCTCATGGCCTTTCGCATCGAGGTGCTTCGCGAGCACGGGCTCGGCCTCCCGCAGATTCAGGACGTCATCTCCCGCATCGACCCCCTGCCCGGGGCGCGCGAGTTTCTCGACGCCCTGCGCCAGCGCACGCAGGTGGTGATTCTCTCCGACACGTTCGAGGAGTTTGCCAAGCCGCTCATGGCCAAGCTCGGCTGGCCCACGCTGCTCTGCAACTCGCTTGAGGTCTCCCCCGAGGGAGAGATCCTCGCTCACCGCATGCGCTGTGAGAATTCCAAGCTCACCACCGTGCGCGCGCTTCAGAGCTGCGGCTTTGACACCATCGCCGCCGGCGACTCCTTCAACGACCTCGCGATGATCCGGGCGAGCAAGGCGGGCTTCCTCTTCCGCAGCACCCCGCAGATTCAGGCGGACAACCCCGACCTCCCGGCGTACGAGGAGTACAGCGACCTTCTCGTTGGCATCGTGGACGCGCTGGGGTAGGGTGTCCCGGCCTTGACCATAGGGGGCTCGTCTCAGCTTTTGGCGGGGCTTGCTTGACCAAACCGGGCTCGTCTCAGCTTTTGGCGCAGTGCGCTTGACAATATGGGGCTCGTCTCAGCTTTTGGTGCGATACGCTTGACAATATGGGGCTCGTCTCAGGTTTTTGCCGTGATTTGCCTGAGACGAGCCCGCCTTCGTCAAGCGAGAAGCCCCTCAGGCTGAGACGAGCCCACTTTCGTCAAGCGAGAAGAACGCGAATGTGCAGGAAACGTGCCGCAAAGATCCCGGTTTCATTTTGTGGAGAAAGGGCGTAACATGTTTCCTTGCGTCTGTAGGTAGGGAGGATTCTGCCTCGGGCGCATGACAAGGCTCCCGGCCCCGCCAAGGCAGGGAGGTACGAGGTTGGAAACCCCGTGCTGAGAACCCCAGGATCTAAGGAGTGAACATGGCAGACAAGTACGTTCCGCGTCTCAAGGAGCAGTATTTCGCCACCGTGCGTGACGAGCTCCAGAAGCAGTTTGGCTACAAGAACGTCAACCAGATCCCCAAGATCGAGAAGATCGTGGTCAACATGGGCGTCGGCGAGGCCGCCACGGACGCCAAGGCCATCGACGGTGCCGTTGCCGACCTGCGCGCCATCACCGGCCAGCAGCCGCTGATCACCCACGCCCGCAAGTCCATCGCTACCTTCAAGCTCCGCGCCGGCATGCCGATCGGCGCCAAGGTCACCCTCCGCGGCGACCGCATGTGGGAGTTCTTCGACCGTCTCATCTCCATCGCCATCCCGCGCATCCGCGACTTCCGCGGCATCTCCCCGAAGAGCTTCGACGGTCGTGGCAACTTCTCCATGGGCGTCACCGAGCAGCTCATCTTCCCGGAGATCGACTTCGACAAGATCGATCACACCCGCGGCATGGACATCACCATCGTGACCACCGCTCAGACCGACGAGGAGGGCAAGGCGCTTCTCAAGGCCTTCCACTTCCCGTTCAAGGCTGAGTAGGTCGTATAGCAGATAAAGGACCGGGCGCCACGGCGCCCGGCCGAGAGTTTCTCTGAAGGAGGATTTGTGGCTAAGACATCGATGATCGTCAAGGCGTCGCGCGAGCCGAAGTACTCGACCCGCAAGCAGAACCGTTGCCAGCGCTGTGGGCGTCCCCACTCCGTCTATCGCAAGTTCGGGCTCTGCCGCGTGTGCTTCCGCGAGCTTGCGAGCACGGGCGAGCTTCCTGGCGTCCGCAAGGCCAGCTGGTAGGACGCAAAGGGCTCTGACGCCCAGGCGCGCGCGCCACGGGTGCGTGCGAACCGGGCACTCAGGTTCATCATTGACGAAGGAGAAGTATCAATGAAGATTACCGATCCCATTTCCGACATGCTGACGCGTATCCGCAACGCGAACGCAGCCAACAAGGCCGAGGTGTCCATGCCCTCGACCAAGGTGCTCGTTGAGGTTGCCCGCGTCATCTGCGAGGAGGGCTACATCGCGGGTTACGAGGTCGAGGACACCACCCCGCAGAAGACCCTCCACATCACCCTCAAGTACGGCGCCCGCCACGCCAAGGTCATCCGCGGCATCCGTCGCATCTCCAAGCCTGGCCTGCGCATCTACTCCACCGCGGACAAGCT
>CALULC010000143.1 GCA_944321385.1 uncultured Atopobiaceae bacterium
CACCTGCGCGAGAAGATGGGCGACTCCTTCGAGGACCCGCGCTACATCAAGACCGTCTGGGGATTGGGGTACAAGATTGAGCGCTAGCGAGAAGAGCGGCGGGGCCCGCTCGATCGTCCTGACCGTCGCGATCGTGGCGGGTGCGATTCTGCTTTCATCCGCAGCGTTCAGCACGGTCTTCGGCTTTGTGGACAAGGCTTGGAACGGCTCGTTCATGGATTGGCTGGCCTCGCAGATTCTGAACCTCAACAACCTGAACGAATTTGGCCTCTGGCCGGAGATGGTGCTGGACGTCTCCGGCGTCAAGTACTTCTTCCTGCAGCTGGGTATCTGCGGCATCGTGCTTCTCGCCGTGGGCTGCGCGGTGGCTGCTGTCCTTGCGGCCCGCCGCGTCCGCCTCAAGGAGCGCGCCCGAGCCGCCGAGCTGCTGCGCGTCTTTCTCGCCCATGACCTCGATGCCCACGAGGCGTTCCCGCCCGGCTGGGAGGAGCTCGCGCTCGTCGCCGCCGACGCCAAGCGCGCCTCCGCGGAGCGGGAGCGCCAGCTCGCCGACGAGTCCGCGCGCAGGAGCGACCTCGTGACCTACCTCGCGCACGACCTCAAGACGCCGCTGACCTCGGTGATCGGCTACCTCTCGCTCCTGGACGAGGTGCCGGACATGCCCGAGGCGCAGCGCGTCCGCTACACGGGCGTCGCGCTCGACAAGGCGTGCCGGCTCGAGCGCCTGGTGAACGAGTTCTTCGACATCACGCGCTACAGCCTCACGAACATCGAGCTCGAGCTTGCGCCCGTGGACCTCGCCGGGCTTCTCGTCCAGCTTGCCGACGAGTTCTATCCGGCGCTCGCCGCCCACGGCAACGTGGCGCGGGTGACGGTGGCGGGCACGGAGCGGACCGTCGAGCAGCCGGGCGAGCCGCTCGTGGTCACGGCCGACGCGGCCCGCCTCGCGCGCGTCTTTGGCAACCTGCTGCGCAACGCGATCGCCTACAGCGACGAGGGGACGCCCGTTGAGATCGGGGCGGCGGCTGGGGAGGGGAGCGTTATCGTCACCGTGTCCGACACGGGCGCGACCATCCCTTCCCATAAGCTCCGCGCGATCTTCGACCGCTTCTTCCGGCTGGATGAGTCCCGAGGGAGCGCCACGGGCGGCGCCGGCCTCGGCCTTGCCATCGCGCGCGAGATCGTGGAGCTGCACGGCGGCACCATCTCCGCCGCGAGCGAGAACGGCCGCACCACCTTCACCGTCGAGCTGCCCGCGTGATGAAAAGGGACAGTCTCTTTTCATCACTGTCATGCTGAGAAGGCCCACAGGTTCAGGCACTGACCGAGCACGCGCTCGAGGTCCCAGGGATGCGAGCTGCGCTCGGCGCTGTTGGGGTCGTGCACAACCACATCGCCGTCCTCGGTCAGGCCCGTCAGCACGATGAAGTGACCCGTGGTGGTGAAGTCTCCGGGACCCACGCTGCAGATGACGGGCCTTCCCGCGAGGAGCGAATCGCGCACGGCACTCGCGCTGGCAGGCAGCTCCTCGGAGACGAGTCCCAGCTTCGCTGCGCCGTCGGTCATGAGGGCCCACGCTGTCATCCCGTTACTCACGTAACCGCCGCGCTCCGAGAAGTCCGCCATGGCGGCGGGGTCGAGGTCATCGCGTCCGGTGAGCGTCACGTAGACCATAGAGAGGCACGTGGGGCCGCAGCCGTTCTTCTCGACGATGCCACCGGCATAGGGGTGGCTCGCCCACTGCGGGTCGGTCTGGTAGAGGAAGGGAGCTTCGCCCGTCCGCCACTCCGAGCGGGGCGTGGAGTGTGCCGGTGCCGAGTTGCCTGCTTGTCCTGTTCCACCTGTAGCCCTCGCCACCGCAAACCAGACGACAACGGCGAGCGCGACCACCAGTACCCCAGCAGCCCCGAGCACAAGCGGAACCCGCCGCGCCTTCCTGCGATTGATGTACCTGCGCGGCGCCACATGAATCGTGCCCATGTTTCCCCCTTCGACTTGGATTGCCCAAGCCTAGGGGTGTCCGCCATAACGGCGCATGAACCGACTGCTAATCCTTTGCTAAGGTGTTGCCCGGGAAGGCTGCCGTCGTTTCCATGTCGGGCGGTGGTGTCTGGGAGAGGGGGTCCAATATTAATGGGGTTTGGTTTTCTGAAAGAAAATCGCCAACTGCGGAAACGTTCAGAATAGAGTGATTTTCAGGAAACCAAATCGCATTAATTTCTGGCCTTCTGACTAGATCCTGCCCTGCGCTTACGAACCAGGAGTCGCCTCGGCAACCATCTCAAGAGCGCGGGTGACGAAGCTGATCTTCCGCTCGTACGAGCTGCCGTCGCCCGTGCGCACGGAGACCTCGGCGACGGCGATCTGGTCGTCCTCGCTCGGCTCGGTGCCGCCCGTGAGGGTGGTCCACTTCACGGAGACGTCGTCGACGGAGAGCTCTCCGTCGCACTCGATCTCGTAGCTCACCGGCTCAAAGAACCCGGAGTTGGATTCGGCGGAGACCGTCGCTGTGCCCGGCGCGGCCTGCGTCACTCGCACGGTGTAGTAGACGATGTCTGCCTCCGAGCTCGTGTACTTCTCGTTAGGGGAGACCGTCTCCTCAAAGATAACCGTTCCGGCAGAGGAGGTCCCGCAGCCGAAAAGAACGAGCGCGCACGCAACGCAGAGCGCCGTCAGCATCGTGGTCAGTCTTCTCATATATGCCTCCCGTCGTCTGCCCTATAGTCTAGTCACTCATCGGCGAAGGAGGCGCATGTCCCGCAATCGCACACTCTATATCGACGCCGACGCGTGCCCGGTCACGCGCGAGGCCTTCGCCTGCGCGCGGCGGGCTCGCGTGCCCGTTGTGATTGTGGG
>CALULC010000144.1 GCA_944321385.1 uncultured Atopobiaceae bacterium
CGAAGGCGCGGACCACGTCGTCGGAGTAGGTGACGCCGGTGGGGTTGGCGTACTTGGGCACGCACCAGATACCCTTGACCGTGGCGTCCTTCTCAACGTACTCGCGGACCACGTCCATGTCGGGGCCGTCCTCGCGCATGGGAACGGGGACGTTCTTGATGCCAAAGCTCTCCGTCACGGTGAAGTGGCGGTCGTAGCCGGGCGCGGGGCACAGGAACTTGACCTCGCCCTGCTGGCACCAGGGCTTCTCGCCGCCGATGCCGTGGACGTAGCCGTGCTCCACGCAGTCGTACATGATGTTGAGGCTCGAGGAGCCCATGACGGAGACGTTGGCCGCGTCCACGCCGAGGAGCTCCGCGGCGAGGGCGCGCGCGGAGGGCAGGCCGTCGGGCGCGCCGTAGTTGTCGGCGTCGACGCCCTGGTCGGAGAGGTCGGAGTCGGCGGTGAGCAGGTCGAGCATGGGCTTGGAGAGCTCAGTCTGCTCGGGGCTCGGCTTGCCGCGGGCCATGTCGAGCTTGAGGTTGAGGGCGCGCAGGTCGTCCGCCTGGCGCTCGAGCTCCGCGATGGCGGCGTCGAGCTGGGCGTCGGTCATGTTCTGATAGGCGTTGGGCATGGTTCCTCCTCCATAGGGTCCAGTGAGAGTATAGATGCAAAACGCGCGCGGGCTGCTACCATGTTCTCCACGAAAAGGAACGCTTACAGGGAGGGCGCCATGTTCGAGGTGCGGTCGGAGGACTACGGCGAGCTGCAGCGACTGGTTGACGCGCTCTTTGCGCCGGGCGTCTCGGCCCGCGCCGCGGTCTCGAAGATCGACATCCTCGTGCGCGCGGACGCCTTTGACCTCAACGACGACCTCGTCGAGGTGATCGAGCTCCTCCCCTCCGGCAGCTTCACGCGCACCCGCCTCTGCGACCAGATCAACTCCATCCTCTCCGGGCACGGCTGGGGCAGCTACTACGGGACGGTGGAGTAGTCCCGGGGGCCGGCGGACGGGGGCGTGGCTTGGCGCCCGCCTCCGTATGCGTTGTCAAAAACGGGGTTATGGCAATTTTCGCCGGAGAGACGTTGTCGGATTGGGGGTCGTGGCAGTTTCTGCGCTGCCACAACCCCCAATCCGACAACGGGCCAAGAAGAACGCCCAGTTGACGCCGTGGCGCGGCTGCCATAACCCCAACAAGCGCAACGCCCTCAAGCTTCACGCCCGTGCGACCGGTAGTTCGTTGCGGTTGGCGACCATTCGCCCCATACGCACGGGCGCCCCCGTTCTTCTCGCCCGGCGACTTCTGCGCGCAGCGCAGTGAGCCGGAGAGAGGAACGGGGGCGCCCTTCAGGTGCGTATGTGACGAGCGCCTACTCCTCCTCGAGGGCGGCGACGATCTCGTCGGTCATGTCCATGGTGTGGTAGACGTTCTGGACGTCCTCCAGCTCGTCGAGACGGTCGACGAGGCGCTGGACCTTCTTGGCGTCGGCCACGGAGACCTGCGTCGGGGTGGTCGGGACCATGGTGAGCTCGGAGCCCTTGACCTCGATGCCCTGCTCCTCGAGGCCCTTTGCCACGTCCTGCATCTTGTCGTAGGCGGTCCAGACGATCCACTCCTCGCCGGCGTCCTCGTAGTCCTCGCCGCCGGCCTCGGCCACGGCCATCATGAACTCGTCCTCGTCGACGGCGTTCTCCTTGTCGGCGACCTTCTTGTCCTCGGACTTGATGATCTTCTCGACGGCGATGGAGCCCTTGCGCTCGAACTGGAACGCGACGGAGCCGGAGGTGCCGAGCGAGCCGCCGGAGTGGGAGAAGGCGGAGCGCACGTCGGCCGCGGTGCGGTTCTTGTTGTCGGTCAGGCAGTCGACGTAGACGGCAACGCCGGCGGGACCGTAGCCCTCGTAGGTGATCTCGGCGTAGTTGGCGGCGTCGGCGCCGGAGCCGAAGGCCTTGTCGATGGCGGCCTTGATCTTGGCGTTGGGCATGGAGACCATGCGGGCGCGGGCCACGGCGGCGGCGAGCGTCGCGTTGTTGTCCGGGTTGGGGTCGCCGCCGAGCTTGGCCGCAACGGTGATGTTGCGGGAGAGCTTGGAGAAGAGCGACGAGCGCTTGGCGTCGATAGCGGCCTTCTTGTGCTTGGTGGTTGCCCACTTAGAGTGTCCGGACATGCACATCTCCTTCGTTGATTCATGGCATGAAACGTGCCTACGATAGCGAAGAGCGGCCAAAATGTAAAGGGTGACGAGAAGGCGTCCTCACAGCCCGTACTTGGCCACAACGCGGCGGATGGCACGGCCCCACGGCAGCCAGATCGCGGCGAGAAACGCGACCGTGGCGATGCCGTGCGTCACGTCGAGCGGCACGCTGGCCGCACAGGCGAGCAGCGCGGACTCCCAGGTGAGCGGCTGGACGTAGCCGAGCACGTGGTAGCCGTTCAGGATGAGGCCGTACACCAGGCCGGACGTAAAGCCCCAGACGTAGAGCACGGGCGTGCGCTCAAGCAGGCCACGCTCGCCCAGGACGCCGCCGACGTAGCCGACGAGGCCCCACGCGTACATCTGCCAGGGCGTCCACGGCCCCTGCCCGAAGAAGAAGTTAGAGGCGAACGCGGCAAGGGCGCCAACCACGAAGCCGCTGCGCCGGCCGAGGGCCGCGCCCGCGAGAATCGCGATCGCAGAGACCGGCTTGACGTCCGGCAGCGGGGCGAAGAGCACGCGACCGGCCGCGGCAACGGCGGCGAGCACGGCGGTGGGCATGAGCTGGCGCAGCGCCGGCCGGAACGCCTCGAAGCTCGCGAAAAGCAGCCCCACGGCCAGAAGCGCCACGGCGAGCGTGAGGCCAGCGGTTGCCGGCACCCCCGCAAGTGCGA
>CALULC010000145.1 GCA_944321385.1 uncultured Atopobiaceae bacterium
CCCGTCTCCCAGCTGCTCGCGACGGCGCTCGCCGCGGCGACGTCCTTTGCCCTCTCGACGCAGATCGGTGTCGCCGGGTCGATCATCGGCGCCGTGGTCGGCGCCGTTGCCTCCGCCGTGGCGACGCAGGTCTACCGCAACATCCTCGCCTCGTCCGCCGAGAAGCTCCGTGCGCTCGGCGGCGCTGACGAGACGCGCGCCGTCGACTCCGTTTCCGGCCGCGCGATCGTCGAGGAGGTCGCGGCCTCGGGCACCCCGATCGCACCGCCCGAGGTGCGCGACGCCGCGCGCGAGCGCGAGCAGCAGCGCATCCGCCGCCGCGTGGCGCTGCTCGCCGCCGCCGCGGGAGTCATCGCCGTGCTCTCCTACGCACTCGTGGTGAACCTCGCGACCCAGGGATCCGGCATCGGCACAAAACCGCAGTTCGTCGCGCCGGTTGCAGAGGAGCAGACGGTTCCCCAGCAGCAGCCGGAAACGCCTGGGGGCGAGCCCGAGGCCGAAGCCACGCAGCCGGAGGAGCCCGAGACCACGACCAACGACGAGGGCACGACGCAGGGAGACGCCACTGCCGAGCCCGAGACCCCGGCGCCGTCTGAACCTGCGGGCGACGAGGAGCCCTCGGCAGACGACGAGCCCACGGGGGATGCGAGCACCGGGGACACGGGCGACGCGGACCAGCCGTCGGACGGTGCCGATACCCCGTCCGAGCCCGCCGCGCCAGAGGCGCCGACGAACTAGATTCACGTCCTTCTCGCCCGCTGCGCAAGTGGGTAGAATCATCTGCGGCACATTGATCGAGAAGGGAGTCACATGGAGCGTCCCAACGCCTGGAAGGACTACACCTCCGAGCAGCTCGACGAGCTGCACTACCTCTGCGAGGGCTACAAGGCCTTCATCTCCGACAACAAGACCGAGCGCGAGTGCTGCGCCGCAAGCGTTGCCATGGCCGAGGAGGCCGGCTACGTGAGCCTGGCGAGCCGCGTCGAGGCCGGCGAGCCCCTCAAGCCCGGCGACAAGGTCTATGCCGTCAACCGCGGAAAGAGCCTCATGCTGCTGCACCTGGGCACCGAGCCCCTCGAGCACGGCGTCAACATCCTCGGCGCCCACATCGACTCGCCGCGTCTGGACGTCAAGCAGGACCCCGTCGAGGAGAAGAACGAGATCGTCACGCTGGACACGCACTACTACGGTGGCGTGAAGAAGTACCAGTGGGTCACGATCCCGCTGGCCATCCACGGCGTCGTGGCCAAGAAGGACGGCAGCGTCGTGAACGTGGTGATCGGCGAGGACGAGGACGACCCCGTCTTCTGTATCTCCGACCTGCTCATCCACCTCTCCGGCCAGCAGATGGGCAAGAAGGCCTCTGAGGTCATCGAGGGCGAGATGCTCGACGTCCTGGTGGGCAACCGCCCCGTCGTGATCGAGGAGGGCGCCGAGAAGGACGAGGACGCGGAGAAGTCCCCGGTCAAGGCCGGCGTCCTGGCCATCCTGCGCGAGCAGCTGGGCATCGAGGAGGAGGACCTGCTCTCCGCCGAGCTGGAGGTCGTGCCCGCTGGCGCGGCTCGCGACCTGGGCCTGGACCGCTCGATGATCCTGGGCTATGGCCAGGACGACCGCTCCTGTGCCTACACGAGCCTCGTGGCGCAACTCGACGCCCAGGCGCCCGCGCGCACGGCCGTGTGCCTGCTCGTGGACAAGGAGGAGATCGGCTCGGTGGGTGCCACCGGCATGACGAGCCACTTCTTCGAGGACACGATGGCCGAGGTGCTGGAGCTTTCCGGCCAGAGCGGCCCGCTCGCGCTGCGCCGCTGCCTCGCGGCCTCCAACATGCTCTCGAGCGACGTCTCGGCCGGCTTTGACCCCACGTTCGCGAGCGTCTTTGAGCCGAAGAACTCGGCGTACCTGGGCCACGGCCTCACGTTCAACAAGTACACCGGCAGCCGCGGCAAGTCCGGCTCCAACGACGCCGACGCCGAGTACGTGGCCACCATCCGCCGCGTGATGGACGAGGGCGGCGTGCACTTCCAGACCGCCGAGCTCGGCAAGGTGGACGCGGGCGGCGGCGGTACGATCGCCTACATCCTCGCCACCTACGGCATGAACGTGATCGACTGCGGCGTGCCCGTGCTCTCCATGCACGCGCCGTGGGAGGCCACGAGCAAGGCCGACGTCTTCGAGGCGTACCGCGGCTACCAGGAGTTCCTCAAGCTCGCGTAGCAGGCCGACTCATCACCCGGGAGGCCCCGAGATTCCACGCAGAGGTGCGTTTCGCGAAACCTCTGCTTGGGAATCTCGGGGCCTTTCCCGTTGTCGCTCAATCATCAGCCCCGTGAGGAACTCCTGGTGGCCGTTGCTGCTGAGCTGCCGACTTCCGGGGAATCGTTCCAAAGCTCCGTTCCGCGGCTCTCAGGGAATCGTTCCGCAGCCTCCGAAGAAGCGTTCCGGAAAAGTGGGCACATTCCCAATTACGCATGGCGAGAAGAACGCGTAACTCGGGATTTCGCGGCAAAACGACCGCTTTTCCTGAGTTACGCGTTCGATGGTTCAACTTCTATCACGCGTAAACGCGGATGTCCGGAAATCCACGTTTACGCGTGATGCAAAGACGTGTGGTACAAGGGCGCGCGACACAGGGCGAGGCGTGCCGCGGGCCGCGCGCGACACAGGGCGAGGTGTTCCGCGGGCTGCGCGTGCCGCAGGCCGCGCGTCGCGCAGGAAGGCGCGCGCAGCCAAGCGCGACCCGAGGTTCTTCTCGGCACGCGCCCTTACAGGTCGGCCATGGTCTTGCCGGGGCCGACGAGGCCCTCGAAGTCGGCGGTGAAGGCGTCCA
>CALULC010000146.1 GCA_944321385.1 uncultured Atopobiaceae bacterium
GCCGCGGGCGTGACGCCCGACCAGCTCGACCTCATCGTCTGCTCCACCACGAGCGGCGACCACCTCATGCCGGCCGAGGCCTGCGCCATCGCGGAGCTTCTCGGCGCCTCCTGCCCCGCCTTCGACGTCTCCGCTGCCTGCGCGGGCTTTGTCTTTGCCATGGACGTGGCGGACGGCTACTTTGCCCGCGGCCGCGCCGAGCGCGTGCTCGTGGTGGCGGCCGAGAAGGTCAGTCGCCTTGTGGACTGGTCAGACCGAGCCACCTGCGTGCTCTTTGGCGATGGCGCCGCCGCGGCCGTTCTGGGCGCCGGCGGGGAGAACCCGCTCTCCACGCGCCTCACGACCGATCCCACCGTGGAGGTCCTGCACGTCCCCGGCGTCCCCGGCACCTCCCCCTACGACAAGACCGACCGCCCGCAGCCGCACCTCGCGATGGAGGGCCGCCGCGTCTTCAAGTTTGGCGTCAACGCGATCGTGACTTCCGTCACCGAGCTCTGCGCCGAGGCCGGCGTCTCCGTCGGCGACATCGACCACTTTGTCTTCCACCAGGCCAACGAGCGCATCCTCTCGTCGGCCGTGAGCCGTCTGGGCATCGACGACGCCAAGGTGGCGCGCGCCCTTGCCGAGACCGGCAACATCTCGAGCGCCTGCATCCCGCTCGCGCTCGACCGCCTCGCCCGCTCGGGCCAGCTCGAGCGCGGCCAGCTCGTCGCCCTCGTCGGCTTTGGCGCGGGCCTCGACACGGGGGCGTGCCTGCTGCGCTGGTAGCGCCGCCGCAAGCCCCAACCATCAGTCCATAGGAGCGCCCGCCGGGCGCATGGAAAAAGAAGGAGTACCAACAATGGCAGATCAGACCACCTTCGACCGCGTGTGCGCCATCATCCGCGAGCAGGCCGGTGCCGACGACGTCGAGCTGACCGCTGAGACCAAGCTCTCCGAGGTCGGACTCGACAGCCTCTCCACCGTCGAGGCCGTCATGGCCTGCGAGGACGAGTTTGGCATCGAGATCGACGCCGAGTCCAACCCCGCCACGGTCGGCGAGTTCGTCTCCATGGTCGAGTCTCTTCTGGAGAACTAGTCATGCTGCGCACCCCCATCTGTGACCTTCTCGGCATCGAGAAGCCCGTCTTCCAGGGCGGGATGGCCTGGATCGCCGACGCCTCCCTCGCCGCAGCCGTCTCTGAGGCGGGCGGCCTGGGCATCATCGCGGCCATGAACGCCAACGCCGACTGGCTGCGCGACCAGATCCACGAGCTCCGCGAGAAGACCGACAAGCCCTTTGGCGTGAACGTGATGCTCATGAGCCCGTTCGCGGACGAGGTGGCCCAGGTCGTCATCGACGAGCACGTGCCCGTGGTCGTGACCGGCGCCGGCAACCCCACCAAGTACATGAAGGCCTGGAACGCGGCCGGCATCAAGGTCATCCCCGTGGTGGCCTCCGTTGCCATGGCCAAGCTCGTCCAGCGCGCCGGTGCCGTAGCCGTGGTGGCCGAGGGCACCGAGTCCGGCGGCCACATCGGCGAGACCACGACGATGGCCCTCGTGCCGCAGGTCGTGGACGCCGTGAAGATTCCCGTCATCGCCGCCGGCGGCATCGCCGACGGACGCGGGGTCGCCGCCGCCTTCATGCTCGGAGCCGTGGGGGTCCAGGTGGGGACGCGCTTCCTCGTGGCCGACGAGTGCACCGTCTCCGAGAAGTACAAGGAGATGGTCCTCAAGGCCAACGACATCTCCACGCGCGCCACGGGCCGCTCGACCGGCCACCCGGTCCGCGCCCTCAAGAACCCGTTCTCCAACAAGTACTCCCAGCTCGAGGCCTCGGGTGCGCCCGAGGAGGAGCTCAACGCCTTTGGCACCGGCGCCCTGCGCAAGGCTGCCAAGGAGGGCGACTACGAGAACGGCAGCTTCCTCTGCGGTCAGATTGCCGGCATGGTCAAGGAGCGCCAGAGCGCGCTTCAGATCGTCGACGACCTCGTCAACGGGGCCGAGAAGGTCCTGGCTGGAGCAATGCAATGGGTAAAGTAGCCTTCCTCTTCGCCGGCCAGGGCGCCCAGCACCCCGGCATGTGCGCCGACCTCATCGAGTCCGAGCCCGCGGCCAAGGCCGTCTTTGACGCGGCGGACGCGGTGCGCCCCGGCACCACCGAGCAGTGCCTCTCCGGCACCAAGGAGGAGCTGGCGCAGACCATCAACACGCAGCCCTGCGTCTTTGCCGCAGACCTCGCGTGCGCCCGTGCGCTCGCCGCGCGCGGCGTGTGCCCGGACGTGGTGGCGGGCTTCTCGCTCGGCGAGGTCGCCGCGCTCACCTTTGCCGGCGCCTACACCGACGAGCAGGGCTTTGAGCTCGTGTGCCACCGCGCCGAGCTCATGGCGGACGCCGCCGAGGCCCACCCCGGGGCCATGCGCGCCGTCGTGAAGCTCGACGCCGAGACCGTCGAGCGCCTTGCCGCCGAGGCGGGCGATGCGTGGCCCGTGAACTACAACAGCCCGCTCCAGACCGTCGTCGCGGGAACGCCCGAGGCCTGCGAGAAGCTCGATCTTCTCGTCAAGGAGGCCAAGGGCCGCGCGATGAAGGTCGCCGTCTCGGGCGCCTTCCACAGCCCGTTCATGGCGGACGCCGAGAAGGGCCTCGCCGCGTACCTCGCGGACGGCCACGCCCCGGCGCAGCCGTCCGTTCCCGTGCTGGCCAACCGCACGGGTGAGGCCTACCCGGCAGACGAGGCGGAGCGCGTGGCGCTGCTCTCCAGCCAGGTGGCCAACCCCGTCCAGTGGGTCCGCACCCTGCAGAACATGGCCGCGGACGGCGTCGACA
>CALULC010000147.1 GCA_944321385.1 uncultured Atopobiaceae bacterium
CGCGGGCGCAAGGTGACCTTCATGGGCGACGCGGGCAACAACGTGGGCAACTCGCTCATGGTCGTGTGCGCCAAGCTCGGCATCGACTTCTGTGCCTGCGGACCCGCCGAGCAGATGCCCTCCGCGGAGCTCGTTGAGACGTGCCGTGCGATTGCCGCAAAGACCGGCTCCAAGATCACCCTCACGGCCGACGTTGACGAGGGCGCGCGCGGTGCGAGCGTCATCTACACGGACATCTGGGTCTCCATGGGTGAGAGTGCCGACCTCTGGGGCGAGCGCATCCGCCTGCTCTCTCCGTATCAGGTGAACGCCGAGCTCATGGCCAAGGCCGCCCCCGACGCCATCTTCATGCACTGCCTGCCGAGCTTCCACGATCGCAAGACCACGATCGGCGAGGAGGTCTACCAGAAGTTCGGTCTGGCGGAGCTCGAGGTCACCGACGAGGTCTTCGAGGGCCCGCGCAGTCGCGTCTTTGACGAGGCCGAGAACCGCCTTCACAGCATCAAGGCCGTTATGTACGCCACGCTCAAGTAGCGTGCGGGCTGCGCGTCCTTCGTGGTTCTTCTCGTAGCCCTTCCAAATTTCGCGCCGAGTGCGTGCTCCAAAACGCTTGGGAGCGCGCACTCGGCTCAATTTGTGTCTTTATTCACATTAATTGCGCCCAATGCGACCTTGGCAGTGCGCACTCGGCGCACTTTATGGTTTGGCGACAAGAACTTGCGGTATGGTCGTTTTGCGAAGATTGACCAGCTAAAATCTTTCGCAGCGTAACCAGTGCCGCGTCCGGCCTCCCCGGCTTCTGCAGGTAACGATCATATCGGTCGGTTTCGGAAAGATTGGTGTCAGCTCGCAATAGTCTCGCGTCAGTTTTGTGCACGTTTCGCCTGATACTCTCTCCTCACAGTAGAGGGGAGGACTCATGAGGGAAGGGCGCATCTGCCTTGCTCACGCTGACTCGCTCAAGATGCTGAGGTTTGCCCGGGCAGATCCAATGCTCATGCTTGCTCCCGCAAGCGATCAAGTTCTTCGTGATGTCGAGGGCTCCGTTGATGCCGAGACCATCCTGTCCGTCCTCCCCAACAACGTGTTTGATCCCAGCACACACGCCGTTCAGCTGCGCTTTGACGACGCCTCCTCACGCAGTCGGTGCTCGCTCGTCCGTTCTTGCTCGGCACTCGACAGGTTGCCCACCGCTGGGTACCTCGAGGTTCTCTCGATTGAGGGGGATCCGTTCTACGTCAGAGGCAGCTCTGCGGCGCACGTTGTTGTGGAGGCGCCTGGCCTTGCGCTGGCAAGCGCGGCAAACGAGCTCTGCGAGCTCGTCTCTCGCGGACTGCTCCCTCGGGAATCTGCGCTCATCCGTCTCGTTGGTCTTGCGATGGAGCTTTGCGGAATCTACGCCAGAGATCCCTGCGCGCCACTAGTCGGGCCTGTAGCTTACGAGCTTGAGACGATCTCTTCAGTTCACGAGTCGATGGAGCTTCTCGATGAGCTAAAGGGTCGAAGGGGCGTTTCGCTTGCGCGCCGGGCACTCAAGTACGCCAATGATGGTTCAGGCTCTGTCATGGAGACCTTTTGGTACGGCGTCTTTTGTCTTCCGCCTCGCCTTGGGGGTTCGAACTTGCCACGGCCTCTTCAGAACGCGCCGCTTGAGTGGTCTTTGGACGTTGCTGACGTTGTGTCACACGAACGCATGAGGCCTGACTTCTATTGGTCTCAGTACGAGACGGCCTGCGAGCATCAGGGTGGAGATCATGCAAGAGAGGCCGCCCTCGCCGAGGACAGCAGGCGCGCCCGCGACTATGAGCTCTGCGGCATTCACTACCTTCCCCTCACGAAGCGAGACGCCCAAAACGAAGGGGCGGTACGAGACATCTTGTCCCAGCTATTCCGTATCATCTCTTTATACGAGGGGCCTGCCTTCAAACGCAAGGCCGCTCGCATTCTGAACGACTCCGACGTTCGTGCAGCCCGCAGGGTCCTTCTCGGCCAACTGCTTCCGCCACTGGCGAGATGGTGCGAATGATGCCTTTGCATGATGGCAGAGCCAAGAATCGCGCCGAGTGCGCGCCGCATTGCTCGCATTCGCCGCAATTCGTGTCAGTTTGGATATAAAAAGCTTCGAGTGCGCGCCCCGCAATGCTCGGGAGCGCGCACTCGACGAAATTCATGGTAAAGGCGAGAAGAACGCGTGCAAGTGCACAGGGGACGAGAAGAACGTGAGGCTAGTACACCATGCCCATGGCCTCGCGGACCTCGTCGAGGGTCGCTGCCGCGATCTCGCGGGCGCGACGGTTGCCCTCGTGCAGGACGTCGGCAACGTAGTCCATGTCCTTCTCGATCTCTGCGCGGCGCTCGCGGATGGGGGCGAAGTAGCCGTTCACTGCTTCGGTGACCACGCGCTTGAGCTGGCCGGCGCCGCCCATGCCGATCTCCTCGGCAATCTCGTGCGGGTCGCGGCCGGTGCAGATGCCCGCCGTGGTGAGAAGGCCGGAGATCTCCGGGCGGTTCTTGGGGTCAAAGGTGATGTTGCGCTCGGAGTCGCTCTTGGACTTCTTGATGAGCTTGGCCGTCTCCTCGGCCGTCATGGAGATGGAGATCGCGTTGCCGTAGGACTTGCTCATCTTGCGGCCGTCGAGGCCGGGGAGCAGCGGCGTCGACGTGAGAAGGCCCGTCACCTCCGGGAACACGCGGCCGTAGCGCTCGTTGAAGCGCCGGGCGATCTTGGAGGTGATCTCGATGTGGGGCAGCTGGTCGCGGCCAACAGGCACGATGTTACCCTTGCAGAAGAGGATATCGCAGGCCTGGTGC
>CALULC010000148.1 GCA_944321385.1 uncultured Atopobiaceae bacterium
CGATGGACAAGTGGGTCTGCAAGGTCTGCGGTTACATCTACGAGGGCGCCGAGCCGCCGGCGGAGTGCCCGGTCTGCAAGGCTCCGGCCAGCATGTTCGAGAAGGTCGAGGGTGAGCTCAAGCTCGCCGCCGAGCACGAGTACGGCATCTACGGCAAGACCGTCAAGGACAACCCCGACATCTCCGACGAGGACAAGGCCTACATCCTCGAGCAGCTCAAGGCCAACTTCAACGGCGAGTGCTCCGAGGTCGGCATGTATCTCTGCATGGCTCGCATCGCCCACCGCGAGGGCTACCCCGAGATCGGTCTCTACTGGGAGAAGGCCGCCTACGAGGAGGCCGAGCACGCCTCCAAGTTTGCCGAGCTGCTGGGCGAGGAGCTCGAGCCCAACATGAAGGCCACCACGAAGGACAACCTCGCCTGGCGCGTTGACTGCGAGTTCGGCGCCACCGCCGGCAAGGTCGAGCTGGCCACCTGCGCCAAGAAGAACAACCTCGACGCCATCCACGACACCGTCCACGAGATGGCTCGCGATGAGGCCCGTCACGGCAAGGCTCTCAAGGGCCTGCTCGAGCGCTACTTCGGCTAATGGCTGGCAGGCCTAAGAAGAAGGCCGCCGGATCCGCCGGATCAAAGAAGGTCAAGCCCTCGGGGCCCGTGCCGTGCGCGGTGCTCTGGGGGCTTGACCCGTCTGGCGAGAAGGGCGCGGCGGTCCGGGCGGTGCTGAAGGAGATGGGCGTGGTTGCTCGCACGGCGCTGCCCGAGCGTCTGGGCGACCCGGCGGGAGCGTTCGCGCGGATGCCGGGGCTCCGGCCGGCAATGGTGCCGTACGCTGGCCAGGAGCCGGCCGTGGAGGAGTTTGTGCTGCTCTGCGGCCTGACTGATGCTCAGGTGAACGATTTTCTCGCCCGCTCGCGCGAGGCGGGGTGCGTGGTGGGCCCCAAGGCGCTGCTCACCAAGACCAACCGCGCGTGGCCGCTCGTGCGGCTGATGGAGGCCGTTGCCGCCGAGCACTCCCAGATGAGCTCGTGACGCCGGACTGTGGTGTTGGCTCCACAAAAGTGAGGCGAGTTTTTCGCCCAACTGGGAAAACCCAAAAGCTCGGCTGAGATTTGCGGCCGCAAAAGTCACGTGGGCGAGAAGCGCGGCAAGCCCGCCTCGCCCGGGGTTTGACTACACTAGAAGGGTTGAACCACCGAGCGAGAAGAGCTGTGAATGAGCGAGAAGAACGCCGAGAAGATCATCCTTGCGCTGGACACGTCCACGGACATGCTGGCCAGCGCCGTCGGGCGCGTGGGCGCGGACGGCTCCGTGACGGTGCTGGCGGCGCACGACCACATGTGCCGCCGCCAGGCAAACGTGGAGCTCGTGACCACGGCACAGGCTGCGCTTGCCGACGCCGGCCTTGCGATGGGCGACCTCGACGCCGTGCTCGTGGGACGCGGCCCCGGCTCGTTCACGGGCGTGCGCATCGGCATTGCCACGGCCAAGGGCCTCGCGTGCGGCGCCGGACTGCCCCTGTACGGCACCTCAGCGCTCGACGCGATGGCGTGGTCGGCGTGGGACGCCGGCGCGCGCGGCACGCTCGCCGTGGCGGGCGACGCCATGCGCGGCGAGGTCTACCCCGGCATCTACGAGCTCGACGAGGCGGGCGCACACCGCACCTTCCCGGCCGAGACTGTCCTCAAGGCCGATGCCTGCGTCGCCGCGTGGGCGGAGCGCGCCGACGCGGCCGAGCTCACGCTTACGGGCAACGGCCTGGCCAAGTATCGTGCGCGCTTTGAGGCCGCGGGCCTCGCGTCCTTCTCGCCCGAGGAGGCGTGGTATCCCACCGGCGAGGGGCTGATTCGCGCGGCCGTGGAGGCCGGCGTTTTTGACGAGCAGCCCGGCGATCCGGCGCTGGTCCTGCCCATCTACACCCGCCTCTCCGACGCTGAGGAGGCCGAGCGCACGCGCCTTGGCCTCAAGAAGCCGGCGTCCGTTGAGCTCACCGGCGTGGACGACGCGCTCGCGGGCATCCACCTGCAGCTGCGTCCCATGACGGTGAACGACACCGCCGCCGTGGCGGTGCTCGAGGCTGCCGCCTACGCGGATGCCGCGCACGCGCCGTGGACCGAGAAGATGTTCTACGAGGAGCTCTCCCAGCCCGGTCGCAGCTGGTGGGTCGCGCACGACCAGGGGACCGTCATCGGCTTTGCGGGCGGCGTGCTTGCCGGCGCCGACTTTGAGGTCGAGGAGGTCGTCGTGGACGCGGCGCGCCGCCGCGAGGGTATTGCCACGCGCCTCGTTGCTCGCGTTGCCTACGATGCGCAGATGCTCGGTGCGCAGACGATCTCCCTCGAGGTGGACGACAAGAACGAGCCCGCTCGCGCCCTCTACGGCGTACTCGGCCTCGTGGAAGAGGGTCGTCGTCCGGGCTACTACGGCGCCGGACACGACGCGCTCATCCTGCGCGCCCCGCTGCCGCTTGCCGCGGATGCCGTGATCGCGACCGGCCGCCCGGAGCCCGCGCCTTCCATCCGCCCGTGGCCAATCGTGCCCGGTGTGCGCACGTCCGAGGCGCGCGCTGCGCTCGCGGCCGCCGGACCGCTCATTCTCACGATCGAGTCCTCCTGCGACGAGACCGCCATGGCCGTGACCGACTCCCACGGCGTGGTGTGCGCGAGCGTCGTAGCCACGCAGATCGACTTCCACGCGCGCTTTGGCGGCGTGGTGCCCGAGATCGCCTCCCGCAAGCACACCGAGGCCAT
>CALULC010000149.1 GCA_944321385.1 uncultured Atopobiaceae bacterium
CTGCTCGTGCGCATGAGCGACGAGGACTTCTCCCGCGTGATCGACGTCAACCTCAAGGGCGCCTTCCACACCACGCGCGCCCTCACGCGCGCCTTCATGCGCCAGCGTGGCGGCCGCATCGTGAACATGGCGTCCGTCGTGGGCCTCATGGGCAACGCTGGCCAGGCCAACTACGCTGCGTCCAAGGCGGGCCTGATCGGCCTCACCAAGTCCGTGGCGCGCGAGCTCGCGCCGCGCGGTGTGACGGTGAACGCCATCGCGCCCGGCTTTGTGGAGACGGACATGACGGCGGTTCTCTCCGAGGGCGTCGTCGAGAGCTACGAGAAGCAGATTCCCCTCGGGCGTCTGGCCACCGCGGACGAGATCGCCGCCGTTACTCGCTTCCTGGTGAGCGACGCCGCGTCCTACGTGACTGGCGAGGTCATTCGCGTCGACGGCGGCATGGCGATGTAGTGATGATACGAAGGGACAGTCCCTTCGTATCATCAAAAAACTAATGATACGAAGGGACTGTCCCTTCGTATCATCGATGGGAGTTGAGATGGAGCACAGGGTAGCAATCACCGGCATCGGCGCCGTTACGCCGCTTGGAAACACCGCCAAGGAGACGTGGGAGGGCATGGTCGCCGGCCGTTGCGGCATCGGCCCCATCACCCACTTCGACACCGAGGCCTTCAAGGTCAAGGTCGCCGCCGAGGTCAAGGACTTCGACGGTGCCGAGCTTCTGGGAAAGCAGGAGGCTGCGCACCTGGACCTCTTCTCCCAGTACGCCCTCGTGGCCTCCGACGAGGCCATGGCCGACTCCGGCCTTGACGCCGAGGACGCCATCGACCGCGAGCGCCTGGGCGTCTACGTGGGCTCCGGCACGGGCGGCATCAGCGCCTTCGCGGACAACGTCCACGTCATCGAGAAGCGCGGCCCGCGTCGCGCCTCCCCGTTCATGATCACGATGATGATCGCCAACATGGCCTCGGGCAACATCGCCATCCGCCACAAGGCGCTCGGCCCCACGCTGCCCGTCGTCACCGCCTGCGCCACCTCCGCCCACGCAATCGGCGAGGCCTTCCGCGCGATCAAGCACGGCTACGCCGACGCCATCCTCGCCGGCGGTGCCGAGGCGGCCATCATGCCCGACTCCATCGCCGGCTTCACCAGCTGCCGTGCCCTCACCACCAACCCCGACCCCGCCACCGCGTGCCGCCCGTTCGACGCCGAGCGCGACGGCTTTGTCATGGGCGAGGGCGCCTGCGTGCTCGTCCTCGAGCAGTGGGAGCACGCCGTCGCGCGCGGCGCCCACATCTACGCCGAGGTCGTGGGCTACGGCAACACCGATGACGCCTATCACATCACCTCCCCCGACCCCGAGGCCGCCGGCATCACACGCGCGATTCGCTTGGCCGTGGAGGAGGGTGGCGTGAAGCCCGAGGAGGGCCTCTACATCAACGCGCACGGCACCTCCACCAAGCTCAACGACGCCTCCGAGACCCGCGGCTTCAAGCAGGCCCTCGGCGAGGAGGCCGCCCGCGCGGCGCACGTCTCGTCCACCAAGTCCATGACCGGCCACATGATCGGCGCCACCGGTGCCGTGGAGGCCATGGCCTGTGCGCTCGCGCTGGAGAACGGCGTCGTGCCGCCCACGATCAACTATCGCACCCCCGACCCGGAGTGCGACCTCGACTACACGCCCAACGAGGCCAAGGAGTGCCAGATCACCTGGGCCATCTCCACCAACCTCGGCTTTGGCGGCCACAACGCCGCGCTGGCGCTGCGCGCCGCGGGAAGGGAGTAAGCATGGACTCCGAGAAGATCTCTCAGATCGCCGACATCATGGCGGCCCACGGCCTCGCGCGCGTGCGCGTGGAGGAGAGCGACGGCTCTGCCGTAGAGCTCGAGTATGCCGTGGCGGCTCCCGCGGCTCCGGTTGCCGCGCCGGCCGCCCCGTCCTTCTCGCCGGCTCCCGCGGCCCCCGCTCCGGCTCCCGCGCCTGCGGCCGCTCCTGCGGAGCCCGCCGATGCCCCCGCCGACGAAGCCCTCGACATGGCTCACACCACCGCGGTGCGCGCCCCGATGGTCGGCGTCTTCTACGCCGCCCCCGCCCCTGGCGCCGAGCCCTTTGTGCACGTGGGCTCCAAGGTCAAGAAGGGCGAGACCCTCTGCGTCATCGAGGCCATGAAGGTCATGAACGAGGTTACCGCCGAGGCCGACGGCGAGGTCGTGGACATCTGCGTGAAGGACGGCGACCTCGTCGAGTACGGCTGCTGCCTCATGAAGATCTACTAGATGTGACAGAGGGGTCAGACCCCTTTGTCACATCGGGAGAGGAACGCGCATGAACAAGGAAGAGCTCAAGAGCCTGCTGCCGCACCGCGAGCCGATGCTTTTGCTCGACGAGGCGGAGGTCGTGGACGGCGAGGCCCACGGCAAGATCACCATCACCGGGGACGAGTTCTTTGTCCAGGGCCACTTCCCGGGCAACCCCATCGTGCCGGGCGTGATCCAGTGCGAGATGCTGGCGCAGAACTGCTGCGTCCTTCTCGCCGACGACCTGGCCGCCAAGGGCGCCACGCCCATGTACACGAGCCTCAACAACGTGCGCTTCAAGCACTCCGTGCGCCCCGGCGACACCGTTGAGCTCACCTGCCGCATCACCAAGAGCCGCGGGCCCTTCCGCTTTGCCACGGGCGAGGCCCGCGTGAACGGCGAGCTCTGCTGCCAGGCGGAGATGTCCTTTGCCCTGATG
>CALULC010000150.1 GCA_944321385.1 uncultured Atopobiaceae bacterium
GTTGTGCTCCTCGGCCCAGTTGAGGTTCCACGGGCTCGTGAAGAGCAGCAGCTTGCCGCCGCGCATGTCCTCCACGCGCAGGGTCTCGCGCGTGAGGTTGAGGCTGCGCATGTCGACCTCGCCGTCCTTCTCGTCAATCCAGCGGATGAGGTTGTACGGCAGCGGTGAGCGGTACACCTCAACGTGATACTCGCTCTTGAGGCGCTGCTCGAGCACCTCAAACTGCAGCGTTCCCACCACGCCCACGATGACGCGCTCCATGCCGGCGCCGTACTCGCGGAAGATCTGGATGGCGCCCTCCTGGGCGAGCTCCTCCATGCCCTTCACGAACTGCTTGCGCTTGAGGGTGTCCACCTGCTCGATGCGCGCGAAGTGCTCCGGCGCAAAGGTGGGGATGCCCGCAAACTGCACGCGACGGCCCACCTTGCAGAGCGTGTCGCCGATCGAGAAGATCCCGGGGTCGAAGAGGCCCACGATGTCGCCGGCGCACGCCTCGTCCACCGTGGCGCGGTCGTCCGCCATCATCGCCGTGCCCGTGGCCAGCTTGATCTTGCGGTCACCCTGCACGTGGAAGGCGTCCATGCCACGCACGAACTTGCCCGAGCAGATGCGCAGGAAGGCAATGCGGTCGCGGTGGTTCTTGTCCATGTTGGCCTGGATCTTGAAGACAAAGCCCGAGAAGTCCGGGTCCGTTGCCTCCACGGGGTCGCCCGTGAGGGAGTCCGTGTGCGGGCCGGGCGCCGGCGAAAGACGCAGAAAGTCGCTCAGGAACGGCTCCACGCCGAAGTTAGTGAGCGCCGAGCCAAAGAAGACCGGCGTGAGCTTGCCCGTGCGCACGGCCTCGAGGTCAAACTCGTGGTCCGCGCCGTCGAGGAGCTCGATGTCGTCCATGAGGGTGCGGTGGTTCTCCTCGCCGATGAGCTCGTCGAGGGCGGCGTCGCCGAGCTCGGCCTCCACCTCGGCCACGCGCTTGGTGGCGTTGGCGCGACCGTCGCCCTCGAAGGCGAGCACGTGGCGGCTCGCGCGGTCAAAGACGCCGCGGAACGTGCGCCCGTTGCCGATCGGCCAGTTCATGGGGTACGTCCCGATGCCCAGGACGTTCTCGATCTCCTCCATGAGGTCAAAGGGGTCGCGCGTCTCGTGGTCGAGCTTGTTCACAAAGGTGAAGATGGGGATGCCGCGCAGCGCGCACACCTTGAAGAGCTTGACGGTCTGGGCCTCCACGCCCTTGGCGCCGTCGATCACCATGACGGCGGAGTCGGCGGCCATGAGCGTGCGGTAGGTGTCCTCGGAGAAGTCCTGGTGGCCGGGGGTATCGAGGATGTTCACGCAGTGGCCCTCGTAGGTGAACTGCAGCACCGACGACGTGACGGAGATGCCGCGTGCCTTCTCGATGTCCATCCAGTCGGAGACCGCGTGCTTGGCGCTGGCCTTGCCCTTGACCGAGCCCGCGCTCTGGATGGTGCCGGTGTAGAGCAGCAGCTTCTCCGTGAGCGTGGTCTTGCCCGCGTCAGGGTGCGAAATTATGGCAAAGGTGCGGCGAGAAGAGATCTCCTCCTCAAGGCTTGGCATGCGTTTCCTCCCGTGATTCAAAAGGGGGCAGACCCCTTTTGAATCATTTTCGATGACGTAGATTGAGCGCAGCTATTGTAGCGGGAAGAGCGCCGCACCGCACGCAGGGCAGCGAAGGGACTCCGTGTCTCTCGTGCTTATCGCCAGCTCACGGTCCATGTAAGGAACATTTGACAGCGCTGGGCGGCCTTGCGGGGCCAGGTGTCGGCCACCTTTGATGGTACGCTCTCCCCCGCGGTGACACGTTCTTCTCGACAAGGGTCGAGCCAAGACACGGAAGGGAGGCAGCATGGAGCTGGGAAGTCACATCAAGGCGCGGCGCACGGAGCTCGGCATCTCGCAGGACGAGCTGGCGGGGCGCATCTACGTGAGTCGACAGACGATCTCGTCCTGGGAAAACGACAAGACCTACCCTGACGTCCAGAGCCTGCTGCTCCTCTCGCAGGTCTTTGGCACGACCATCGACGAACTCGTGAGAGGAGACGTGGACACCATGAAGGAGACGGTCGAGAAGGACGCGCGCCTGGTCAAGCGCCTGAGCTACGTGATGGTGGGCTTTCTTGCCCTCATGCTGCTGGCTATGGTCTGGTGGACGTATCAGGTGAGCATCGCGGACCTTCCGCTCGCGCAGACGCTGCCCACGGTGGTGCTGGCGGTCGTGCTCTGGGGAATCGCGATGTTTGCCTCGATGTGGGTCGACCGCATCAAGCGTGAGCATGACCTCGTCACCTACCAGGAGATTCTTGCCTTCTGGAGCGGCAAGCCCGTGGACCGCGACACCGAGCGCGGTCGTCGCGAACGGCTCATTCCCCGCTGGATGAAGGTCGTGCGCGTGGCGGGCCTCGCGCTCATCGGCGCGGCGGTGGGCTACTTCTTTGGCTGCGGTGTCACTTGGCTCATGGAGACGCTGCTCGGATAAGTGATTCAAAAGGGGCCTGCTCCCTTTTGAATCACTCGACTTTGCCGAGAAGGCCAATGAGCTTTTTATCAAACGTCATGACGTCGCGGCCGAGCTCCTGGCGCTCTGCGGCCAGAATGCAGTCGACGAAGTCGAACGAACCGCCGCTGTAGAGGCCGAGCGCCGCCGCGGCCACGTTCTTGCGCCGGCACGCCACCTCATCGAGCAGGATGCCGAGGCTCTCCGCGATGCG
>CALULC010000151.1 GCA_944321385.1 uncultured Atopobiaceae bacterium
TCGGCCAAGAAGCTCGAGGCCATGCGCAAGTCCGTCCGCTCCGAGGTCGACTTCGTCCTCACCTTCGAGGAGATGGCCGGCATGATGAAGGCGCGCGGCATCGACGAGTACACCAAGCTCGAGGGCGAGGGCAGCTCGGACTTTGAGGTCGCCTCCGCGGACGGCCGCGGCTTCGCGGTGGCGGGCGGCGTGGCCAACGCGGTGGTCAACGCCATCAAGGTGCTGGACCCGGAGCGCGAGGTCAACGTCGTCAACGCCGAGGGCCTGGAGAACTGCCGCAAGATGATGAAGGACGCCGTCAAGGGCAAGTACCCCGGCTACCTCATCGAGGGCATGGCCTGCCCGGGCGGCTGCGTGGCCGGCGCGGGCACGCTGCAGTCGATCAACAAGACCGCGGCGGCCGTCAAGCGCTATGCCAAGAAGTCGCCGCACGCCAACGCCACGGAGAACACGTTCCGCGACAAGCTGCCCACCCTCGAGCGCGAGGAGGACGGCAAGTAGGTCGCTCTTCTCGGCGAGGCGTCTAGGAATCGCCGCCTTTGTCGTGGTGGCATCTAGGAATTTGCGGGGTTGTCACGAGACTGGCGAGAAAACCACGGTTTTCTCGCCAGCCCTTCTAAGATACATTGCCCTTGCCGTGCCAGATTCTAGGAATCGGCGGGTTTGCTCGTCTCGGCGTGCGGCCAACGGTGCAAGGGCCGCGTTTTCTAGAGCCTGCCGTGACAAGGGCTCAAATTCCTAGCCGCGCGCGGGAGCGCTATCATGGGGGACCGCAAGCACAACCCGCAGCAAAGGACTCCCATGCTCAAGGTAGACCGCGCGATCCTGCACGTCTTTGACTTCGACTCCGGCTCCACCTACCTCTCGGAGCGCCCGCTCGACCTCACGGTCCGCGCCACGCGCTCCTTTGTCCAGCGCCACCTGCGCAAGATCTCCTCCAACGCGGAGAGCCGCCACGGTGCGTTCGCGCCGGACTCCGGCTTTGCCGCCGAGCTCCAGCGCTACCTCGTCGGCGAGCGCGAGTTCGTGGAGTTCTCCACGGAGATCGCCCAATGGTTCTGGGAGGAGCTCCGCCGCGCGGAGGACCTCGAGCAGTGCGACCTGCTGGTGGCGGACTTCACCGACACGGACGCGTCGGACGAGAAGGACGTGGAGTTCGACGGCCCCGCTGGCCGCAGGTTCTTCTCGATCCTGCTGCTGCCGCGCCGCCAGGCGTTCGTGCACGAGGTCGCCGGGGACGCCAACGACATCGCGCGCGTGGACGCCACGCTGCCCAACCCGTCGCAGAAGGTGGCGTCCTACGTGCTCGTGGACGCGGAGTCCGGCGCGATCGACTTCCATGACAAGGAGCGCGCCGTGGGCGGGGAGCGCGTGAGCATCATTCCCGAGCGCTTCCTGCAGTGCTCGAGCGAGGCGTCCAGCCACGAGGTCATCGACGAGGTCAACGTCATCGTGCGCGACGTGGCGGAGGAGTTTGGCCTGGAACCCGCCGTCGAGGTCGGTCGCGTCAAGGCCGCGGTGGCGAGAAGCGCCGACGTGGAGGAGTCCTTCTCGCCCGCCGAGGTGGGCCGCACCGTCTTTTCCGAGCGCCCCGAGGTCGTCGAGCGCTTCGAGGAGCGCGTTCGCGAGGCCAGGCTCCCCGAGGAGGCCCCCGTGCGTCGCGGCGTGGCCAACCGCCTCACGCGCAGCCACAAGATCCGCACGGACACCGGGGTGGAGATCACCTTCCCCTCGGAGCTGGCGGAGCGCCCGGGCTATCTTGACTTCTCGACGGACGCCGAGGGGCGCATCACCATCACGGTGGGAAACGTCGCCAAGATCGAGAACCGCTGAGACGCTCGGGGCGTCCAGCCTCGTGTGCGTCTCGTGTCCGGGACGAATTGTGGCTAGAATAGTGCGAAGAGTTTCGCAGACACACCGAACACGCACCAAGGAGACTCCATGCCCCGTACCCACATCACCTCCTCCGAGGCCGGGATCACGCCGCGCTGCGTCACGCGCCGCGACGCCCTGCGCCTGCTGATCGGCGCCGGCATCTGCGCGACCGTGCTCCCCGGCGTCGCGCGCGCCCAGACGACCCAGGAGAAGCTCGACGCGGCGCAGATGGACTACGAGCAGGCCCAGGCCGAGCTCGACCGCATCACCGCCGAGTACGAGGAGATCGCCACCCAGCTCTCCGACACCATGGCCCAGATCGTGGACGTCTCCGACCAGATCGAGGACAAGCAGGCCCAGATCGAGGAGACCCAGGCCCAGATCGAGGACAAGCAGGAGATCCTGGCGCGCCGCATGAGCTCCAGCTACAAGGCCGGCCCGAGCTCCACGATCGAGCTCTTGCTCTCCTCCGCCACCTTCGAGGAGCTCACGAGCAACATCTACTACCTCGACAAGATCACCGAGTCTGACAGCGAGATGATCGCGGAGGTCCGCGCGCTCCGGGCGCAGCTCGAGGAGGAACAGGCCGCGCTCGAGGCGCAGAAGGCCGACCTCGAGGCGCTCCAGGCCGACCAGAAGGCGCAGCTCGAGGACGCCCGCGAGAAGCAGGCGGAGTCCCAGGAGCTCGTGGCGAGCCTCAGCACCGAGGTCCAGGAGCTGATCGCGCAGCGCGACGCCGAGCTTCTCGAGGCCCAGCGCCTCGCCGAGGAGAAGCGCAAGCAGGAGGAGGAAGAGGAGCGCCGTCGCAAGGAGCAGGAGCAGGCCCAGC
>CALULC010000152.1 GCA_944321385.1 uncultured Atopobiaceae bacterium
GCCTCGAGCACGCGGTCGCGCATGAAGGCGCCCGAGAGGATGATGATCGACCCAAAGCGGTCCGGGCGCAGCAGGCCATTGATGAGCGCCGTGTACGCGCCGATGGAGATGCCGGCCAGCGCCGTGTCCTCGCGCTTGGTCGAGAGCGGGAAGAGGCGGCGCGTGAAGTCCACGAGCTCCTCGCTGATGAACTTGCCGTGCCACTCGTTTATCTCGGGCTTGTTGAGGTAGAGCCCATCCTCGCCCGAGGGCATGACGAGCGCGATGTCGCGCGCCTCGGCCGTCTCCACCACGTGCGTGCGGTCGATCCAGTCGACGTCCTGGCCAAAGAGGCCGTGCAGCAGATAGACCGTCCGATACGGCCCTCGACGCTTCTTGGCCAGCTTGTTGCCGTCCATTTTGTCGGCGGGGATGACAACCGTGAGCACCACGTTGCGCTCAAGGTAGTGGGAGTAGAAGTCGACTCTGAGCAGTGCCATTCTTGCCCTCCCTCTGGGCCCGGAGGCCCGGCGTCCGCCCTAGAGGAGCCAGTCAAGCGCCTTGGGCAGCGCGGCGTTCCAGAAGTCCCAGTCGTGTCCGCCACTCATCTCATCATACGTGACGTCCAGGCCGGTGTCGCGCATGCGACCCGCAAGCATCCGGTTAGCCTCGGCGAGCGGGTCCTGATTGCCGCAGGTCATGAAGATGCGCGGGCGCGGGCGGTCGCAGTAGACGAGGTCGGCGGCCAGGCGCGCCGGGTCCTTGTCGGAGCCGCGCACGTGCGAGAGGTCGCCAAAGGTGTGCTCGAGGAAGTCGCGCGAGAGGAAGAACAGGCCGTCGGAGGAGATGACCTGGTCAAAGTCATTGATGATCATCGCCGAGGAGAGCGACACGATGGAGCCGAACGTCTCGCAGTACTTGAGGCCGTTGCGCAGCGCGCCGTAGGCGCCCATCGAGATGCCGCCGATGAACGTGTCCTCGCGGCGCGTCGAGAGCGGGAACATCTGACGCGCCACCTCCACGAGCTCCTGGCCCACGAAACGCCCGTAGTAGTTGTGGACCTCGGGCTGGTCCAGGTAGAACGCGTTGTAGCCGGAGGGCATGACTACGGCGATCCCGTGATTCTCGGCCCAGCTGCGGATGCGGGTCTCACTGATCCAGTCCGCATGGTTGCCCGAGATGCCATGCAGCAGGAAGAGCGTCTTGAACGGGGCCTTCTTGGGCGGGTAGGGGCTCTGCTCCCAGGCGCGCATCTCGTCCTCGAGGCTGTCGCCGGCGTGGCGCATCACCGAGTCCGTGGCGTATGCGGCGCCCTGGTCGTCGACGGGGAGGATGATCTCGAGCGTGGTGGTGCGCATGAGGGAGGAGGAGAAGTAATCAACGCTAATGAGGGCCATGGGGCCTCCTTCGGTCTGGTGAGAAGAACGCGGACCAGTATAGCGTTACGCCGGCGCGCCCTTCTCGACCGCCCTTCAGGAGGTTTGGGTTCAGTGTTTGGCGTAAGACGGGTAGCGGAGGCACAAAACCCCAGATAAGACATGTGATATTGAAGCGGTTGCGGAAAGAGCGAACCCAAACCGTTTTTCGGTTTGGGTTCGTGTCACCGGTCGAATTTGCTATCCGGTTGGAAAAGCCCAGTTGGCATCAATCCGTGAGCGCGTTTGGAGCGAAACCGCGAACCCAAACCGCATGGGAGCGTCGTCGAGGGCGCCAGAAAATGGACGGAGGCCCGCAGGACTGGGTCCCGGGGCCTCCACTTCGGCAGCTGCCAAGCTATAAGCTCTACAGAGCGAGCACACGCGACTCGTTCTCGTCATGTCCTCGCGCCCTGCGCGCATGTGTATCATTCCCCAGCGCGCGACCGGTGACCATGCTGCTCCGGCGAACGGTAGCTTTCACCGCCGGAGCATATCTCGTCGACAACTCCTCCACATGCGCTAGGATTTGTCAGGTGAACACGACGGCCGTGCCGGAGGCGAAGGAGCGGACATGGCAAAGAAGACCCCGAAGATGACAGCCGGGCGCAAGAATCCCTCGCAGCCCCGCTTTGACGACAAGAAGTACGGCAGGGCGCTCTTCTCGGCGACTTTCGACTACAACGAGCTCTCGTTCGCCCGGGCCTCGGAGACGCTCGGCCATGGCATCCGCAACGTCGTCACCGCCGCCGCGTTCGTTGCGCTTCTCGCGCTCGTGGTCGTGCTGTTGGTGGACGAGAAGCCCACGGTGCTCGTCTTTGTGGTCTTTGCGGCGTCGCTTGCCCTGGTCTTTGCCACGACGCGCTGGGACTATCTGCAGATGCGCTACGCGCGCCGCACCACGCTCGCCCCGACGCCCCCGAGCGAGGTGCGCCACGTCGTTGTGTGCGAGGACAGTGCCCACATGGAGAACGAGGCGGGCCCGATCGGCGACTTCGACCTCGCCGACCTGCGCACCGTCCGTCAGAACAGCGACTGCGTGGTGGCCGGGTTCGGTGAGGGCCGCTACATCTACGTGCCCCGCGCCGCTCTGAGCGAGAACCGCTTCCGCGAGCTCGGGCGCTTCCTCAAGACGCGCCTCGCCGCCGCAGGCGTCAGGAGCTAGTCCGCGAGCAGCGGCTCCATCTCAAAGGTGAGGCAGTTCACGTAGCCGCGGTTGGTGAGGCGCAGCTCCGGCACGCACGCGAGCGACATCACGCCCATCGTCATGAACGGCGAGGGCATCGTGCAGCCCATCTGCTCCCA
>CALULC010000153.1 GCA_944321385.1 uncultured Atopobiaceae bacterium
GAAGACCCATGGCCGTTCGCATCGTCACCGACTCCGGCATCGACCTCCTCGGCGGGAGCGACCCGCGCCTCACGGTGGTCCCCCTGGGCATCACCTTTGGCTCCACCACCTACGCCGATGGCGTGGACCTCACCAACGACCGCTTCTACGAGCTGCTCATCGAGAGCGACGAGCTGCCCAAGACGAGCCAGGCCACGCCGTTCACCTACCATGAGGTGCTCGCTCCGATCTGTGCGGCGGGCGACGAGGCCGTGGTGATCACGCTCTCCTCCAAGCTCTCCGGCACCTACCAGAGCGCTGTGACCGCCGCCTCCGAGTTTGACGGCGTCTACGTGGTCGACAGCAAGAACGTGACCATCGGCCAGTCGATTCTCGTCCAGTACGCGCTGCGCCTCGTCGAGGAGGGCCTCGGTGCCGCGGAGATTGCCGAGAAGGTCGCGGCGGCCGCCGACCGCGTCTGCCTGCTCGCGCTCCTGGATACCCTCGAGTACCTGCGCCGCGGCGGCCGCATCCCCAAGAGCGTGGGCATGATCGGCGAGGTCCTCTCGATCAAGCCGGTCGTGGGCGTGGAGGACGGCGAGGTCGTGATGCTCGGCAAGGCGCGCGGCTCCAAGAACGGCCGCAACCAGCTGCACCAGCAGGTCGAGAAGCACGGCATCGACTTCACCATGCCGGTCCTTCTGGGCTACACGGGCCTCTCGGACAAGCTCCTGCGCAAGTACCTGGATGACAACCGTGCCATCTGGGAGCACGTGGTCGCCGAGGAGGACCTGCCGATCGCGTCCGTGGGCGCCACCATCGGCACGCACGTGGGCCCGGGCGCCATCGCGCTCGCCTTCTTCGCCAAGAACTAGTGACAGAGGGACGGGGGTTCTGTCACCGCCCCGTCCCCCTGTCTCACTGCACGATGCGCATGACGAGCTGGATGAGCTGGTCGATGGGCATGGGGTCCTCGTCGGCCGTCCAGGTGCGAATGATCGCAAGGATGCCGGAGAGGTAGAACTCGCGCACGATGTCGCCTGCCTGCTCATCGAGCTGGGCTTCGGGCAGGAAGAAGCGGTCCACGAGCGGGCTGATGATCTGCTTGAGCCGGTCCGAGAACACGGGGTCGCCGTGCGGGCCCAGAAGGACGCGCGTGTAGTCGCGCGAGCGCTGCGCGAGGCGCAGGATGAGGCCCATGTGCTGCGAGAAGTCGAGTCGGTCGCCCTGGAGCAGGCGACCCTGCACCAGGCGCTCGATGTTGCCGAGCACCGTGTCCTCGATCTCATCGAGCAGCTCGTAGACGTCGTGGTAGTAGAGGTAGAAGGTCGCCCGGTTGTAGCCGGCGCGGTCCGTGATCTCCCGCACGGAGATCTTCTCGACGGGCTTCTCGGCGTAGAGCTCCCAGAACGCCTGGCGGAGGTTGGCGCGCGTCTGCTCGGTGACCTGCGGCTGCTTCTTCATGACGGCATCCCCTTAGGTTTTGTGGCGGAGCCGAGAAGGGCGCGACACTTGGAGCGCGCCTGTCGAGCGCAGGTTCTTCTCGCCCACCTTCCTCAGTATACTTCGATGTAGACAACACGCTGTCGAGCAATCGGAGCTGGGATGGCCTACATCGAGTTCACGGACGTCGTGCGCACCTACGGTGAGGGCGGCGCCAAGATCAACGCCCTGGACGGGGCGAGCTTCTCCGTGGAGAAGGGCGAGCTCGCCGTCATCCTGGGGCAGTCCGGCGCGGGCAAGACCACCGCGCTCAACATCCTGGGCGGCATGGACAGCGCCACCTCGGGGACCGTTGTGGTGGACGGGCGCGACATCAGCCATGCGACCGAGAGTGACCTCGTGCTGTACCGCCGAGCGGACGTGGGCTTTGTCTTCCAGTTCTACAACCTCGTACCCAACCTCACGGCGCTCGAGAACGTGGAGCTGGCCACGCAGATATGCCCGGACTCGCTCGACCCGGAGGAGACGCTTGCCAAGGTGGGTCTGGCCGAGCGCCTGGCCAACTTCCCGGCGCAGCTCTCCGGCGGCGAGCAGCAGCGCGTCTCCATCGCGCGCGCCCTGGCCAAGAACCCCAAGCTGCTGCTTTGCGACGAGCCCACGGGCGCCCTCGACTACCAGACGGGCAAGCAGATCCTGCAGCTGCTGCAGGACATGTGCCGCGTGGAGGGCATCACGGTCGTGATCGTCACGCACAACGCGGCGCTCGCGGACATGGCCGACCGCCTCATCCGCTTCAAGAGCGGAAAGGTCACCTCCATGACCGTGAACCCCGAGCCCAAGCCCATCGCGGAGATCGAGTGGTAGCGCATGGCCGGCCGCCGCGATACGTCAGCCTTTGCCAAGGGAATTCTGCGCACGGTGCGCGGGAGCCTCAAGCGCTTCGTGGCGCTGACCACGATCACGGCGCTTGGCGTGACGATGCTCGTGGGCCTGCGCGCCGCCTGCGTCGACCTGCGCAACTCGGCGGACCGCTTCTTTGACGAGCAGAGCCTCTTCGACGTGCGCGTGCAGTCCACGCTCGGCCTCACGGACGAGGACGTGGCGGCGCTCGCGGCGCTCGACGGCGTGGAGACGGCAGAGGGCGGCTGGTCGGAGACCGCCTACACGACGGTGGGCTCCGCCTCCGAGAAGGTCGACGTCAAGGCGCTCTCGTCGAGCGGCCTGAACGAGCCGCTCGTCCTGGAGGGGCGCCTGCCCGAGGCGTCGGGCGAGGT
>CALULC010000154.1 GCA_944321385.1 uncultured Atopobiaceae bacterium
TCGAGAACCTCGTGGAGGTGGAGGGCTTCGAGGAGCTCTCCGGCGCGACCAGCATGAACCAGATGTTCGTGAGCTGCCCCTCGCTCGAGACGATCTGGGCGGACGGGTTCACCTCGTCCGCCGCGAGCGGGTCGCTCATGTTCAGCGGCTGCAGCAGGCTCGTGGGCGGCCGGGGCTACGTGCCGGGGCAGATGGACGACCACGCGGAGCTCAACTACGGCGAGGACGGCGTGCTGACCGACCCCGCGGGCGACCAGCGCGAGTGGTTCCGCTGCTTCCTCTACGCCGACGGCGGGCTCGTGCTGACGGCCGCGACCGAGCCCGAGGCTGGGCGGGAGCTCGTGTCGTCGGGGCGCCTGTGCGCGAACGCCCGGTACAACTCGGTGGGCTACCAGCCCTGGTACGACCACCGGCACGACGTGGAGGCGGTGGAGATCGCCGCCGACATGGCGACCTACGACCACGTGAACACGAACTACTGGTTCTACGGGCACCAGGAGATCGCCAGCGTGACGGGGATGGGGAACCTCAGCGGCGTGCGCGAGATGCAGCACACCTTCAACAGCTGCGAGGGGCTCACGGAGATCGACCTCTCCGGGCTCGACCCGTCCTCGCTCGAGGACCTCGCCTACACCTTCGGCGGGTGCGGCTCGCTCGTGACGATCTGGGCGGACGCCGACTGGGCGCTGCCGGCGTCCGGCGTCTCCGGCTTCCAGACGTTCTACCAGTGCTCCTCGCTCGTGGGAGGGGCGGGAACGACCTACTCGAGCTCGCGCGCGGGCTATCAGTACATGAGGATCGACGGCGTGGGCGGTGCCGGCTACCTCACTGCGAAGGGCTCTTGACAAGCACCCCTCCGGCGCGTGCGGCGCCTGCGCCGCATGTGCCGGAGGGGTGGACGCGCCGCCGGATAGCCCTCGGGACGAACCCGCCGTGCGGGCGGCGCGAGAGGCGGGACATTGCCGCGATTATGTGCCGAGACTTACTCTGAAAAACGACAGCACTTATCCCGTATAGCTCCTGTTTACCAGCTTGCCGCCCACATACGCAAGTTCATGAGCACTCTCCGAGATATATTTTGCTACGGAGTGCCACTCTCTTTTGAACTTGAAGAACAACTCGCCGTCTATTCTTTTGATCGGGCAAGTGTATGTTCCTGTTCCTGCTGCGATCCGACACCATTCGCAGGCTTTGTTGACCATCATCACTATCATGCTTCCTCGCTCTCCCCTCCTGTATCCTCTTCTCCTTCTTCTGGCTCGGGTGCATCCTCTTCTTGCTCAACCGCCGGCTCCTCGACAGTCGTTCTCTCTGCCTGCATTTCGTAGGCGTGTATCCCGTTTACGAGTTCCGCTTTAGCCTCATTTGCCAGGGCCTTCTTCTTGCTGTACTGCCCGTAGATTAAGGCTGCTCCTGCGAAGAGGGACCCGGCCACAAGGGCGCCTATTCCCGCCCCCTCAATCCTTCCTTGTCCGCGCGCGTTCTTCTCAAGCGTGCTTAGCAGGAGGTCGGGCCCACCCGCCTCCTTGGCCATGTGCGAAAGATCTGCGTAATCCCAAGACATGCATGCTCCTTTCTCAGTTCTCAAGCTCCTCAATCTCTTTGCGGCGCTCTTCAGTCAGCTCAAGAGTTTCAATGAAACCGCTCATTGCCTCTGCTATGTAAGTCTCAGCAACATGGAGCCGTTCGAGCGACCGCTCATCCATCCGTGCCAGCATGCTCGGCGGCGTCATCCCACCTTCTTTGTAGAACTTGCCGAGTATGTAGAACGTGACATAGGGGTCGTCCTCGTTTGCGTTCTCAGCCGCGGAGTACGCAGCGGCCACGGCGGCGTTCGCCTCTTCTGACCTTGCGGGGATTCCCCGCGCCTCTAGGTCTAATAGCGCAATGAGCATTTGATTTACGATGTAAGCGAACGGCCCGAACTCCTTCGATTCCTCGATTATCTGGGCCATTCTCTCGTCCAGCTCGGACATGCCGGCATCAGCCATGCGGCTGTTCGCGCTCTCCGCCCACTTGAAGTAGTTGACAAGCTCCCTCTCCCCCTCGTCCCCTTCATCCGCCAAGATCCAGGCGTACTCGGGATGACGAAGCAGGGCGTGCATGGCCTCTCCCGTATTCGGGCCGGACCCATTCCCGATGAGCTTCCTCACTTCCTTGGCGAGGAACAGGCGCTCCCTGCCCTTGCGCAGCTGCGTCTCGAGCTCTGAGATTCTGCAATCGAGAGACTCCCGCGCATCGAACCCTGGCGCAGCAAGCGCTTCCCTGACCTCCTTTGTTGTGTATCCAAGGTCCTTAAACAGCTTGATGAGAAAGAGGGTGGTGAGGTCATCCTCAGAGAAGAGCATGTATCCAGCCTCGCTCCTTTCCGGCGAGATCAGGCCCCACTCCACATAACGCTGCAGAGTCCTCTTTTCTATCCCGGTCAGCTTGCTGACCTCCCCAGTTTTTATCATCTCCTTCACCTCCATCTTGAGCATAAACTGCGACGTAGTGTCGCAGTCAAGCGACTTTTTCGAAATCGTCCAAATATATCTTTGTGAACTCCTTTGTGAAGCGACGGAAGGCTACGCTTCGCAACATATCCGCAGCTAGACATGCTCGTTTGTGACCGCGTCGGACACTTCTCCCAGAGGGCGGGGCGTTCCCGCTCGAGGGAGGAGGCGCGCATGGAGTCGGTCGTCG
>CALULC010000155.1 GCA_944321385.1 uncultured Atopobiaceae bacterium
GAGGCGGCAGGCTTCCAGATGCCCGTCGACACGCTTGCCGTGAACTGGATCCCCAGCGAGGAGCAGCTGGATGCCGCCCGCGACTCGGTGGCAGCCCTGATGGCCTAGCGTCGACGCGGAACAAAACGTCCCGAGCGCAAGGGGGCCGCCCATTCGGGCGGCCCTTTTTTCTTAACTTGCACGTAGCTGACACGATTGGAAAAAACTATCGAACCAAGCCCAGCTATGGATCGCCCGAAACCACCTATCTTCGTGTAAACGGCGAGGGGGAGGGTTCATGAGGGAGCTAACGGTTGGGTTTGAGTCGGCATTGGATTTCTGGCGGGCGGTACGTGTTGCGGCACCCGGGCTCCTCGTCGAGGACCCCGAGGGGAAGGTCTACGGTGCACGCGAGCTCTCGCTCTCCGAGCAGGTAAGCCTTGCGTGCAACCTCTGCAACACGGAGCCCCCGCTCGACGTCGTAGTGACGGATGCTGCACACAGGCATGCTCACATATCGTTGGTTGACCACGTGTGGCGCGGCCCCCTCGAAGGCGAGCACACGTTTGGTCTTGGGGACGGAATCGAGGTGTGCAGGTTCCCTGCCGTGTTTGTGCAGCTTGCGTTAAGTTGCGACGAAATCGAGCTCGCGGAGCTGGGTCTGGAGATGTCGGGCACATATGGCCTTCCGCCGCGGTCGGACGATGGGGTGGCCGAGAATCTTCGGCCGCTTGTTGCCCCGTCCGAGTTGAGGAGATATGCCTTAGCTGCCCGTGCGCTGGGGGTACGGGGCGCCGCGCTCGCTTGCCAGGCCCTGGAGCTTGTGGTTCCAAACTCAAACTCACCGCGAGAGTCTGACGTCGCGATTGCGTTCCAGCTTTCGCGCCGTCAGGGAGGACTCATGGTCGGGGGCTTTGAGATGAATCGGACGATCAGGCTTCCCGACGCTCTGGCGGATCAAATTGGCCAGAGCGTGATCAAGCCGGACTTTTCCTGGCACAACGGAACTGTCGTTGAGTACGACAGCGAGCAGGAGCACAGCACCCCTGCTGCACGCGCCCGTGACGAGCGCAAGCGACGCGCGTACCAGTCGGTCGGGATGGATTGCCTGACGCTCACCAATGACATCCTCAGGAGCAACGAGCGCTATAACTGGTTTGCCGGAGAGCTTGAGCACAGCCTTGGCATCTACAGAAAAGGAATCAGCTCGGCCATGGCTGAACGCCGCAGGGAGCTGAGGGAGCGCCTCTTTGGACCGGAAACGGAAGAGGCCGCCCTGGCCGCTCTTTCGCTCGGATCGTGAGGGTGTCTCTGCAAAAACGGGTGCTCGTGATGAAAAAACGCAATCTGGTCTGCAAAACGGGTGTTCGTGATGAAGGAATTGGGACCGGAGGGCGCACCCGTCAGAGGCTCACGACAGATAACCCCAGATAAGTTTTGGCAGAGGTGGCGGCGTCATTGGCTCAGGTCGGAAAAGCTTCATCACGAACGCCCGTTTTGCAGACAGCATTGTCATTTTTCATCACGAACGGTCGTTTTACGGGACTGTGGTGAGACCCGGGGGTCAACGAGGGGCGTACCGTGCGCGCGAATGCGTGACCTGCTAAAATCTACCCATTATGTCGACGGCACCAGCGTCCCTGCCGCGACATGCATCTGTCATTCGACCGAGGAGGTTGCGCACAAGCGCATGGACGTAGCGATATCTATTGTGGTCACTTTCCTGCTCACGTTGGCCAACGGCTATTTCTCGATGTCCGAGCTTGCCGTAGTGAGCGCAAAGAGGGCAGTTCTCGAGCCGGAGGCTGAGGAGGGTGACCGCAAGGCGCGCGCCGCCCTTGACCTCGGCTCCAACTCCGAGCAGTTCCTCGCCACCATTCAGGTTGCCATCACGCTTGTGGGATTTGCGTCCTCGGCGTTCGCGAGCACCAGCCTCTCCGACCCGCTGGGCGGCTGGTTCATGAGCCTCGGCATGCCCGAGGGCATCGCCGTCCCCCTGGCGCCCGTCATCATCACCCTCGCGGTCTCCTACCTCTCCATCGTCGTGGGCGAGCTCGTTCCCAAGCGCATCGCCCTCTCCGACGCGGAGCGCACGGCCAAGTCGGTCGCCGGCCCCATCCGCGGCTTTATGACCATCGCCCGCCCGCTGGTCTGGCTCACCGCTAAGTCCGCGAACGGCCTCTCGGCCCTCTTGGGCATCAAGTCCGCCGACGAGCGCGACAGCGTCTCCGAGGAGGAGATCAAGTACATGGTGGCAGACGCCGACGAGCTCTCCGACCAGGAGAAGTCGATGATTCACGAGGTCATCGAGCTCGGCGACACCATCGCTCGCGAGGTCATGGTCCCGCGCGTGGACATGACCGCCGTCGAGGACACGATGACCCTCTCCGAGGTCCTGGCCATCATGCGCCGCACCGGCTACTCGCGCATCCCCGTCTACCACGAGTCTGTCGACCGCATCGTCGGCATCGCTCACATCAAGGACATTATCAGCCCTATCCTCGATGAGGGCCGCGCCTCCGACCCCGTCGCCCGCCACGCGCGCACGGCAGACTTCATCCCGGATACCAAGGACATCATCCCTCTTCTCTCCGAGATGCAGTCCAGCCACGACCAGATGGTCATCGTCGTGGACGAGTACGGCGGCACGGCCGGCGTCATCACGATCGAGGACATCGTCGAGGAGGTCGTCGGCGAGATCGA
>CALULC010000156.1 GCA_944321385.1 uncultured Atopobiaceae bacterium
CGCATGATGAGGCCGTGCTGCACCACCGAGCTCATCGTGATGACGTCCATGTTGCCGCCGGAGAGGATGGAGACCACACGCTTGTTCTCGGCGGGAAGATGCTTGAGCGCCGCCACGGTGAGAAGGCCCGAGTTCTCCACGATCATCTTGTGGTTCTCGACCATGTCGAGAAACGCCACCACGAGCTCGTCGTCAGGGACGGTCATGACGTCGTCGAGGTTGTCGCGCAGGTACGGGAAGACCTTGTCGCCCACCTCGAGCACAGCGGTGCCGTCGGCGATCGTGTTGGCGCTCGGCAGCTTCACGGGACTCCCCGCCTCGAGCGCCGCCGTGAGCGAGGGCGCGCCCTCGGGCTCCACGCCGATGACGCGAATCTTGGGGTTGTAAAGCTTGGCGAAGGTCGCCACGCCACAGGCCAGGCCGCCCCCGCCCACCGGGACGAGGATCGTGTCCACGAGCGGGAGCTCCTGCACGACCTCCATTGCAATCGTCCCCTGGCCGGTGGAGACGCACGGGTCGTTGAACGGGTGGATGAAGGTGTAACCCTCGCGCTCCGCAAGCTCGAGGGCATGGTCGCAAGCCTCGTCGTATACGTCGCCGTGGAGCACGACCTCGGCACCGTAGTGCTTGGTGCGCTCGACCTTGATGAGCGGCGTGGTCTCGGGCATCACCACCACGGAACGGGCGCCGGCGCGCGTGGCGGCAAAGGCGACGCCCTGTGCGTGGTTGCCGGCGCTCGCGGTGATGATGCCGCGTGAGAGCTCCTCGGGAGAGAGCGTAGAGATCTTGTAGTAGGCGCCGCGCACCTTGTAGGCACCCGTGCGCTGTATGTTCTCTGGCTTGAGCCACACGCGGTTGCCTGTCTGCGCGGAGAAGTGCGGGCTCTCAACGAGCTTGGTCTCGAGCGTGACCTCGCGGACCTTCTGCGAGGCCTCCTCGAACGCCTCCAGCGTGAGCATCTCTGCCATGACGGACTCCTTTGCCAGTTGGTGACGGCGCGAGCCTTGGCGCGCCGAGGGTGTTTTGGTCTGCCTATAGTAGTCCTCGCCGGCACGAACGTAGCCCGGCACGCCGAAAGGGGGCACACAATGGAAACCAACGAGACGAGCGCGAAGACCGAGAGGGAAAAGCGGGCGCCGCTCTTCCAGATCCGCGACGCGAGCGTGGTTCGCGGCGGCAAGACGATCCTCCACGTGCGCGATTTCTCTCTGGACGAGGGCGAGCACGTGGCTCTTCTCGGCCCCAACGGCGCGGGAAAGTCCACGTTCATCCAGCTGCTCACGCGCGAGGTCTTTCCCCTCTGGCGCGAGGAGCCTCCGGTGCGCTTTCGCGGTCAGGAGCGCCCCCAGCTCGCGGACATCAAGCGGACGCTCGGCATCGTGAGTTCCACGATGCACGACCAGGTGCGCGTGCACCTGCCCGTCATAGACATCGTCACCGGCGGGCTCTTCGGCACGCTCGGCGTGCCGCTGCGCGGGGACGTGAGCGACCAGGATCGCGCACTCGCCATGGACGCGCTCGACCGTCTGGGCATCGCCGAGCTCGCGCCACGCGACGTGATGACGCTCTCTACCGGCCAGGTGCGCCGCGTGCTCGTGGCGCGCGAGCTCGTGCGCGACCCGCAGGTCCTCATCTTCGACGAGCCGTGCACGGGCCTCGACCCCGAGGGCATGTACCACGTGCGCAAGACCATGGGCACGCTGGCGGCAGAGGGGCGCTCAGTGGTGCTTGTGACGCACTACCCCGAGGACATCATCCCCGAGATCGACCGCGTCCTTCTCATCAAGGACGCCGAGGTCTTTGCCGACGGTGCCAAGGCGGACCTGCTCACGAGCGAGGTCATGACCGACCTCTTTGGGGTGCCGCTCGTGGTGGGTGAGTCCTCCGGCTGGTACTCCCTGCGCGGCTCCTACTAGCGCTCGGGGAAGATCGGGGGCCGCTCGAAGCGACCCCACAAAAGTCGAGCGAGATTTTCGCTCAACTGGGCAAACGCGAAAGCTCGGCCAAGATTTGCGGCCGCAAAAGTCCCCTGAGCAGATAAGGCGCCGGTGCGCGGCACTCCCCTGCCGCTCGTGGTGGAAACGATACCGTTCACAGGCGGTCACGAGGCGGAAACACGGGCCGCGTAGAGTACTCACCACTGAGCAAATGCGATGACAGGGCCAGTACGGGCCGCATCCGTCCCACAGCGAGCGGGCAGCGTGAGAACCCGCGCCGGACGGCCCCGAAGACTCCCTCGAGCAGCTCGCGAGAACCTCCGCGCCGTGCAGCGGGCCAACCCCGCCAACGCGCCGAGAAGTACCGCGCGCCGGCGGCCACCGTAACGGCTTCGAGGCTGCGCCTCGCATTTCTCACAACGACGAGGAAAGCGAGGGGGAACGTGGAACTGAGAAGCGACGCCATCAAGCGGGGCCTGGCACGCGCGCCACACCGCAGCCTGCTCAAGGCTGACGGCCTTACCGACGAGGAGCTCGACCGGCCGCTCGTGGCCGTGGTCTCCGCCCAGAACGAGGTCATCCCGGGACATCTTCACCTCCAGCAGATCGCCGACGCCGTCAAGGCGGGCATCCGCATGGCGGGCGGCACTCCGCTGCAGGTCAACACCATCGGCGTGTGCGACGGCATCGCCATGAACCACGAGGGCATGCACTACAGCCTCACCAGCCGCGAGGTCAT
>CALULC010000157.1 GCA_944321385.1 uncultured Atopobiaceae bacterium
TCTTCCAGCCGGTCATCGAGCTTCTGGTGGGCATCCCCTCGGTCGTCTACGGCGTGCTCGGCCTCTACGTGATCAACGCGCTCGTCAAGGCCATCTTCGGCGACGCCGCGCCCACCGGTGCGGGCATCCTCTCCGGCGCAATCGTGCTCGCCATCATGATCCTGCCCACGATCACCACGCTCTCCATGGACGCGCTGCGCGCCGTGCCCAACCAGTACCGCGAGGGCTCCTACGCGCTTGGCTGCACGCGCTGGCAGACCACCTGGCACGTGGTGCTCAAGAGCGCCATGCCCTCGCTCATGACGGCGGTCATCCTCGGCATGACGCGCGCCTTCGGCGAGACGCTCGCCGTGCAGATGGTCATCGGCGGCGTCGAGCGCTCCATGCCCACCGGTCTTCTCGACCCTGCCTCAACGCTCACGGCGGCGCTCACCGCGGGCCTCTCCAACGCGGTCTCCGGCTCCGAGTACTACCACGCCCTGTGGACCCTGGGCCTGCTGCTGCTTGTCATGTCGCTTGTCTTCATCCTGATCATCCACCTCATCGGCAGGAAGGGGGCGAAGGCCAATGGCTAGCGAGAAGACCGCGTCCTCCCGCACCTCAGCGCTCGACGCCCACGTCGCCCGCATCGACCGTCAGGACAAGATCGCCACGGGCGTGCTCACCGTCATCGTGGGTCTGGTTATCCTGCTCGTCGTCTCGATCATCGCCTATATCGTCGTTCGCGGAGCTGGTCGCGCGTTTGCTCCGGGCTTTCTCACCAACTCCTACAACGACGAGGCGATGGCGGGCATCCTCTACCAGCTCTGGGACTCCTTCTACCTGCTGCTCGTGACCCTTATCATCTCCGTGCCCATCTCGCTCGGCGCGGCCATCTTCCTCGTGGAGTACGCGCCCGACAACTGGGTCACGTCCGCCGCCAAGACGGCCATCGAGACCCTCTCGAGCCTGCCGTCCATCGTCGTTGGCATGTTCGGCTCCCTCTTCTTTGTGGTGACGCTCGGCTGGGGCATCTCGATCATCGCCGGTGCGTGTGCCCTCACGATGTTCAACATCCCCATCCTCGTGCGCACGATCCAGCAGGCGCTCGAGGACGTGCCGCGCAGCCAGCGAGACGCCGCCCTCGCGATGGGCCTCACCCGCTGGGAGACCACGATCAACGTGCTGCTCCCGGCCGCCATGCCGGCCATCGTCACGGGTGTGGTGCTCTCCGCCGGTCGCGTCTTCGGCGAGGCCGCCGCGCTGATCTTCACCTCCGGCTCCGCTCCGGCGCGCCTGAACTTTGCCTCCGTCAACTTCCTGAGCCCCACCAACCCCTTCAACATCTTCCGCCCGGCCTGCTCGCTCGCCGTCTACATCTGGCGCCTCACCTCCGAGCCCACGGCCGGATCCACGGAGATCGTCTGGGGAACCGCCACGATCCTGCTTCTCTGCGTGCTCCTGTTCAACGTGCTTGCCCGCCTGCTCGGCAAGTTCCTCTCGAGGAGGCTGACCGCCGAATGACAGACATCACCACCGCCCAGGACCAGGTCGCGGGCGAGAAGAGCGGCGCTCTGCTCACCACGCGCGACGTGACGGTCACCTACGACCTCACGCACGAGGCCCTGCACAAGACCTCGCTCTCCTTCGAGGGCGGCCAGGTCACGGCGCTCATCGGTCCGTCCGGCTGCGGTAAGTCCACCTTCCTGCGCTGCCTGAACCTCATGAACCGCGAGATTCCCAAGTGCTCCATCGGGGGCGAGATCTTCTACCACGGGCGCAACATCAACACGCCCAAGGAGAACCTCTTTGAGCTGCGCAAGTCCATAGGCATGGTCTTCCAGCAGCCCACGCCCTTCCGCAAGTCCATTCGCGAGAACATCCTCTTTGCGCCCAAGAAGCACGGCCGCGTGAGGACAAAGGACGAGGAGGACGAGCTCGTGGAGACGTCGCTTAGGCAGGCGGCGCTCTGGGACGAGGTCAAGGACAAGCTGCGCCAGTCCGCGCACGCGCTCTCCGGCGGCCAGCAGCAGCGCCTGTGCATCGCCCGCACGCTCGCCATGAAGCCGGACGTGGTCCTCTTCGACGAGCCGTGCTCGGCGCTCGACCCCATCTCGACGTTTGCGATCGAGGAGACGATCCGCGACATCGCCTCGAGCGGCATCTGCGAGATCATCGTCACGCACAACATGGAACAGGCCACGCGCGTCTCGGACCGAACCGCCTTCTTCTACGTCGGCGACATGGTCGAGACGGGCACGACCCAGCAGATCTTCTCGAATCCGCAAGACCAGCGCCTCGTCGACTACCTGACCGGTCGCTTTGGCTAGGGGGGAGAACATGGACACAGAGCTTAACGACGGGGTCTACCGGTCCCTCGACGGTGCCGACATCGCCATCAGGGTGCGCGACTTTGACCTCTGGTACGGGGACTTCCAGGCGCTCAAGAAGATCAACCTGGAGATCCCGCGCAACCGGGCGACGGCCTTCATCGGCCCCTCCGGCTGCGGCAAGTCCACGCTGCTACGCACCTTCAACCGTATGTGCGACTTCGTGGAGAGCGTGCGAACCGAGGGCACGATCGAGTTTGACGGCAAGGACATCTTTGGGATGGACTCCAACGCCCTGCGCGTCTACGTGGGCATGGTCTTCCAGCACCCCAACCCGTTCCCCATGAGCATCCGCGAGAACATC
>CALULC010000158.1 GCA_944321385.1 uncultured Atopobiaceae bacterium
CGTCCTTGATGAAGGCCGGGCTCGTGGGGTCCCAGGCGGTGTAGCCGCGTGCCTCGAAGGTGGCGCGCAGGCCGCCGTTGGGGAAGCTCGAGGCATCCGGCTCGCCCTGCACGAGCTCCTTGCCCGAGAAGGACATGAGGATCGTGCCGTCGTTGATGGGCGTGAGGAAGCTGTCGTGCTTCTCGGACGTGATGCCCGTGAGCGGCTGGAACCAGTGCGCAAAGTGCGTGGCGCCCTTCTCGAGCGCCCACTCCTTCATCGCGTGCGCGACCTCGTTGGCGATGTCGAGGTCGAGCGGCGCTCCGTCGTCGATGACCTGGCGAAGCTCCTTGTACGTAGGCTTGGGGAGCCGCTCCTGCATCACCGCGTCCGTGAAGAGCAGGCTGCCGTACTCCTGCGAGACCCTGTCCTTGCCCATGTGCGCCCTTTCTCTTGGCGTTGTGGCTTACGGTCGAATACTCTACGGGCCCATTGTTTCACAGCCGTTGCCCTCGCGTGAAGCGCGAGGCATGGTTTGATTGCATCTTCAGCGCCATTTCATGGCGAGAAGAGCACAACGCCTCAGAGCCAGATGAGTTTGGGGTCCTTGGACTCAGGAGGCTCCGGGGCAGGTTCGTCATGCGCCGCCCACTGCAGAGACTCCTCGAGCCAGGGGCGCATGGGAGCTGCCGGCTCAAAGGACTCCTCCCTGCCGTCCTCCAGCCAGACCAGGCTCTTGTCCCTCTCGCCGTCCATCCTAGGCCCCCAGCGCCGTCATGACCTCGTCCACGCAGCCAAGGGCGTCGGCGATGGCGTTCACCACGAGCGAGGAGCCGGTTCGCACGTCCCCGGCGAGAAAAACCGGGGTCTCGTTGGCATTCTCCGCCCGATGGGCGCCAGGCGCTGTGACGGGAAGCCCGCGCGCGTTCGTGCGCACGCCAAAGGCGTCCAGCAGGCCACGCTCCGGGCCCGTGAAGCCGCACGCCACAAGCACGAGCTGCGCGGGGATCTCTCGCTCGCTGCCGGCCACGCGCTCGGGACGACCGGAGGACCAGTCGAGGTCCGCCACGGAGAGGCCTCGGACGCTGCCGTCCGCATCGAGAAGAACCTCGAGGGTGTCCACGCCCCAGGAGCGCATCTCGCCGCCCATGATCTCGATCGCCTCGGCCTGGCCGTAGTCGGTCTTGAGCGTGGCGGGCCACTCGGGCCAGCGCGTGACGCCCGGGCCCGGCTCGGCGGGACGCGGCAGGAACTCGATCTGCCGCACCGAGCGCGCCCCCTGGCGCACGGCGGTGCCGAGGCAGTCGTTGCCCGTGTCGCCGCCTCCGATCACCACCACGTCGAGACCCTTGGCGCTCACGGCGGGCTCGCCGCCGTCGAGCAGCGCCCGCGTGGAGGCCGTGAGGTAGTCAACGGCCCAGGCCACGCCTCCCGAGGCGAGCCCCTCCTCAAAGCCCGCCGCCGCAAGGCCGCGCGGCACGCGCGCCCCCGCCGCCAGAACAACGGCGTCGGCCCCCGCGAGCAGCTCCCGCGCCACGTCCTTCTCTGCCGCGTCCGTGTTGAGGCAAAACTCGATTCCCAGCTCCTCCATGAGGGCAACGCGGCGCGCGACAACCCGCTTCTCGAGCTTCATGCTGGGAATGCCATAAGTGAGCAGTCCTCCCGCGCGGTCCGCCCGCTCGACGACCGTCACGCGGGCTCCGCGTCGGGCGAGCTCCCATGCGGCCGCAAGCCCAGCGGGCCCGGAGCCCACCACGCTCACGCGCGGCGCATCCGGGGCCGCGGGCGAGAAGCGCCTCGGGCCGCCGTGCGCCCACTCCCAGTCCGAGATCGCGCGCTCGTTGTCGTGGATCGTCTCGGGCTCGCCATGGCACCCCAGGTTGCAGGCGGCCTCGCAGAGCGCCGGGCACACGCGGCTCGTGAACTCCGGCAGCGGGGACGTGAGCGCCAGGCGATCGGCGGCCTCGCGCCAGAGGCCCCGGTAGAGAAGGTCGTTCCACTCGGGGATGAGGTTGTGGAGCGGGCAGCCGCTCGGGCGCGCGCCGCCAAAGCTCGCGCCCGCCTGGCAAAACGCCACGCCACAATTCATGCAGCGGCTCGCCTGCGCGCGGCGGCGCTCCTCGTCCAGCTCGCCGTGGAGCTCGCCGTAGTCGAGCACGCGCTCGGCAACCGGTCGCAGCGGCTCGGTCTTGCGCTCAACCGTCAGATACGCACCAGGCCTTCCCATGCTAGCCCTCCCTCACGACGTCAAACGCGTGCTCGAGCGCGGCATCGCGGGTCGCCCCCGCCGCCTCCGCCTCCGCAACGAGGCCGAGAACCCGCTCGTAGTCGCGCGGAATCACCTTCACAAACCGAGCGCCCACCTCGTCGAACTGGTAGAGCAGCTTGATACCCCGCGGGCTCGCGGTGCGGCGCACGTGCTCCTCCACGAGCGCGCGCACGAGCGCAAGGTCCCGCTCGCCCGGCTCCTCCAGGTTCACGAGCTCGGTGTTGCAGCGGCCCGCGAGCGTGCCAAACTGGTCGTAGACGTAGGCCACGCCTCCCGACATGCCGGCCGCGAAGTTTGGCCCCACCTCGCCGAGCACCACCACCGTGCCGCCCGTCATGTACTCGCAGCCGTGGGCGCCCACGCCCTCCACCACCACGGTGGCGCCGGAGTTGCGCACGCAGAAGCGCTG
>CALULC010000159.1 GCA_944321385.1 uncultured Atopobiaceae bacterium
GGGTTGCCAAAGACCTCGGCCGGCGTGCCCTGCTCCTGGATGACGCCCTCGTCGACAAAGATCACGCGGTCGGCGACCTCGCGCGCAAAGCCCATCTCATGCGTGACGACCACCATGGTCATGCCCTGGTCGGCAAGCTCGCGCATGACGTCCAGGACCTCGCCGACCATCTCGGGGTCGAGCGCGGAGGTGGGCTCGTCGAAGAGCATGATGTCCGGGTCCATGGCGAGGGCGCGGGCGATGGCCACGCGCTGCTGCTGGCCGCCGGAGAGCGAGCGCGGCATGGCGTCGGCCTTCTCGGAGAGGCCCACGCGCGCGAGCAGGCGCTCCGCGGTGGCGGCAGCCTCCTCCTTGCTCTTGAGCTTGAGCTCCACGGGAGCGTACATGATGTTCTGCTTCACGCTGTAGTGCGGGAATAGGTTGAACTGCTGGAAGACCATGCCCACGTGCTGACGGATCTTGTCGACGTTGGCCTTGGGTCCGGTGATGGACTCGCCGTCGATGAGGATCTCGCCGGAGGTGGCCTCCTCGAGACGGTTGATGCAGCGCAGGAACGTGGACTTGCCCGAGCCGGACGGGCCGATCACGCAGACGACCTCGCCGGCGTGGATGTCGATGTCTATGCCGCGCAGTACGTGGTTCTCGCCGAAGTCCTTGGTGAGACCGGAGACGTGAATCTTGAGCTCGGCGCTCTTCTGGTTCTTGTCGGCCATTACTTGCGCATCCTTTTCTCAAGCTGGGACGAGACGAGCATCAGCACGCTGGTGATCACGAGGAAGATGATGGCGACCCAGGTGTAGGTGGCAAACGACTCCATCGTGCGGCCGACGTAGGCCTTGGAGCGGTTCATGATCTCCGGCAGGCCGATGGCGTACATGATCGTGGAGTCCTTGAGCGTGATGATGCACTGGTTGACGAGGCTGGGCAGACAGATGCGCACGGCCTGGGGCAGGATGATCTTGCGCATGGTGGTGGCGTGCCCCACGCCAAGCGAGCGCGAGGCCTCCATCTGGCCCTTGTCCACGGACTGGATGGCGCCGCGGAAGATCTCCGCGATGTAGGCACCGGCGTTGAGGATCAAGGTGATGATGCTCGCGGTGATCACGTCCAGGCGGAAGTCCGGGGCGATCGTGGCCTGAAGCAGCTGGGGCACGGCAAAGTAGAGGTAGAACGCCTGCACGAGCATCGGCGTGCCGCGGATGATCCAGATGTAGAACTTGGCGACGCCGCGCAGCGGGGCGATCTTGGAGAGGTTCATGAGGCAGGTGAGGATGCCCAGGAGCATCGCCGCCACGAGCGAGACCACGGTCACGAAGACCGTCGTCTGCAGGCCCTCCCACAATAGCGGCCACGCCTCCATGAGGACGGTGCCGAGATTAGAGAAATCCATGTCGTGCCTTTACTCACAGGGAGCTGCGCAGCCTGCGTGGGCTGCGCAGCTCCGGCTTTCACAGCGCGGAATCAAAACCCTACTACCCGAGGTACTTGGCGAGAATCTCGTCGTACTCGCCGCTCTCCTTGATGTTGGCGAGGCCGGCGTTGAACATCTCCACGAGCTCGGCGTTCTTGCCCTTCATGACGCCCACGGCGTAGGGGCTCGCAAACTCGTCCTCCTCCTTGGCAACGATCTCGAGGCCGTTGCCCTGGGCGACGCCGTACTCCATGACGGGCGTGTCCTCGAAGCAGGCCACGGAGTTTCCGGTCTGCACGTCCTGGTACATCATGTCAGAGGAGTCAAAGTACGTGATCTCAAAGCCGTACTCGTCCTTGATGGACTCGGCCCAGGAGAGGCTCTGGGTGGCGTTCTTGCCGGCGACGGTCTTACCCTTCAGGTCCTCGAGACCCTTGATGTCGCTGCCGGACTTGACGGCCATGCAGACCGAGGACTGGTAGTAGGAGTCGGTGAAGTCGTACTTCTTCTCGCGCTCGGCCGTGATGGACATGCCGGCGATCACGGCGTCGGCCTGGTTGGACTCGAGCGCGGCCACGGCGGCCTCAAAGCCGAGCGAGTTGAGCTCATACTTGAAGCCCTGGTCGGCGGCGATGGCGGCGAGAAGGTCCACGTCGATGCCCACGAAGTCACCGTTCTCGTCGGTGAACTCGAACGGCGCGAAGGTGGTGTCGGTGGCAACGATGTAGCTCTTACCATCGGTACCGGCGTTGTTGTTGCCGCCGCAGGCAGCGAGGCCGAGAAGAGCGGCGGTGCCACCGGCAAGACCGAGGAACGAGCGACGAGAGACAGAAGCGGACATAACATCCTCCTTTAGTGTTGCGCAGAGACGAAACCTCGCAGGTAGCGAGGCATTCAGTCATCTCACTGTAGCCAAGCGTTATTTCGGTTCCTTTAACACTTTGCGATAAAACGGCCCACAAAGCTGAGAATTACACAATTTCTCTTTGTGACGTTTAATACAGAATCGGGGGCGATTCAGGCAGAATCGCCGCCCGGGACGTGCCCCCTAGCGCGTGCGAAAGCCCGCCTCAAGCTTGCGAATCCTCCGGTAGAGCCACTGGTTTGTGGGAACGAGAAGACCGTGGCGCTCGGCGAGGCGACATATGGTACCAGAGAACTCCTCGACCTCGGTGGGCTTCTCGTTGATGCGGTCCTGCGCCATCGACGGCATGCCCTCCGGGTCGAGCGAGGC
>CALULC010000160.1 GCA_944321385.1 uncultured Atopobiaceae bacterium
TGGGGTTGTTGGGGTTGATGATGACGATTGCCTTGGTGTTGCTCGTGACCTTGGAATCGATGTCGGCGAGGTCCGGGTTCCACTCGGCATCCTCGTCGCACAGGTAGTGCACGGGCGTGCCGCCGGCGAGCGTGGCGCAGGCAGTCCAGAGCGGGTAGTCAGGGCTCGGGATGAGGATCTCGTCACCGGTGTTGAGCAGCACGTTCATGCAGAGCTGGATGAGCTCGGAGACACCGTTGCCGGTGTAGATCCCGTCCATGCTCACGTTGGGCAGGTGCTTGAGCTGCGCGTACTGCATGATGGCCTTGCGCGCCGAGAAGAGGCCGCGGGAGTCGGAGTAGCCCTCGCAGTCGGGCAGCTGCTGACGCATGTCGTGGACGACCTCGTCGGGCGTGCGGAAGCCAAACGGCGCGGGGTTGCCGATGTTGAGCTTGAGGATGCGCAGGCCCTCGTCCTCCATGCGGGCCGCCTCGTCGGCGACGGGGCCGCGTACGTCGTAGAGGACGTTGTCGAGCTTTGCGGACTTCTTGAACTCACGCATGGTTGAACTCCTTTTGCTGGCGGTGGAAGGTGCGGGCGGAATCGCGGTCTCAGGCCGCGCGGCAGCTCGTCTGTCCTCTCCGGCGGCAAGCCAGTCGGCGTCCACGCCGAGGAGCTCCGCGAGCAGGCGCACGACGTTCGCCCGTGGAACGACCTTGCCGCTCACATACTGGCTGACCTGACTCTTTCCGAGCTTCTCGCCTCGCTCGGACGCGGCGTGCACAAGGTCCGCCTGCTTGAGGCCCTTCTCGGCCATGACCTGGCGGAGCCGGTCGGCAAACAGTGCCTGAGCCACGTGACCTCCCTGGTTCAAGATACGCCTTAAATTGAACTTCTGTAGCAGAGTTCAATTTCGCCCACTCTACCACAAGCTTGAATTGAACTATCCCGCAAATCCATATTGAACTTGTTGCCCACAGAAAAGCCCTCCGCCCAGAGGACGGAGGGCCAGTCGCGAGTCTCGTCGGCCGCTATGAGAACACGGAGATACCCACCATCGTCGCGTTGTTGAACTCCTCGCCTCCCATGAGGCTCACCTGGCAGTATGCCTCGCGCCCGGCAAACTCGAGCAGGTCGCCGTCAACGAACAGGACCTCGCCGATATAGTCGGAGACGCTGCCCTCGCTCTCGCTCAGGCCGAACTCCGAGAGGGCGGAGCCGAGAATCTCGTCGTCGCTCGCGGACACCCCGGACACCCTCGGGAGGCCCATCGAGGAGAAGACGCCGTGTGCCGCCGACGCAAACCCGCTCGGCTCCACGTCAGAGTAGAAGTCGATCTGAACGCCGGAGACCGTCGCGTCATCGGCGAGCTCGCTGAGAGAGGAGACCGCGTCGTCCGCATAGCCGTCCTCATCCCACACGATCTCGGTCGAACCCAGCTCGACCTGGACCGAGACCTCGAGGTAGCTCCCGTCGATGGAGATTGGCACCGGTCCGTCGTAGTCGCCGGCAAACGTCGCGCTCATATAGGGCTCGATGTACTCCCCGCCCTCGCTCGACCACGACCCAACAAGCTCGAGGCCATTGTCCTCGAGAAAGCCCTCAACTTCGGAGGGAGTCCCCTCGTAGCGCGCCAGATCAAAGATCGTGCCGTCCAGATCCGCCGAAACGTGGGCTTCATTCCCAGAGCCGCCACCAAAGAGCTCGCTGAGCCCCTGCCCAAAGCCGTCGATCTGGGCGTCCCCGTCGTCGGTGGACACCTCCCCGGCTGGGCTGGTCGGCCCATCAGAAGAAACGGCACCGGTCGCAAAGAGGACGCCCACAATGATGAGGGCGACAACCGCAAGGCCACCGATGATGATGCCCACGATGGCCCCTGTGCCAAGGCTCTTCCTGGCGGCACCACCCTCCTGGAACGGCCCCTGCTCCGAGTAGTCGGGCCATTCCTGGGGCGGGACCTCGACGGGAGAATCCTCGACGGGCGACGGCGCCTCCTCGGGCACCGGGGCATCCGACTCCAGGGAGTCTGGGGCTGGCTCGGGCTCGGGTTCGGGCTCGGGTTCGAGCTCGGGTTCGGACTCGGATTCTTCTTCGAGCTCCGGCTCGGGCTCCGACTCAGGAGATGACGCCGGCGCAGCCTGCGGGGCCGACCAGACGACGTCGGTCAGGGACGCACCGCAGTTGGTGCAGAACTTGGCGCCTTCCTCGTTTTGGGCGCCGCACTTTATGCAGAACATCGCCCCTCCTCTCGACGGTCTTCTCGCCATGTGTCGCACGGCAACAGCACGACGCTACCACACGCAGCGCACCCACGAGGAGGGGGTCTCCCTTTTCTCCCCCGACCGGTCGGCCTATCATCGACAAGTGAAGTCCAGCAGCAAGGGAGGGCCGATGCCCAGGGAAACCAAGCAGGTCAAGGTCGAGCGCGCCGTAGAGGTGTGCCGACGCCTTGACGAGAAATACGGTCCCGTTGAGTGCTTTCTCGACCATGAAAACCCGTTTAGGCTGACGATTGCCGTGCTGCTCTCCGCACAGACCACGGACGCCCAGGTCAACAAGGTGACGCCCGCGCTCTTTGAGCGCTTTCCCACGCCGGAGGCCATGGCGGCCGCCTCGCCCGAGGAGGTCTCCGAGTACATCCACAGCCTGGGCTTCTA
>CALULC010000161.1 GCA_944321385.1 uncultured Atopobiaceae bacterium
GGACGTCACCGTGACGGACGACGTCGAGCTTGGCGATCTTGGGGCTGTGGAGCGGGAAGGTGCGCTCGACGCCAACGGAGAAGCTGATCTTGCGAACGGTGAAGGTCTCGCGCGCGCCCTCGCCGCTCATGCGGATGACGTCACCCTCGAAGACCTGCTCACGGGTGCGGTCGCCCTCGACGATGCGATAGTGGACCTTGACGTGATCGCCAACCTTGACGGCGGGGATGTCCTCGCGAATCTGCTGGCGCTCGATGGCACGAATGTAATCCATGTTCTCTTTCCTGTCTCTAGAGGTGCCGACGCGTCTGCGAGCGACACATAGGTTTACACGCAAGTGGGAAGTATACGCAAAAGCCAGCTCGGGGACAAGAGCATCACAAAATCACAGACACAGTCCTACCGTGACGCCGGCGCCCTGTCCCACTGAGCCGAGCGAGGATGGGTAGCCGGTGTCCATGACCTGATAGAAATAGGTACCCTGCTCGCCCTCAAAGGAGACCGGATAGGGACTCCGGTACCACCAGGCCGTGGGGGCGCCGCCGTACTCGAGCGCCAGGACGCCATTGGAATCAGATGAGCACGTGACGCCGGCCTCGCGGAAGTAGGGGTACTGCTCCCCCTCGGCAGAGAGGATCTCGTCGTAGACGCCGTAGTCGATGTAATAGGTCCTCTCTCGAACCTCGTCGCCGTACTCATTGGCAAAGAGGTCTATCTCGCCTGCAACCTCGGTGAGCGAGAAGAGCCAGAGCCTGTCATCGGTAGCGGTGACGCAGGAGGAATCCGAGGCGATGCCGACGTTGTTGGTAGCCTTCCGTACGGAGACGACCTCCTCGGCGAGCTCGTACGGAAGCAGTGCGAGGCCATCGTCCTGAAGCCACGCGCGCAGGGATGAGGCCTCCCAGCCACCGTCGTTCGAGCCGGACTCGCCCATGGGGCGGATTGCGATCGGAGACACCATGAGGGTGAGACCCGCCCTTCCCGTGCCATCGGAGCGCTCGTCGCATCTGATGCCGACCACGGTCATGGATGCCTGGCGGCCGTCGGTGAGGGAGAGAGGGCGGACGTCACCGACCTCGACCCCCCACTCCCGGGCGACGTTGACGCCCTCCTCGTCAGATGGGGCCTCAGCGATGAGCCGCGCCACGTACGCGAGCTCTTCCCAGTCGTAGTCAGCGAACTCGCCGGGCCGGAGCACCTGATCGTCGCTCGCAGGCATAACCTCGGAGCGGTCGGGCGAGGGCATCCGCCCCGTTGCGACAAGGTACAGAAGGCCCCCGCCAACGACGACGAGAGACATCGAGAGGACGAGCAGGAGCGCCGTCAGGCAGCCGCCACGCCTATCAGACAACTATCGCACCCGCCTTTCGCCTATGGCCTATCTTCTCCGCCAGGACCGGGGCACCTTGAGGCTCTCGTAGACGCTCACGGCATAGCGGTCGGTCATGCCGGAGACGAAGTCGGCGACCTGGAGGTCGGGACGACCCTCGTCATGTAGGCGATACTCGGCAGGCACCTCGTCGAGGTGTGTGACAAAGTGGTCGAAGAGCTCGCCGAGCATCGCGTACGCCTTCGGCTCCTCCCATTTGGCGTCACCTCGGGAATAAAGGTTCTCAAACAGGAATGACCGCAGGGACATCATAGCGTTCCAAATGGGCTCGGACATCGATATGTCCCCGGTTCGTGCGCTCTGCGTGACAACGTCATGGACCATCGTCTCGATGCGCTCGGAGGAGGTGTCGCCCAGCACGGACCGAGGCTCGGGCGGAAGGTTGTGCTCCGTGAGCAGGCCCGCCCGCTCGGCATCGTCGATGTCGTGACAGACGTAGGCGATGCGATCAGAGAGCGCGACGACGCGTCCCTCGAGGGAGGATGCCCTGTTCGAGCCGGTGTGGTTCCTGATGCCGTCAACCACCTCACGGGTGAGATTGAGCCCACGTCCGTCACGCTCGAGCAGGTCGACGATCCTGGCGCTCTGCTCGTTGTGGGCGAAGAGCCTCGCCCCCTTGTCCGAGACGCCGCGAAAGCGCGCGATGGCCTCCGAGAGGGCTCGTTCGCCAACATGACCAAAGGGCGTGTGCCCAAGATCGTGTCCGAGCGCGATGGCCTCGGTGAGGTCCTCGTTGAGGCCGAGAGGACGCGCTATGGAACGAGCGACCTGGGAGACCTCGAGCGTATGGATCAGGCGAGTCCGGTAGTGGTCGCCCTCTGGGGCAAGAAACACCTGTGTCTTGTGGGCAAGACGTCTGAAGCTCTTCGAGTGGAGGATGCGGTCTCTGTCGCACTGGAAACACGTCCGGAGAAGGTCGGGTTCCTCCGGACGGAGGCGGCCGATGGAGGCGTCTGAGAACGTAGCGTCCGAAGAGAGGAGCTGATGCTCCGCGCGCTCGAGGGTCTCACGTCTCATGGTTTCCATGGGTTCCTCCAACGGTTGAAAAAAGGGAGGGGGACCTGCGTCCCCCTCCCCGACTAGCTCATCGCGTCAAGAGCGATAACTACTTGGCGACCTTCTCGGCGCCACCGTTGGCCTCGATCTTGGCCTGGGCGGCCGCGAGGCGGGCGATGGGCACGCGGTACGGCGAGCAGGACACGTAGTCGAGACCGAGGTCGTAGTACATGTGGAT
>CALULC010000162.1 GCA_944321385.1 uncultured Atopobiaceae bacterium
CCGCGGGCGATGGCCACGGCAAAGGCGCCCACCATCGTGTCGCCGGAGCCCACGGGGTTCACCACGTCGATCTTGGGTGCGCGGCCGCGGAAGACGCCCTCCTCGCAGGCCATGACGGAACCCTCGCCGCCAAGGGAGACCACGACCTTCTCGATGCCGCACTTCTCGTGGACCTCGCGCGCGGCGGCGATGATCTCGTCGATGGACTCGGGCTTGCGGCCCAGGATGGCCTGGATCTCGTCCGTGTTGGGCTTGATCATCGTGGGGCGAGCCTCGAGGCTGTTCACGAGCAGCGTGCCCGAGGTGTCGAGAATCGCGGGCTTGCCCGCGGCGCGAACCACGGAGACGAGCTCGCGGTAGATGTCCATGCCCGCGCCCGCCGGCACGCTGCCGTTGAAGGTGACCACGTCGGCGCGAGCGGCGATCTCGGTGACCTTCTCGAGCATGCGGGCGACCTCCTCGCTGCCCACGGGGCGGCCGGGCTCGAGGAACTCGGTGGAGCGCCCGTTGGGCTCGAGGACGTTCACGCAGCAGCGGGTCTCGCTCTCGATGTGGACAAAGTCGTGCTCGATGCCGTCGGCGTCGAGCAGCTCGCACAGGAGACGGCCGTTGTTGCCGCCCACAAAGCCCGTCGCAAGCACCTGCTCGCCGCAGGTGGCAACCGCGCGCGCGGCGTTCAGCCCTTTGCCGCCGGCGTTGTCGATGCAGGTCTCAACACGCATGACGGTGCCGTCGACGAGCGGGCACCCAAGCTGATACGCCTTGTCGATGGACGTGTTGAGCGTGACGGTAGAGATCATGGGACGTCTCCTTACTCGATGTTCTGAGGGGCCGTTTGGCCATCTAGAATTTTATCCTGCTACGACGCGTGTGCGGGGATGTGTTTTGGGGAGCGCGAGAAGGACGCGCGCGGACGGCGGCAAACGCCACAGAGGTACGCAAATAGAGAACCAACTGATAGAGTCGTTACTACCAGTTGGAATCAATCCCACAGCGCAATTCTCTTCCCGTTTTCAGAAATAACGCCGTTTATCAGGTAAAATACCCCTTGCCGCTGGGGGAGGAAAAACGACCGCTCGGAGGACGCTTCACAATTTTCTGATAAATGTGGAAAATCAGAGTATGATTGTCCAGACTGCCGAATGTTAACGTTGCCGTCTCGAGACCGAGGCGCGGGGGAGGAGCACGGGGGGACATGCGAACCTTCGAGATTCGTGACCAGTTCCTGCTGGACGGCGAGCCGTTTCGGATTCTCTCGGGCTCCATTCACTACTTCCGCGTGAACCCGGAGGACTGGCACCACTCGCTGTACAACCTCAAGGCCATGGGCTTCAACACCGTCGAGACGTACGTCCCGTGGAACCTCCACGAGCCGCACCCCGGCGAGTTTGACTTCACCGCCGGCCTCGACCTCGCGCGTTTCCTCGACGAGGCGGCCGAGCTCGGCCTACTGGCCATCGTGCGCCCGTCTCCGTTCATCTGTGCGGAGTGGGAGTGGGGCGGCTTCCCGGCCTGGCTGCTGGCGGACCGCTCGATGCGCCCGCGCTCGCGCGACCCCAAGTTCCTCGCGCGTGTTGCCTCCTATTACGATGCCCTGATGCCGATTCTCGTTGAGCGCCAGATCACCCATGACGGCAACGTCATCATGATGCAGGTTGAGAACGAGTACGGCTCGTACTGCCAGGACAAGGAGTACCTGCGCGCCATCCGCGACCTCATGCTCGAGCGTGGCGTGGACGTGCCGCTGTGCACCTCCGACGGTCCGTGGCGCGGCTGCCTGCGCGCCGGCACGCTGATCGACGATGACGTCTTTGTCACCGGCAACTTTGGCTCTCGCTCCGCGGAGAACTTCGCCCAGCTCAAGGCCTTCCACGAGGAGCACGGCAAGAACTGGCCCCTCATGTGCATGGAGTTCTGGGACGGCTGGTTCAACCGCTGGGGCGAGAACGTCATCCTCCGCGACGCCCAGGACCTCGCCGACTGCGTGCGCGAGCTGCTCGAGCTCGGTGGCTCCATCAACCTGTACATGTTCCACGGCGGCACCAACTTCGGCTTCATGAACGGCTGCTCCGCCCGCCACACCCATGACCTCCACCAGGTCACCTCCTACGACTACGACGCCCCCCTCAACGAGGAGGGCAACCCCACGGAGAAGTGGTACAAGCTGCGCAACGTGGTGCGCGATCTCTTCCCGGACGCCTGGACCGCCGAGCCGCTCGTCAAGCAGGCCGTGGCGCTCCCCGCCGAGAAGATCACCCTCACGGGCCGCACCGGCCTCTTCGAGAACCTCACCAACCTCGCCACGCCGGTGAGCTCCCTCTATCCGCAGACGATGGAGGACATGGGCCAGTCCTACGGCTACGTCCTCTACCGCACGCAGATCGAGCGCGACACGCTCGAGCCCGAGCGCATCCGCGTGGTGGACGGCCGCGACCGTGCCCAGGTCTTCGTCAACGAGAAGCTCGTTGCCACGCAGTACCAGGAGCACATCGGCGAGGACATCCGCTACGCCCTTCCCGAGAAGCACAACCAGCTCGACGTCCTCGTGGAGAACATGGGCCGCGTCAACTACGGCCACAAGTTCCTCGCGGACACGCAGCGCAAGGGCATCCGCACGGG
>CALULC010000163.1 GCA_944321385.1 uncultured Atopobiaceae bacterium
ATGGACTTCAAGGTGACCGGCACCACCAAGGGCATCACCGCCATGCAGATGGACAACAAGGCCACCGGCCTCACGCCGGAGATTCTGCGCTCCGCGCTCATGCAGGCGCACGAGGGCCGCATGTTCATCCTCGACGCCATGCTCGACGCGGTGCCCGCCGTGCGTGAGAACACCAAGGAGTCCGCGCCCAAGATCCTGACCCTCTCCATCCCGTCCGACAAGATCTCCGACGTCATCGGCAAGGGCGGCAAGGTCATCCGCGGCATTCAGGACGATACCGGCACCTCCATCGACATCCAGGAGGACGGCACCGTCTTCGTCGCGGGCGTGGGCACCGCCGCCGAGGAGGCCGCCGAGCGCATCAAGGCCATCGTCAAGGTTCCCGAGGTCGGCGAGGAGTACACCGGCCGCGTCGTGGGCATCCAGCCCTTTGGCGCCTTCGTTGAGCTCGTGCCCGGCAAGGACGGCCTGCTCCACATCTCTCGTGTGGCCCAGGGCCGCGTGGACAAGGTCGAGGACGTCCTCAACATCGGTGACGAGGTCAAGGTTCGCGTCCTCGAGGTCGACGAGAAGGGCAAGATCAGCCTCGACCGCCTCGACAAGCCCGAGGCTCCCGCCGGCTCCGGCAACGGCCGCTCCCACGAGGGCGATAAGGACCGTCCGCGCCGCGAGCACCGCGGTCCGCGCCGTCGTCCCGGCGACAAGGGCGAGGGTGCCGAGGGCGGCGAGCGTCGCCAGCCGCGTCGTCACCACGGAGCGTAGCGCAACGTCATCCTCTGACGCGACTTGAGCCGCCCTCGGCGTTCCTTCAGGAAGTGCGCTCTGCGAAACTTCCTTCCGGAACGCCGGGGGCGGCTCCGTCAGTCGGCTGGGTTGCTTACCGAGAGGGTGGGGGTGCGCGGTTTTCTCGGACCGTGGCGGCCGTCAAATAACACGCAGAATCAAGCACAACAATCTATATTCCCAGCAAAGTTTTGAGAAAAAAGTCGATTCTGCGTGTTAGTTGCCCGCAATGCCGTCCCATCGAATGCGGCTCTGCCGCCGGCATGCCCTACCACCGAAGCGAGTAGCGAATGCCGGGCTTTCGCCAGGGCATGGCCTCAAGGAGCTTGCGCGCGTGAGATACTCCCGGCCGCCAGGGGAGCAGCGACCATATGAGCTGCTGGCGAGGGTCGGAATACCATTTCGTCTCAACCAGGTAGCGAATATCGCTGGCACTTATCCCGTCTATTTCCTCGCGTGCAAGCGCCGCCTCGAGCATGACGGCATCAAGGCCGCCCGGGGCAAAGAGGTCGGCGGACGTGACCGGAAGAATCAGGCGTCCCATGGCCATGAGCTCTCTGTTTCTCAGGATGTCGTCCCGACTCTTCTCGCGCACTTCTCGCATGATCTTCTCGGCATCGTCTCCGGTGCGTGCGGACTCGAGTATTGCCTCGAGATTCAGGTGCTGGCTTCCGTCGTAGTTGAAACCAACGTGCGAGCCCACGATCTCGATGTCCGGCACGCGCGACGCACGCGCCCCCAGCAAGACCAGATCCTCGGAGGCCTCGTGTCTCACGTTGAGGGAGATCTGCCCGAGGCCGTACCCCTGCTCGTTTGGCGGCAGCAGGGCGAGAAGCGCGATGACGGCCTCCATGGGCGACCATGCATTGTCGCGCGCACTGGCGAGATTGTGCGCACAGAGCACCGTTCCGTTCCTTCTCCCGTACCGGTCAAGGTAGGACCTGATGCCTTCGATGCTCGTGACGGGCGCTACGCCAAAGACGACCGTCCCGAGGCGGGGGTCGTCTGGGTCACGGGCGTACGTGCCAGCGAGCTCATAGGCCAGAAGCGCATGCGCCTCTGGCGACAGGTGGGCTGCCATGCGCAGAAACAGAAGCTCCGGACACGGTATGACGAGGCCGTTTTGGAGGTCGATGAACGACCCCTCGGGAAGCACCCCGAGGACGCGCGTCTTGAAAAACGACGCTTGGGGCCTGCCTATGGCGGTGGGGGACACAACGTGCAGGGGATTCTCTTCCGACGGTGCGCTCGGCAGGGCGAGAAGGTCGAGTGGCACGAGCCTCTCCGTCCACCTGCGCTGTGGTGAGGGATCGGGCTCTGGAAGATCGATCCTCGCTCGGGGGAGGGCTCGGCCCGTGCGGCGATATACCCGGAGCGCGCGCAATGCGCTCGGTCCGTCAAGCGGGAGCAGCATCGTGCCTCCTCTGCCTACGCGGGCGCGCTCACGAGCTGGGGTAAGCTGCCTTGTTCGCCCTGCCCCTTCTCTTCACAATAACACGCAGAATTACCTTAAACAATATATAACATAAGGTGAGGTTTAAGAAAAAAGTCGATTCTGCGTGTTATTAGGGAGGAAGCCATGTGAGTTCCACGTCAATACTTCGCGTGAAACCCTCGTGGAACCTATCGGCTCCGTGCCCTTCTCGGGTAGAATCGGAGGGTATGCGAAATGGCACGGCATGAGCCGTCTGACATATGAGTCCGCACCCCGAAAGGAACCACCAAGGAATGCCCAAGAAAGACATCGCGCTCAAGATCATCCCGCTGGGAGGCTTGGACGGCATCGGCAAGAACATGACCGCCTTCGAGTACGG
>CALULC010000164.1 GCA_944321385.1 uncultured Atopobiaceae bacterium
GAGAAGGAATCCATGGCGTCGGTCGCGGCGTCGAGCACGCCGGAGACCGCGTCAAGGCCGTCCTCCATGTGCGGGAGCAGCGACTCCACGAACGGCCCCGCGCTGTCAACCACGTCGGAGAGCGAGTCCGCGAACCTCTCGTAGGCGTCGCTCTCGCGCAGCTTCATGAGCGGCTGCTCGATGGCGTCGGAGAGGTTGGAGAAGAGGCCCTCGACGGTCTTGGACTGCTCCTCCATCATCCCGCCGAAGTCGTTCTCCATGCCGGAGACGATGGCCTGGATTCCCTCATTGGCCGAGACCGCGCCCTTCGTCACGGCGTCCATGGCCCCGGCGGTGTCGGTGCCGATGGTGCGCGCGAGGTACTCCCACGCGGGGATGCCCGCCTCGGTGAGCTGGAGCATCTCCTCGGCGGACACCTTGCCGCGCGTCTGCATCTGGCCGAGCGCGCGCGTGACGGACTCGATGCCAGCCTGCCCCGTGCCGAGGGCGGCGGTCGCGTCGCCCACGGCGGTGAGCATCGGGATGACGTCCTCGGCGGTGAAGCCGTAGGCGAGGAGCTGCCTCGTGGCCGTCTGGAGGCCGGACAGCTCGAATGGAGTGTGCGCCGCGAAGTCGGCCAGCTCCTCCATCATGGAGAGCGCGGCCTCCTCGCTGCCGAGCATGGTCGTGAAGCTGATCTCGGTCGTCTCGGCGGCGCTCGCGGTCTTGAGGGCGAAGGTGCCGACGGCGGCGGTGGCACCGGCGAGCGGCACGGTGATTCCCGCCGTGAGCTTCCCGCCCACGTCTGCGAGCTTCTTGCCGGCGTCGGACAGGCCCGCGCCGATGGCGGACAGGTCGAGCGACTTGCCTATGCTCCCGCCGAGCGACTTGCCGATGGTCGAGCCCGCCTTGGACGTGTCCACGCCGCCGAGCTGCTGCTCAATCTGCTTGGTCGCGCCCTTAAGCGACGGGATGATGGTCACGTAGGCTGTCGCCAGCTCGACGCCCTCGGCCATGGCCTACCTCCTGTCCTCGGGGATGCCCAGAGACTCGGCCAGCGCGGCCATGTACTCGGGCGTGTACTTGGTTGACTCGACGCGCTCCCGCACCTTCTCCTCCCGCTCTCGCGGCGACTCGGGGAAGCGCGGCTGGTTGCGGTTCTTGTGGCCGTCCTCGGTGGGCTGCCAGCGAAGGACGCGCAGGGAGAACTCGCACGACGCGAGCAGCCGCTCGGCCTCGCTCCATCCGTCGCCCACGGCGCGCCTGAGCGCGCTCTCGGACGGCAGGTGGGCGACCATCGCCGCCGCGTCGCGCACCGAGTAGGCCTCCCCCATCGCGTCGAGGGAGAGGCCGTAGAAGCGCATGAGGTCGGCGCGGACGGCGCCCTCGTGGAGCGCCAGCGCCGCGCCGAGCCTCGCTAGTTTTTTGCGTCGCCCGCCTCCGCCGCCATCACGCGGTTGGCGAAGCTGGTCACGTCGGCGATGGGCAGCTTCCCGCCGCGCGCGGCGCGCAGCTCGTCCATGACGCGCTTGTAGTCGTCGCCGAGGAGCAGGCGCACCTGCTTCATGACGGCGTTCGAGCGCTCCAGGGGCGTCGCGTCGGGGTCGGATAGGGTGAGGGACGCGGTGGCGAACTCCCAGTCGTCCTTCGGGTCGATGGCGACTGTGACGGTGATGCCGTCAACGGTGACGGTGCGGCCCTTGGCCGCCCTCTTCGGGGCTCCCATTACTCGCCACCAGCCGTGGTCTCGGTGCTGTCGATGTAGTCGATGTAGTAGTCGCCCGTCGCGGCGTCGAGAAGGGCGGACATCGTGATCTCGCGGCCCACGAGCTCGTTATAGACGATGGTCTGGTCGCCCAGCTCGCCCGGCTGGCACTGCGGCACCACGCGGCGCCACTTGCGACCGTCCTTGAGGCGAATCTCGAAGACGCCGACGTAGGTTGTGGCGTTGGGCCCCTTGTCGTGGACGGTGATGGTGCCGTCGGCGTCCGTGACGTTGGCGGAGCCGTAGAGGACGGCGAGGCTGTCCTTCTTGATCTCGCGGAAGGTGACCGTGAAGGTCTTCTCGATCTCGCCCTGCGAGGTCGCGATGGAGTCGCCGTTGGCGTCGTAGGCGTTCTCGGTGGAAGAGCTATCGGAGAAGTTCACGCCGTCGTCGCCGAGGAAGCCCATGTTGAGGAAGGCGGCGTTGAGCGTGGTCGTGTTGTCCGTCGGCAGGGCGGTCCCTGCGGGGGCGAGGAAGAAGTAGCCGCCGCTCAGGAACTTTCCATAGGACACGTTCTTGGTGCTGTTGGGCGTGGAAGCCATGATTGGCCCTCCTTTACGAAAAGGGCCCCTTGCGGGGCCGTGTCAGACGTTGCTGTATAGCTCGCAGACCACGTGGTAGCGGGGCGTGCCCGTCTCGAGGTCCACGTCGCGGAAGGTGGACGTGATGCTCACGTGCGCGACGTTCTCTACGGTCGCGGGCATGTCCGTGAGCGCATCCTCGACCGCCTGCGCGAGAAGGGCGGCGTCACGCCTCGACGCGGCCCAGCACTGGGCGTCGAGCATCG
>CALULC010000165.1 GCA_944321385.1 uncultured Atopobiaceae bacterium
TGCAGCAACGAAGATGAAATTGCTGCAGGGAATCAAGACGGTGACAAAACAGGTGCATACCTGACCTTGACACTTGTAGGTGCAAATACCGGTAATTCGAGAACGCAAACCGGTGAGGATGGAAACGAGGCTGGCGAAACTACTCCGGTTAATGAGAATACCATTAACGATGCGTTGGTCTTGTTATGTAATGCTGATGGAGTCGTTCAATCAAAACATACAACATCTGTGACTCCTTCAGGTAGTAATTTTATGCAAACAGACCTTATACGGGTAAATACCGGAACTTATAATGTATATGTCATAGCTAATCCGGGTAGCGTAGCTGACCAAATTGCAGAAGGTACAACTGATATCAATGATTTTGCAATATCTGGCATAACTGCGGATGGAATGACCGGAACTACCGGATTTGCAAGTAATGGCAACTTCCTGATGTTTAACGAATGTAATGGCAGTGATGATACAGCTGGTGCATCCATTACAGTAGATACAGAAAATACGTATGATAATCCTGCTACTAATCAAGAAGCCATTAAATTAGACCGTTTGGCCGCTAAGATTCGTTATGAAGAAAATGGAGAGGGTGTAAAGATTGAAGCTGCTCAAGCCAAATTACAAGCTTTGCAAAGCATCACCTTTGATGGTATTGCTTTGATTAACGGCATCAAGACTACTTATTTGCAACAGCATTGGGGTAAAGCAACGGCAACGGCTACTGCTACAAAACAGTATGATAATATCCTGTTAACTCCAGAAGTAACAACCGATAATGATAATTCATTCTATTATCGCTGGGATTATTATAGCCAAATTAACCCGAATCGTGGACTTGAATTGGATGAATACAAAGGAGTTACAGACCTTGTAAAAGATATTACTCCTTCACCGTTTACTAAAGGTAATTTATATTGTATGGAAAACAATAGTTTCTCTACGAAAGACAATTGTTTTGCTACCGGTGCAGATTTGTACGGCAATACTACAGGTGTATTATTTAAGGCTACAGCCACTGTAACAGGTTGCGATACTTATGATGATGCTGAGGGTACTGAAGACGCTATCAGTTGTTTCTATGGTTATAACGGAGAATACTTTGCTACATTAAGTGCATTGGCTGCAAAATATACAACTCTCTTTGCAAGTGGTGCAGATGCTGCAAAAGCAGAACTGCAGGCTGCCTTTGCTGGAACTGCAACAGGAGATGCTCCTAAAACCGTTTCAGATTTCCGTGTAAAATATGACCTTCATGTTTATGAAGGTTGTGTAATGTATTATACTCATTATATCAAGGATCAGAACTACATAGCAGCAAAAGGTGAAGAACAAGCAGTACCTTATCATTCAGTTATGCGTAATACCATTTACGATTTGATTATTGATAGTGTAAAAGGTATCGGTGATGACGTTCCGGGCGGATGGAATCCGGATACGGATCCGACTGATCCTGTTGACGAACCTACTTACTTGCAAGTTCGCTGTATGGTTAATCCGTGGGTATTGAGTCAATATCATGTAGACCTGCAATAACAATACTTTTATTCTTAGAAGAAAATAAGTTTAATGTAAGAACCAACAAAACCTCCTATGTAAAGCCCCTCCTTCGGGAGGGGGTTGGGGAGGCTCCTCTTCTGCAAAAGAAGGAAACACCTGCATCCCATGGATGCCACCGGAATAGAAAATAAAGAAGGAAAGAACAGAAACCGATGGATTTAATCTATGTAATCCGTGGTGAAACCTTTCCCACAACATATAAACAGAGAGATAATAACAAAAAAATGATATAACCATGAAAAAGAGTCGAAAAACAGGCATTTATTGGGGACTTCTCAGTACACTTGCAGCCTTGTCACTGACATCGTGCATCAAAGAAGACCGTGATGATTGTGTGACGGAACCACCCGTAACAGAAAGTAGCGTAACGCTACAGTTCCGTTATACCTACAACGTAACCGAAGGCGATGCTTTCGGACGTGAAGCCGACCGCGTGCAAGTATGGGTGTTCGATGAAAACGGAAATTATCTCTCTACACAGCAGGAGGAAAACGAAAACATCAACAATGGCTTTACCATGGATATGTCCGACTTAGCCCCAGGCACGTACACTTTTGTAGCATGGGCACAAGAAACCGATAACCAGGACAATTTATCTAACTTTACTTTTCCTGAGTTGACCGCAGGTACCTCTACACTGACCGATCTTCATGCCCGGCTAAATCGGGAAGAGAACATTTGCCATACTGAACTGAACGGATTGCTATGCGGAACAGTAGAAGGTGAAGTGACAGGTGGTGAGGATGTATTTACGGTCGACATGATGAAATGTACCAACAAGTTGCGTATCATCCTGATGCCTTACCGTGCCGGACAGCAGTTGCAAGCCGAAGATTATCACTTTGTGATTGACGGACACAATGGCTGGTTGGATTATAAAGGAGACACTTACGAAGAAGACCCGCTTGCCTACGAACCTTACCTGCAGGAACTTTCAACAGCAAGCGACTCAGAAACAACGGAAGGCGAAATCAATCATGCCGTAGTAGCAGAGCTGAACACCTCGCGCATGATGTACGACCAGAACCCTCGCCTTCGCATTTTGAATAACGATACGGGCGAAACCTTGCTCGACCTGAACTTGACATGGTTCCTCTCGTTGCAGGCTATCGGCGAACACCGGAGCGAATGGAGCGACCAGGAATACCTCGAC
>CALULC010000166.1 GCA_944321385.1 uncultured Atopobiaceae bacterium
AATTTTCTATACAACCGATGATGGCGCAAGCTGGATACCGACTAAAAAAGGCGTTACTTTTACTCCTGATCAGTTGGATTTGTTGTCAGAAGCTATAGAAGATGCAAAAAAAGAATTTATGGCTGAGGCTGAATAGTGAAATATGCATTAGCCCTTGTAAATATCAAAGATCTCGGTGTAAAGACTTTTAGCTATCTTATTCCAGAAAATATGAAAGATAAAATTCAAATCGGTCAGGCTATCCTCGTACCGTTTGGACGACAAGGGCTTATTAATGCTTTTTGTGTCGGTTTTTCAGATTATCTTCCCGATAATATCAGGGCAAAAAAAATTAATAAAATATTGGACGAAAATCCGCTTTTCTCTATAGAATATTTAAAGCTTTTGGAGTGGGTCGCTAATTATTACTGCACAGATCTCGTAACTGTTTTGAATACGGCAATACCGTTAAAACTAATCGAAAAAAATGCAAAAACCGAACAGTCCATTGAATTTGTAACATTTGACGGCGCGACTAAAAGACAAATTCAAGTACTGGAAATCCTTAAAAATACAGGGAAATGTCCGCTTATTGTATTTGAAAAAATGGCCAAAACAACAAGGGCAACTATCAAAAAACTTGAAATTTTAGGCTGTATTCGGCTTACAAATGAGGATATATACAGAAACCCGCTGGATATTTTACGAATTTCAGAGCGTCAGCCTTTGTTTGAACTCTCCGGCGATCAGCAAAAGGTTTATGAAGGGATAAAGAAAAAAATATCTGTCCCTGCGCAACACCCGATTAATAAAGAAATCCTTCTCCACGGTGTCACGGCTTCCGGCAAGACAGAAGTTTATTTCAAGCTTATTGACGACACGATAAAGTCCGGCCAAAATGTTCTCTTTCTCGCTCCGGAAATAGCACTTGCTTCTCAATTAACAAGACGATTGGCCGGAAAGTTTGGTACGGAAGATGTAGCAATCTGGCACAGCAGCATATCAGAAGGTGAAAGATATGATGTATGGCAAAAACTTTATCGCAATGAAATTAAAATACTTGCCGGCGCACGTTCGGCAGTTTTTGCCCCGCTTAAAAATTTAGGGCTTATTATTATTGATGAAGAACACGAAAGTGCATATAAACAAACAAATCCTGCTCCACGCTATGATGCACGTGTTGTAGCAAGAAAACTTGCCGAATTTTATAATTGTCCGCTGATTTTAGGTTCTGCAACACCGGATATATCTTCTTACTACAGAGCGGTAAACAGCGGTAATCTTTTTGAGATGAAAAAACGATATAATGATGCTAAAATTCCGCCTGTTACGGTTATTAATATGCAGGAGCACGGACGTGCAGCATATCGTAATATTATTTCAAAACCCTTACAGACAGCAATAACTGAAACCGTTAGTGCGGGGCAGCAGGTGATTCTTTTGATAAATCGCCGCGGATTTTCGACATTTACACAGTGTCAGGCATGCGGGCACGTAATTGAATGTCCGAACTGTGCCATCCCTATGATATGGCATGCTAAAGACAGGGTATTGAAATGCCACTACTGCAATCATATAGAACCTTTCCCTGATTTTTGTCCTGAATGTCATTCAGATGCCCTAAAAACAAGCGGGACAGGCACTCAAAAAATAGAAATGCTGATAAAAGAATTATATCCTGACTATAAAGTGGAACGTGTCGACAGTGATGTTATGGTAAGAAAAGGTGAGCACGTAAGACTTTTGGAACGGTTTCAAAAAGGGGATATTGATATTCTTGTCGGAACTCAAATGATTGCCAAAGGGTTGGACAATCCGAATGTAACCCTTGTTGGAGTAATTTCTGCCGATGCGAGTTTCAATCTGCCGGATTTTAGGGCTTCTGAGCGCGGTTTTCAATTATTAACGCAGGTTGCGGGCAGAGCAGGCCGCGGCGAATTTGCCGGAAATGTTTTCTTCCAAACCTATAACCCTGATTTTTATGCTCTGGAAAGTGCGAAATCCCAAAATTACGGTGAATTTTATAATACTGAAATTGTTGCGCGGGAAGAATTTGATTATCCGCCGTTCAGCCAGATTATCCGGTTGATATTAAGTGCTGAAAATAATTTTCGTGCAGAAAAGTCCGCGCAGGAAATTGCGTTGAGGCTTTGCACAATGATAGAAAAATACGGTATTTCCGAACGCTTAGAAGTTTTAGGCCCTACGCCCTGTGTAATTGAGCGAATAAACAGTATGTACAGATTCCAAATTTTAATAAAAAACAAGCTGGATGAAAAAGGACATAATTTTATATCAAGCTTCCTGAACAAAATAACAATGCCTAAAGACATAAAACTCTCCATTGATGTCGACCCCTTAGATATTTTGTAAGTAACGATGAGAGGGCAATAGCATTTTTATAATAAACTCTTACTTTTCTGTACTGCGATAAAGTTTATTGTTGCGGAAGATTGCACTACAATTATTTTTAAATGCTGCTGGTATTGCTATTCAAAAAGAGCAGTAATAATTTTGTGAGCCATGCGGATTTTGGCGCTTGGAGCATTAGTGATTAAACGGTTAATATCGGCTATAAGTTCTTTGTCATCAGCCACATGCGAAAATGTAAAAAGTTCCTCCGGCTGAATGTTTAAGGCATCAATAATTTTTTCCAGATGTTCTACTTTTGGAAAGTGCTTTCCTGAAACCATTCTGCTGACACTTTGCGGATCCATATCTAACTTGTCTGCCAGTTCACGCTGTTTCATTTTTTTATTAGCAAGAATTTCTACAAGTCGTCTGCCGAGTAATTTGCGTAAATTTGTCATAAAAGCTCCTTGTAATCATGTTATTACAACTTTTGGTCTAATAAATGGAGTAACATGTTGACAAAAATATAAAATATGTTATATTACTACATGTTATTAGCAAAAAATAAACGTATTACT
>CALULC010000167.1 GCA_944321385.1 uncultured Atopobiaceae bacterium
ATTTTCTGTCTCCTCCTTTTTCATGCTGTCATACCGGTCTGTTTCCCGGACTCAGGAAGCCGTGCATTCTTATTCGCTTTCTTTTGGATCCCTGCCCGCGAGTTTCAGAAATTCTTCCTCGGAAAGAACCGGGATCCCCAGTTCCGCCGCTTTTTTATTCTTTGAGGAACCGGACGTTTTATCATTGTTGATCAGATAGCTGGTTTTTCCCGTCACGGATCCCGTCACCTTACCGCCCAGAGATTCTATGAGCGCCTTGGCCTCGCTTCTGTTGGAAAAATGTTCCAGGCTTCCCGTGATCACGAAATTCATTCCCGCAAAAGACTGCTCTTCTGCCGTCTCCTCACTGTGAAGATGCAGATGAGCCAGGAGATGATCCAGTTTCCTGTTGTTCTCTTCATTTCGGAAATACTCCGCCAGACTGCGGGCGATTACCGGTCCGATCCCGTCAATGGCGCTTATCTCTTCTTCACCGGCCCGGCGGATCTTATCCAGATCGTCGCCGAAATGCCGGCAGATCACCTTTGCGTTGGCAAGGCCGATATTGGCGATCCCAAGACTGTAGATCACTTTGGCAGGCGTCGTTTCTCTCGCTTTCTCCAGACTGTCCATAAGGTTTTCAAAGGATTTTTCCCCGAATCCCTCCATGGAAACGATCTCGTCACGGTATTTTCCGATCTCGAAAATATCTCCGAAGTTGTGAATAAAACCTCTGGCAATAAACTTCTCCAGCGTAGCCTCGGACAACCCGTCAATATTCATGGCGTCCCTGCTGACAAAAAGGGTAAAAGCCTTGATCTTCTTGGCGACGCAGTCAGGATTCATACAGTAGAGGGATTCCACTTCGTTTTCTTTTATCACCCGGGCTTCCTTCCCGCACACAGGACAGATATCCGGTATCTTAAGATCGCCGCTTCTTGTAAGATTCTCCGCGATCTGGGGAATGATCATATTGGCCTTATACACCTGTATGGTATCTCCGATCCCCAGTTCAAGCTCCTTTACAATGCTTACGTTGTGAACGCTGGCGCGGCTTACGGTGGTTCCCTCAAGCTCCACGGGATCAAAAACGGCGATGGGGTTGATCAGACCGGTCCTCGACGGACTCCACTCGATCTCCCGCAGCGTTGTCTCCCTCGTCTCGTCGGCCCATTTGAACGCCAGCGAATTACGCGGGAATTTCGCTGTAGTACCCAGGGATTCCCCGTAGGCGATATCGTCATACAGCGCCACAAGCCCGTCTGACGGAAAATCATTTTTCTCTATGGCGGAAGCAAAATAGTCCATCGCGCCGTCGAGAGTGTCCGCAGTAACGATCCTGTATTCCACCACGTCAAAGCCCTGTTTCTTCAGCCACTCCATCTGATACTCTCTGGAATTGTGCATATCCTCGCCCGGGGCGGACACAAGGGAAAACGCGTAAAAATAAACATTCCGCGACGCTGTCACCTGATTGTTCAGCTGGCGCACCGAACCGCTGCAGAGATTACGCGGATTCTTGTATTTCGCGTCCACATCCTCTATAGAACGGTTGATCCGCTCAAAATCAGAATAGGAAATGATCGCCTCGCCCCGCAGCACAAGACGCCCCTGAAAGGGAATCTTCAAAGGAATGTTGCGGAATACACGGGCATTGTTGGTAATGATCTCGCCCACGACGCCATTCCCTCTCGTCACGGCTTTCTCCAGTTCTCCTCCATCATAGGTAAGCACAATGGTCAGTCCGTCCATCTTCCAGGAGAGAAGGGACTTATGGGAACCGATAAATTCTCTCAGCACCTCCCTGTCCTTGGTCTTATCCAGGGATAGCATGGGGGTCTCGTGGTTTTCCTTGGGAAGAGAATCAACGGCCTCGTACCCTACGTTTACGGTGGGACTGTCCGCCAGTACGATCCCCGTTTCTTTTTCCATTTTCTCCAGACGGTCGTACAGTTCGTCGTACTCTCTGTTGTCCATGATCTCCCGGTCTTCCTGATAATACGCTTTTGCCGCCTCGTTCAGCTTTTTTACCAGATCTTTCATCTGCTGCAGGGCTGTGTCCATAACGTCCTCCTGTCACTGTCTCATTTGATGAATGTTCGATTCTTTTCTGTAATTCTTTCCATTCTTCCGGACGGATATCCCGGTATTCTCCGGGCCGGAGTCCGTCCAGGGTCAGGTTCATGATCCGTACTCTCTTTAATTCAGTCACCCGATATCCGAAATATTCACACATCCTGCGGATCTGCCGGTTCAGGCCCTGTGTGAGAATGATCCGGAAGCTTTTCTCTCCGGTCTTATATACTTTACAGGGGCGGGTAACGGTATCCAGGATCGGGACTCCCCCCGCCAGGCCTCTGAGGACATTTTCCGTTAATGGATGATCCACGGTGACCAGATATTCTTTCTCGTGATAATTGCCCGCGCGCATGATGCGGTTTACCAGATCGCCCTGGTTTGTCATAAGAAGAAGGCCTTCCGATTCGCGGTCAAGCCTTCCCACAGGGTAGATGCGCACAGGAT
>CALULC010000168.1 GCA_944321385.1 uncultured Atopobiaceae bacterium
GACTCCGTGCGCCCGATCTCTCCGGCAAGAAGCTGGATCTCGGCGTCGCTGTCGTCCCAGTTCTTCCGGGGAAGGGGAGGGCACAGATAGAAGGCGAGCGCCATGAGGGTCTCTTGACGCGACCAGTTCCTGCGGGACATCGTTCCTCCTCTCGCCCGCGTCCAGGATACCAGGTGATGTGCCTCGCCTACGACGCGATACTGCAGGAGATTGATAACGGGAAGACACCAGCGACCTTCGACGATGCGTTATCGCGAACATTGCTGAGGAGAAGTGTCGGGACATGGACGAGGCGGCCGCCGAGCCCATGGAGCCCAGGGGAATATCGGAGGGGTGGTATGAGAAGAGCAAGGCTAAACTGGTTGGAACGGACCAACGAAAGGACCGCTCATGGACCCCTACCTTATCTACCTCCTCGTCGTGAATGCGCTCGCGTTTCTCCTTCTCACGATTGACTACCACGTCTGCATGAGGACGGGGCGCGAGGAGCTTATCGACCATAGGATTCTGAGCGTTTTCGCGCTCATCGGAGGTGGCATTGGGATGCTCGTGGCCTTCCTCGTCTGGGATAGGAGGGTCAACAAGAACAACGTCGCGTGGCGCCTCATCGCCATCATCGGCATAGTGGCGTGGGTGCTCGTTACGCTTTGCGTATACGGGGTCATAAAGCTCGACGTCGCCTCCCTCGTGGTGCCGCTCGACCTTGGTGACCTTGCTCCGCTTGGTGTCTACCTCCTCGTTGCGAACCTCGTGACGCTTGCCCTGTTCATCTACGATAAGCTCCGGGCGGAGCAGGGACGGGTTGACAAGCGAATTCCCGAGGTCGTGCTGCTTGGGCTCTCACTTGTAGGAGGGGCCGTCGGAGGCGTCGTGGGTATGTACCTCGTGCGGCATAAGACGAGGAAGTGGTACTTTTCCTGGGGTCTTCCGGTCATGATTGTCCTGCAGGTGGCACTATTGCTCTATCTGAGGCTCGGGGGAATCCTCTAGTGTCGTTGGAGGGGCAGGGGAGCGCTAGTCCTCTGAACTAACCACATCGACCCACCTAATGGTATATTCCTCGCCCATAAGCTCACCTACGTTCTTGACATAGGACTCGAGCATGCTCTTTGCGCGCTCTCTCGCCTGGCTCTTGAGAGTGTCGTCTTGATCTGCCGCCGCCCGCATCTCGCTCTGCGCGTTACCGAGTATCTCGGTTTTCTCTTCAGTGGTAAATCCCGTCATGAAGCCTGTTTCGATGACGGGTTCAGAAATTGAGCTTTCATCGATGTTTACGTCCAGAACTTCAGCTTGAGGGAGAGCAATGGTGACAACGTTGGATTGGTCGGGTCCAGAGATACTCAGCTGAGATACATCAACGCCCATCTCGACAATGCCACTGTATTCAAACCAGATTTGTTTATACCCACTTTCGAAAAACCAAGCGAACGGGCCGTTTGCCTGCTGTTCTGCTCGCGCAACGTTGTGATAGTAGACCTCGAGGGTGGAAAGCTCGCAGATATACCCTGCGTTTGAGAAGCTCGGCGCGGGCTCTGCCTTCTCGGAGACACATCCGGGAAGGCAGAGCAGGAGCGTTGTGAAGAGCATTGCTGATGCAATGCTCTTCCAGGTTATGCTGCTAAGCCTCATTGGTGGCCTCCTCGGACGACTGCTCATCGTTGCTCTCGTCATTATCGACGGAGTCTGGGGAATCTTCTGGCCAGACGAGCTCGTAATCCCTGTTCTCAAGGAGCGGGAGCGTGAGTGCCTGTATGGCGCTTTCGAGATTTATTCTTGCGGTGCGATAGATGTCACCCTGGCTCTCAATCTCGGCGCGGGCGTCTTTTTTGCAGATGCTGATGATGTCCTTGAGTTCTAGGTTTGGGTTTCTCGGGATGTAGTCAAAAGATGACTCATCGATACTCGGGTCGTAGATCGTAATCTCTGGAATGATGGGAGTGACAGTCATGTTGTCATTGTCGATGCTAAAAGTTACGTCAGTGAGATCGATGCCAGCTCTGACTGTCGAGGCATAGTAGATTCTCTGGGTGACGTTTCCGTTGTCATCCTTTATTTCAGCGATTCCATTGTAGACGTACTCCGTTGTGGAGAGCTTGCTGATGCTAACAACTCTTTCAAGTTCTGATGTCGACAGATACGTCAGTCCTTCGCCGCTCCGCAGTATGCCTGGAAGAGCAAGGGTGCAAAAGCCGACAAGAATACCGATACTGATGAGTGCTCCCACCAGGCGTTTTGGAGTCAATAGTCCGGAGAGCGCCTCTCTACGCGCCTTGCGGCGTCGTGTTCTCTCGTCTTTGCTCCGGGTCTTGCGTCTCTCGCGCTCCAATTGCGTCGCGGCTTCGCTCGCTCTCCTTCGAGCTTCATAGACCCTTTCCTCATTGAGAGAGTCACGTTCTGTCGGCGTCGCCGAATTGACTCCGTGCCCATCGGCTCGCGTATAGTCTTCCGACATTTGTACGTCGTCCCGCATCGTTGACCTCACATAATGCTGTCTTAAGCGAACCTTAAATCAAAACTATAGCGCTCCCTTTGTGACTTGCCGAGTGGCTCCGGGATATAGAGACGCAAATTAGGTTAAGACCTACCGCGCAAATTGGGATGGGGAGTAGGCGAACGCTGTCATCAGTGAGAGCATACAGCCGTCGATTGTTGGTGGGCTTGAGTGGTGCGTGGGAAATGGCTATGTGACAACGTTCAGCTCATCGAGTCGCATTTGCCGATACGGATGCCATTATGACCTGTCGTCTCAGTATGATAAGTGTGAATAAAGGAGACGATTTGACGAGGGGAGACTGAAGAGTGAGCAAAGGCGTCATCTACATCCTCACCAATCCGAGTTTCCCGCAGTACGTGAAGATTGGTTACGCGAGCAACCTGCAGCGTAGACTTCATGAGCTCAACCGCTCCGAAGCTCTTCCGTATGCGTTTCGGGCATACGCGACCTACGATGTCGACCACAAGCTGACGGACAAGGCGCTCCACGAGCTCATTGACCAGCTGAATCCTGACCTTCGTACCATCGAGACCTTCAACGGGAAGACCCGCACCAAGGAGTTCTTCGAGATGTCTCCCGAGGATGCCTATGCCATCCTTGAGGCCATTGCTCGCATTTCGGGTACCGAGGACAAGCTTCATCGCGTAACGCCTACCGGCGAACAGATTGAAGAGGAGCGCGAGGCGGAGGAGGCCCGCCATGATGCAGAGACTGGAAGGCGAACTCGCTTCCGCTTCTCTATGGTTGGCATCAAGCCTGGCGAGAAAGTGGTTTTCGCAAACGACCCATCAAAGGTGGCTATCGTTGTTGACGACACGCGCGTCGAGTATGAAGGCGTAACTACTTCGCTCTCTGCGCTGGCCAAGGAGTTCCTGGGCCGCAATAGCGGGGTGCAGGGGCCGCTTCACTTTACTTACGAAGGGGAGCGTCTCTCTGAGAGAAGACTTCGCATGGAGGATTAGAAAGCGTCAAGCGAATAACCGAGATTTGTTGTGTTCACAGCGGCGATTCGCTTTCTAGCGAGGAGATCATGCATGGCAGAGTTTGATACAACAAGAGAGCAGCAGCGCTCGGCGTTGCATAGGGCCATCTGGGGCATTGCCGACGACGTCCGCGGCGCTGTAGACGGCTGGGACTTCAAGATGTACGTCCTGGGTTTCCTCTTCTACCGCTTCATCTCCGAAGATCTTGCAGCCTACATTGACGAGGGCGAGCATGAGGCGGGAGACCTCGCGTTCTCTTACGCCGCCATGTCCGACGTTGACGCCGAGGCCGCGCGGGAGGATATCGTCGAGGAGCGCGGCTACTTCATGCTGCCCTCTGAGCTCTTCGTGAATGTCTCCGCGCGCTGCGACAAGGATTCCGATCTCAACGAAACCGTCAAGGCCGTGTTTGACCACATTGAGGGTTCGAGCGTCGGCACTCCCTCCGAGAGGAGTTTCCGAGGTCTTTTCGACGATATCGACCTCAACTCCAACAAGCTTGGAAATGGGGTCGCTGAGCGCAACAGCCGTCTTGTCAAGATTATCAAGGGCATAGCTGGACTCGACTTTGGCAACGTCGCCGACGCCAAGATTGACCTGTTCGGCGATGCCTACGAGTACCTCATGAATATGTACGCCTCGAGTGCTGGCAAGTCGGGTGGCGAGTTCTTTACGCCACAGGAGGTATCCGAGCTCCTGGCAAAGATCGTCATCGGTGACAAAGCGAGCGTCAACAAGGTCTACGATCCTGCCTGCGGGTCGGGGTCGCTGCTGCTAAAGTTCGCCAAGCTGCTGGGACAGGAGAACGTCCGCCGTGGGTTTTATGGCCAGGAGATCAACATCACGACATATAACCTGGCTCGCATTAACATGTTCCTGCATAAGGTGAACTTCGACAAGTTCGACATCGCTCTTGGGGACACTCTGCTCGAGCCCAAGCATTGGGATGATGAGCCGTTTGATGCCATCGTCTCTAATCCGCCGTACTCAGTGAAGTGGGCGGGCGACGCCGACCCAACGCTTATCAACGATCCACGCTTCGCGCCAGCGGGCGTGCTCGCGCCGAAGTCCAAGGCTGACCTTGCGTTCACGATGCACATGCTCAGTTGGCTCTCCGCTGACGGTAAGGCTGCCATCGTCGAGTTTCCCGGCGTGTTGTATCGTGGCGGCGCCGAGCAGAAGATTCGCAAGTATCTCGTAGACAACAACTTTGTTGAGGCGGTCATCCAGTTGCCGGCGAATCTCTTCTTCGGCGTGACGATTGCCACCTGCGTCATCGTGCTCTCCAAGGGCAAGGCCGATGATAAGATTCTTTTCGTCGACGCGTCCGAGGAGTTCAGCCACGTCGGCAACAAGAACAAGCTGATGCCCGAGAACATCCAGAAGATTTACGACGCCGTACACGACCGCAGTGAGGAAGAGCACTTCTCAAAGCTTGTCGGCATCGACGAGGTCGGCTCCGAGAACGACTACAACCTGTCGGTTGGCACCTACGTCGAGAAGCTCGACACGCGTGAGAGGGTCGACATCGTCGAGCTCAACGAGCGCATCAAGGGCATCGTCGCGCGCGAGCAGGAGCTGCGCGAGCAGATCGACGCCATCGTTGCGGACCTGGAGGCGTGAGACTGTGGGACATAAGGAAGATCAGGAAATTCGTGAGCAGGAAGTCATGAAACGTGTTCATGAATTGCTGAAGCGCCAAGACCTCAACTACTTTTACGGCTTCTCCGCTGAAGACGTAGAAAGACTGGCGGAGGCGTTTTCTTCGCTGGTGCAAAACAACGACACTACGTTTCCCGACTTCTATAGTTCAAATTCTTGTGTTGAGCTGTTCAGCGTCTCCTCCTCGATTTCTGAGCGCAAGGGTTCAGCACAGATGAAGCAGGATGGCAAGCTGAGGGTGAAGATTGCACAGGATGATGAGAAGGCCGTTAGCTCGTGCGATTTCAAGAGGCGGACGTATTTATGCGCTCATCCGGAGCACACGTACGAAGCTTTGACGAATAACCTGCGAGAGCAGGTGGCCAAGCACGTCGGAAGCAAACGTGCATGCAGTAAGCAGTTCGACACGTCTGTATTTGTAATTGATCTTAATGAACTTGATTTAAGCTGCATGTTCCGCCCTCTCGAGCTCGTGGTTTTAGATGGCTTGCGAATTGGTGATTTGGAGTCTACCTATGCGGACGGAAAGCCGTATGGGCTTTATCGTCTGTCGCGTGATCGGGAGAATCTTGAGTGGTTGGCGCAGTATGTGAACGACGTAAACTACGTCGTCTTCTGTGGTCTAAACGTCATTGAAGCGATTAACTTGCATCATGTGCGGGAGATTGTCGCGTTTCTGCCATGGAAGCTGGTCACTGCGGCAAATAACTCACTTACTTTTGTATCTTCGGCCCCTCTTGTCAATGAGGGATTGGCGGGTTCGCATGGGCAGGATTGACGAGATGATTCAGCGGCTCTGCCCGGATGGCGTGGAGTACAAGAAGCTGGGTGAGGTTGGCATATTCACACGTGGCACAGGCATTCAGAAGAAGGACTTTATCGAGAATGGTAAGCCCTGCATCCATTATGGGCAGATTTATACCCGCTATGGAATGAGTGCCTCTGAAGCTATCTCATCAATTTCGGAAGAGCAGTTTGCCAGAGCAAAGAAAGCTGAGCCCGGCGATGTCATCTTTGCGATAACAAGCGAGAACATAGAAGATGTTTGTACGCCTCTCGTCTGGGAGGGTGATACTCCCGTGGCGATTAGTGGTCACTCCTGTGCGTTTCACACAAAGGAGAATCCGCGTTACATTGCATATTGTGTTCTGGGAGCGCAATTTCAAAGTCAGAAATCTAGAATTGCGCGTGGTATCAAGGTTATAGAGACAAAGCCAGCTGATCTTGCCCAGGCGGAGATTCCCGTCCCACCTATCGGCATCCAGCGAGAGATCGTGCGGGTGCTAGACTCCTTCGCGGAGCTGGAGGCGGAGCTGGAGGCGGAGCTGGAGGCGGAGCTGGAGGCGCGCAAGGCGCAGTACGCCCACTACCGCGACGAGCTGCTGTCTCGCGAGAATCTCGAGGCGATGGCGGGCGCTGCTGTAGAAGTAGTGGCGCTTGGAAGTATTGCTTCGATTAGAACCGGCAAAAAGCCGACGCAGATTGATGCGGTCGGCGTTTCTGAATATCCCTACGTGAATGCTGGAACTACATTATCGGGATCAACAGGTGGCTTCAATACCGAGGGTGATACAGTGACGACGCCCTCGCGAGGACAGGGTGGGATAGGATTTGTCGGGTATCAGCGGGATAGGTTTTGGTGCGGGCCATTGTGCTACCGCATTTGCAGCACAGATGAGGACGTGAGCAATCGATACCTGTTTTTTGTTCTTCAGAGTATGTCGAATGACATTGTTGCTCTTATGAACGAGGGCGGGACCCCAGCGGTAAATGCCAAGGACCTGAAGCAATTGGACGTGCCCGTTCCGCCCCTCTCCGTCCAGCGGCAGGTCGTCGACATCCTCGATCGCTTCGACGCGCTCACGACGTCGCTCACCGACGGCCTCCCCGCCGAGATCGAGGCGCGACGCCAGCAGTACGAGTACTACCGCGACAGGCTCCTCGACTTCCCGTGCAAGGAGGAGGCGACGTCATGACCGTCGATGACCCCATCGCCAAGGACACTGCTCCCGGCACGCCGACCTACGGCCTCATCCTGCAGGGCCCCGAGTTGACGGTTTGCTCCGAGGCGCCCGCCGCTCCCGCGGCGGAGGGAGCCTACCAGTCGGAGGCGGACCTCGAGGCCGGGCTCATCGACATCCTGACGCACCAGGGCTACGACCGGCTCCGCGTCGACACCGAGGCCGAGCTCGTCGCCAACCTGCGCGCCAAGCTCGAGGAGCTGAACGGCATCGAGTTCACCGACGCCGAGTGGAGGCGCTTCAGCTCGGAGAACGTCACGAACCCGGCGCTTACGGTCATCGACAAGACGCGGCGCATCCAGGACGACCCGGTCGTAGCCTTCCAGCGCGATGACGGCTCGTATAAGAACGTCTACCTCCTGGACCGGGACCATATCCACAGGAACCGCCTCCAGGTGATGAACCAGTACGAGACGGACGAGGGCACGCACAAGAACCGCTACGACGTGACGGTCCTCGTGAACGGCCTTCCGCTCGTGCACATAGAGCTCAAGCGGCGCGGCGTGCGCCTGCGCGAGGCGTTCAACCAGATCGAGCGCTACCAGCGCGAGAGTTTCTGGTCGGGCTCGGGGCTCTTCGAGTTCGTCCAGGTCTTCGTCATCTCCAACGGCACGAGCACGAAGTACTACGGCAACACCGTGCGCTGGGACCACACGCACCCCAAGGCGGGCCGCCGGGGCGCGTCCTCGTTCGAGTTCACGAGCTGGTGGACCGACTCGAGGAACCGCCGCATCGCCGACCTCGAGGGCTTCGCGCGGACCTTCCTCTCAAAGGGGACGCTTCTCATGGTCCTCACGCACTACTGCGTGCTCACCGCCGAGGATGAGCCTAAGCTGCTCGTCATGCGCCCGTACCAGATCTGCGCCACGGAGCGCATCCTCAACCGCATCCTCGTCTCGGAGCTGGACAAGAGGAGGCTCGGCACCGTCGACGCCGGCGGCTACGTCTGGCACACCACCGGCTCGGGCAAGACGCTCACGAGCTTCAAGTGCGCCCAGCTCGCGAGCCGCATGGAGGGCGTCGACAAGGTCATGTTCGTCGTGGACCGCAAGGACCTCGACTACCAGACCATGAAGGAGTACAACCGCTTCCAGAAGGACGCGGTGAACGGGTCCGCGGACACGCGGGCGCTTGACGCCAACCTGCGCGACGACACGAAGCGCATCTGCGTCACGACCATCCAGAAGCTCTCTGTGCTGATTGAGAAGAGCGCGAGGCACCCTATCTACGATAAGCACGTCGTGTTCATCTTCGACGAGTGCCACCGCAGCCAGTTCGGCAAGATGCACAAGGAGATTGTCAAGAAGTTCAGGTACTACCATCTGTTCGGCTTCACGGGCACGCCCATTTTTGCCAAGAACGCCAACATGAGCGGCGACCCGACCCTGCGCACCACCGAGCAGGCGTTCGGCGACCGCCTCCACTCCTATACCATCGTCAACGCCATCGACGACGGTAACGTGCTGCCGTTCCGCGTGAGCTATCTTCAGACAATGAGGGCAAAGGATGGGCTTAGGGACGATCAGGTCCAGGCCATCGATACCGAGGGTGCCCTCACGTCCTTCTCGCGCATCCTGGGCAACGCGGAGTACATCCTCGACCACTATGACCAGCACACGATGCGTCATGCGTGCGGAACCGGCTTCACCTCCCTCCTTGCAACGGAGTCTATTTTGGCCGCTCGGCGCTACTATGCTGCGCTCAAGCAGCTTCAGGAGACTAGGGCTGAGAGGGGAGAGCTCAAGCACCCCCTCAAGGTTGCGATGATTTACAGCTACGCGCCAAACGGGGACGATCTGGCGACGGGCATTATCGCGGATGAGTCGATGGATGCCGGCCAGCTCGACGCAAGTGACCGCGAGGCGCTTGAGGCGGCTATCGAGGATTACAACGCCATGTTTGGCACGTCCTTCTCCACGGACGGAGCCAAGTTCCAGAACTACTATAAAGACGTCTCGCAGCGCCTCAAATCTCGCGAGCTTGACATGCTCGTTGTCGTGGACATGTTCCTGACGGGTTTTGACTCCAAGACGCTGAACACCCTTTGGGTGGACAAGAATCTGCGTATGCACGGCCTTATCCAGGCGTTCTCGAGGACGAATCGCATCCTCGATTCCGTGAAGGCCTTTGGAAACGTTGTCTGCTTCCGTGACCTTTCGGACGAGGTGGACGATGCTCTTGAACTCTTCGGGGACGAGAGTGCCGACGGTATCGTCATTCTTAAGTCGTATCAGGAGTACCTGTCTGATTACATGACGCTTCTGGAGGAGATTGAGAAGAAGTATCTCTCCGAGAATGGCACGCTCTGCATCTTTGGGGAGGCTGCTGAGAAGGGTTTTGTTGGTGCATTCGGGGCGTTGCTGAGGCTGCGCAACGTTCTGTCTGTATTTGACGATTTCCCCAAGGATGACGTGCTCAGTCCGCGACTGCTTCAGGACATGCAGAGCATGTACCTTGACATTGCCGACAAGCTTAAGGCCAAGGCGAAGGCCGAGAAGGTTGACATCGTTGATGACCTTGTCTTTGAGATTGAGCTCATCAAGCAAGTTGAGGTCAACATCGACTACATTCTCGAGCTTGTGATGCAGGCGCGAGGCGGCAACGGTGAAGACAAGGTTGCATACGACAAGATTTCGCGTGCTATTGCGACCTCGCCGCAGCTGCGTGACAAGGCCGAGCTCATCATGGAGTTTGTCGAGCGCATGGGCGTTACTTCCGACGGCGTGAGCGTGCTCGATGAGGGCGGAGAGGCCGCGCGTCGCTCCAAGGTGGATGCTGAGTGGACCTCTTACGTGCGCGAGCGCGTGGAACGTGAGCTCAACGCGATTATCACTGAGGAGAAGCTCAAGCCTGAGGAGACGCGACGTGTTGTCTCATATGCCTTTGATGCGGGCGGGGTGCCAGAGACGGGGACACTCGTTCAGTCCTGCCTGCCGAAGGTATCGCGATTTGCAAAGGGCAACGCCTACGGAGAGCAGCGTCATAGGGTGATTTCAAGGCTGCGGGAGTTTTACGAGAAGTTCAGGACGCTTATCCGGAGGTATCCGGTGCAGCTTGAAGAACAGTCATGACAGGGACAAAACAATGACGAAGTCAGTTAGTGAGCAGCTCGAGTGTCACCGTTCTTACGCAGAATATCTCGATGAGATTTCTGAAGATGAGCTCTTGTATGGACTACTAGGTTGCGGAATGTTTAGCGATAAACTCCCACCCATGTTTTCCTCAGAAGCGCTCTTTGGCTATGTGGAGAACTTTTCTCTACCGACAAAGCCAGAGAGGCACAGGTATGTTTCCTTCTGCACTCCAAAAAACGATGGGGGTGTTAGGGCTATGGGGATCCCGCACCCCATATCCTATGCCCAGCTTTGCTTAACGCTTGAGGACAGCTGGGCAAAAATAAAGCAGAGAATGAAAGACGGCTGTATTAATCAAAAATACAAGGTGAGTCGAATTCATCTCCGCAAACAAAGCATTTCCGGAAGACTATTCAAAATGAACTATCACGTGTGGCAGCTTGACGGAGACCCAACTCCTCTGATTCAGATTAACGCCACTTATCGAGTAACGACAGATATCTCGATGTGCTTCCCCAGTATATATAGTCATGCAGTCCCGTGGGCTTTGGTCGGGAAAGAAGCAGCTAAAGTAAAGAGAGGCAATCAGCTCTGGTTTAATAAGATTGATCGCGACCTTAGAAATTGTACAGATGGCGAAACCCATGGAATACTTATCGGCCCCGATTCTTCAAACCTAATTGCTGAAATTATACTTACGGAAATTGATAAAGAGCTGATTGCAAAGGGATATAGATACGTTAGAAATATAGATGATTATACCTGCTATACAGAATCGTACGATGGCGCCCGGAGATTCCTTGTAGAGCTGGATGAGCAGCTAATCAAATACGGTTTACTTAGAAATCAGAAGAAGACTTTAATCGAGCCTCTCCCGGTCCCGTTAAGCGAGGATTGGGTTACGGAGCTAAGGCGCCTATCGAATGAACTACCAGAAAAAGTCGATAGGGGCGCTGTAGACAGTTCGCTCGATTACGCTACAGCTCTTATGCAGGTACATAAGAATACATCCATTATGATTTTCCTGCTTCGTGTTCTTGCTAAACGAGATTTTACGGCTCCGGCTGAAGAACTGTTGGTGAGCAGAATGCTCCAGCTAGTAAGATCCTATCCTTATTTAGTTATCACGTTCGAAGAGCTTGTCCTCAACAGGTTTAATGTGGCCACTGAAGATATCAACCTCTTATCAAACTACTTATATAAGCTTAGTTTTGATACGCATGATTGGTTTGGAGCGTACTACGCATTTTACTACTCACTTAAATACAAGTTTAATATTAATGGCGTGCTCGTCGATGACGTAATATCTTCCGACGATTGTCTACTCAAGACGCTAGAATACCGATATGCTCTAGAGCGGAATAATAAGAGTGCAATTCAGAAACTTGAGTCGGATGCAATGCAGCTTCTGAAAAACGGAGACGCAGATGATAACTGGCTGTTTGTGTATGAAGCACTATCCGCTCAACAGCTCGGGAACAATTCTCTCGGAGATTTGAAATCGAAAGGCGTTGCCTTTATCTCGTTCGCATAGGCATCTTGCGGGATAGCTTTGTATCCATGTTGTAGTTGAAGAAGAGCCGTTTTTCGTCGTATCGGGCATGAGAATGTGTTGGCGAGCGGGAGGACCTCTACGCCAACCACTGACGCAAAAACGAGGAGACGCTCGGCACGGATAACCACGATGAGGTCTTCGATGAGTTGGTACCGTCAAGATTCTTGCGCACTTTCCGACAGCCCCATAGGCCCGCCCTCCGGTACGGCTACCCCTCCAGCAGCGTCACGTCCAGGTAGCGGCGGGAGCCCCACTCGCTCTCCGCGACGTACTTGAGCCTGGCGGTCACGAGCATGAGGGCGCTCTTCCCGTCGGGAAACGTCCCGACCACGCGGGTGCGTCTGCGGATCTCGCGGTTGAGTCGCTCGATGGCGTTGTTCGTGCGTATGCGCCGCCAGCGCTCCCTCGGGAAGCGCGTGTAGGTCAGGGTCTCCTCGTAGCCCTCGCGGACGACCCTGGCCGCCTCCCCGAGCTTGGACTTCTCTAGTTCGGAGGCGACCTCGAGGGCCTTGGCCTCGGCGGCCTCGCGCGACTCCATGGCGTGGACGGCCTTGAGCATTGCCGCGACCCTCGGCCGCTTGGACTTGGGCACCCTGGCCAGCACGTTGCGGTAGAAGTGGACCGCGCGGCGCTGGTAGGCGGCCTCCGGGAACACCTCGGCGATCGCGCCGACCATCCCGGCCGCCTTGTCGCCGGTGAACATGCGCACGCCGCGCAGGCCGCGGGACTTCAGCCACGAGAGGAACTCGCGCCAGCACTCGGCCGACTCCGTGAAGCCCTCGGCGGCGCCGATGACCTCGCGGTAGCCGTCGTCGTTCACGCCGATGGCGACCTTGACGGCGACGTTCTCGTAGCTCCCGCCCCAGGACCTCTTGAGGTATATCCCGTCGACGCAGGCGTAGGGGTAGGCGCGCTCGAGGGGGGGCGGTTGCGCCACTCCTCGACCGAGGCGAACTCCTTCTCGTTGAGGTTCGAGACGGTGGCAGCCGAGACGCTGGAGCCCCAGAGGATCTCGGAGACGTCCTCTATCCTGCGGGTCGAGACCCCGGCGAGGTACATCTCGATCATGGCCTCCTCGACGCTCGTCTCCCGGCGCCGGTAGCGCTCGATGATCGCCGTGGTGAACCTCAT
>CALULC010000169.1 GCA_944321385.1 uncultured Atopobiaceae bacterium
CCCACCGCGATGTAGGCGAGAAGGTCGATGAGGTACTGGTAGTTGGTGGGATAGAGCATCTCGTCCGCGGTGAACATGCCCGTCTCCTCCACCACGCGCAGGTGCATGTGGCGGATGGCCTTCACGCCGCCGAGCATATCGTCGGCAGCCTCGGGATCGGGGTTGTGGAGCAGGCCCTTGTAGCCCACGCCCTTGGTGCGCGGCTTGTTGGTGTAGACGCGCGGAATCACGACGAGACGGTCCTTGACCTCCTCGGCGAGCTTGGCCAGACGGCAGGCGTAGTCGAGCACGGAGTCCTCGCGGTCGGCCGAGCACGGGCCGATGATGAGGAGCATGCGGTCGTCCTCGCCGCGCAGCACCGCGGACACGGCAGCGTCAAAGTCGGCCTTGCGCGCCGCCATCTGGGGAGAGAGCGGCATCTCGGCACGGATGTCCTTGGGGATGGGCAGAAGACGCTGGAACTTCATGGACATGAGGGCTTCCTCCGTTTGCTCGCGGGCGTGCCCCCGCATTATCCGACGGCGCGGGAGCGCCCGGCCCGCGCGAGGGCTAAGATGATTGTCGATTGAAACAAACGCGCCCGCGCGACGTGCCCGCGCGCATGACGCGCCCGCGCGACGTGCCCGCGCGCGGCGGGAAGGAGGACCCATGCCCTGCACCACCATCCTGGTTGGCAAGAAGGCCAGCTACGACGGCTCGACCATCGTTGCCCGCAACGAGGACTCCCCCAATGGGCAGTTCGAGGCCAAGCGCTTTGTTGCGCGCGAGGCGCCCAAGCCCGGCAGCGTCTACGAGAGCGTGATCTCCCACCTCAAGATAGAGCTCCCCGAGGGAGGCACCCGCTACACCGCCATGCCCAACGCGGATCTGCGCGAGGGCCTCTGGGAGGCCGCCGGATTCAACGAGCACAACGTGGGCATGAGCGCAACGGAGACCCTCACCTCCAACGAGCGCGTGCTCGCAGCCGACCCGCTCGTGGAGTATCGCGCGGCACGCGGCAAGGAGGGCGAGAAGGACTTTGAGCCGGAGCGCCTGGGCGGCATCGGCGAGGAGGACATGGTCACGCTCGTCCTCCCCTACGCCACGAGCGCCCGCAACGGCGTGGAGCGCCTGGGAGAGCTGCTCGAGTGCTACGGCACCTACGAGATGAACGGCATCGCCTTCTCAGACGCAGACGAGATCTGGTGGCTGGAGACCGTGGGCGGCCACCACTGGATCGCACGCCGCGTCCCGGACGACTGCTACGTGACCATGCCCAACCAGCTGGGCATAGACGACTTTGACCTCACGGACGCGTTTGGAGAGAAGCGCGAGCACCTCTGCTCGGCAGACCTGCGCGAGTGGATGGACGCCAACCACCTTGACCTCACGCTCGGCGGCACGCCCGGGCACTTCAACCCGCGCGACGCCTTCGGCAGCCACTCGGACTCCGACCACGTCTACAACACGCCGCGCGCCTGGGACATGCAGCGCTTTTTGAGCCCCCACGCCGGCCCCTGGGAGAGCGCCGCGCCGGGCGCAGACTTTGGCCCCGAGAGCAACTGCATCCCGTGGTGCCGCGTGCCCGAGCGCAAGGTCACGATCGAGGACGTGAAGTACGTGCTCTCCCTCCACTACCAGGGTACGCCCTACGACCCCTACGGCAACGGCCCCGCCTCCACGCGCGGGCTCTACCGGCCCATCGGCATCAACCGCAACTGCCAGCTCGCCGTGCTCCAGCTGCGCCCGTACGTGGACGAGAAGCGCGCCGCGCTTCAGTGGGTCTCGCTCGGCAGCAACGCCTTCAACGCGCTCGTGCCGTTCTACGCCCGCGTAACCACCACGCCCGAGTACCTAGCAAACACCACCACGCAGGTGAGCACGGAGAGCTTCTACTGGGCAAACCGCCTCGTGGCCGCCCTGGCAGACGCCGCCTACGGCGCGTGCCTGCCGCACGTGGAGCGCTACCAGGAGCGCCTCACCAGCCACTGCGCCGGGCTGGTGCGCGCGTGCGACGCCGCCGACGGCGACCTCGAGGCCTGCAACGCCGCCATCGCCGACGAGTGCCGCCGCGAGACGGACGACCTTCTCGCCAAGGTGCTCTTCGAGGCGAGCATGCAGATGCGCAACGGCTTCTCCCGCAGCGACAACTAGGGAACGCAAGAAGCACCCAGACACAAAAAGCGGGGCGAGAAAAGCGGCGCTACGCCTCTCACATCGCGAGGGGCGTCACCCGGTCATGCTCGTCGATGGGACGCAGCACGCGACACGGAACGCCCGCCGCGATCACGCCGGCGGGAACGTCGCGCGTGACCACGCTCCCCGCCCCTATCACGCTGCCGTCGCCGATGGTGACCCCGCCGCAGACGGTTACGTTGGCACCCAGCCAGACGTTGTTGCCCAGCGTGATGGGCGCCGAGGTCTGGATGCCCTCCGTGCGCTGCTCCGGGTGGACGGCGTGACCCGCGCACGCGAGCACGCAACCCGGGGCGATGAACGCACCCTCTCCAACGTTGATGGGCGAGGTGTCCAGGAACGTGCAGTTGTAGTTCACGAGCGCAAAGCCGTGGAAGTGGATGTTGAAGCCGTAGTCGCAGCGGAACGTGGGCTTGACCACGGCGCGCGGGTGCCACGTTCCAAGGAGCTCGGCCAAGATCTGGTCCCGCGCCTCGGTGTCCTCCGGGTCCAGCTGGTTGAAGCGCCAGCAGAGGCGCTGTGCGCGCGTCTGCAGGTCATTGGGCATGTCGAGGTAGCTCACGGCGTACGACGCGTCTGAACGCATGAGGTCGAGCGCGGTCATGGGCGGTCCGTTCCTCTCGGTGTTTCCGGCGCGGTCATTGTACAGCGCACGGGAAGCGACAGAACATCTCTTTTCTCGTATTGTATATAGCAGTAATAAATAGGTGATACTACATTTATACGTACTCGATGATGATTGGATAGCCATGGCAACCACAACCATTACGCTAGACGAGGACGTCAAGCGCGAGACGACCGAAATCCTCAACTCCATTGGCATGACGCTCAGCGGCTACTTCAACCTTGCGGCGCGACAGCTCTGCATCAAGCGGCGCGTCCCGTTTGAGATAGAGGCACCCGACCCCCTGCCCAACGAGGAGACTCGTCGCGCGATGATTGCGGCAGAGGCAAAGGAGCTCGGCCTAATCCCCGATGACACGCCCAAGTTCACGGATGCTGACGAGCTCGCGGCGTTTCTCGACGGTCCCAAGGCGTAGCGATGTGGGAGGTACGCCCAGAGCCGCAGTTCCAGCGGGACTACAAGCGCGTCATGAAGGCGCATCCCCAGCTGAGGCAGGAGTTTCTGGCTGCCGTTCGAGAGCTCATCGCCACAGGAAGAGTCCCCGAGGCGTATCACCCGCACGAGCTTGCCGCCCCTGGGGGAAACTACAACGGACACGTTGGCTTCCACCTATCCGACGGGCTTGTGGACGTGATTGTTCTCTACCTGCCGCACAAGACAAACCCCGTCATCCGCCTTGTGCGCATGGGCCCTCACGAGGAGCTGTTCCGCGGAAAAATGAAGTAGCCCTTCTGAAGGGCCAAAGACCGGGAGAATCAGATGAAGAAGCAAACGGGCGCAAACGTCGAGCAACAAATCGTGGAGCTGCTCGAGGACGAGGACTTCCTCTCACTTGACGCCACCTTCCATCGGACAAATCTCTTTCAGGCCATTGGCATGGAGACGCAGGAGATTCGCCACTCCAACTTCATTGCATGGCTTCTGGATCCCAACGAGTCCCATGGCCTAGGAGATACGCTGATTAAGCTTTTTCTAACGCGACTATTCTCAAAAGGGCCAGACGAGGCTGGATCAAAGGTGCTCCCCGATGGTGTCTCCTCGCTCATCCTTAGCGATCTGTCTTCCTCGACCGTCACGCGAGAGAGCGAATCCAACACAGACATCCTTTTCAAGACTGACAATCCCAAGCTCGTTCTTTGCATGGAAAACAAGGTCTGGTCTGGCGTCGGAGATGGACAGCTCGACAAATACTGGACGTACGTCGAGAGCCGCTACGCCCGATATCCCTATCGAATCTACGTGCTTCTCACTCCCTCGGGCAACGCCGCTCCCATGGAGAAAACGGCTCATGCCGAGCAGTGGATTCCTTTCTCCTATGACGACCTTAGGGATTGCTTGAATGTTCTCGCCTCCAGAACGACAGACGAGAAAAACCTCTTACTTATCAGGGACTACATAGATCTTCTGGAAAGGAAGGGCATCGTGGAAACCGCACAGATTGACGACTTGGTTGACAAGCTCTATCGCAGGTACCCAGACGTCTTTGACCTCGTTGAAAACCGAAGAAGCAACGCTCGCAAGGCCGTTTCCTCATGCCTCGGCAGGATATACCTTGAAGTGCTTGAGGAAATGGGTACAGAGGGACTCTTCTCCAGTTGGTGCAAAGAAACCACGAGCTATCTCTGGTTTCACACAAAGCGGATGGATGGGTACCTTGCATCGCATATGGGAGAAAGCAAAGAGGGCTCTTGGGGTAACGGTGCGACGTATCATTATTTCATTTATCCGAAGCCAGTCGGATTCTTTGTCCCCTCAATCCGTCTTGAACTTGGCCCCTTTGGGCAGGGCCGCGAAGTGATCGATCGCCAGAACAAGGTGAAGGACTTCTTTGCCCCAAACAAGAAGGACATCAGTTCTGCCAATAAGTACTGCCAAGTCAAAACCGTCAATGTGAACATAGATGAACGTGAAGCCATGTCTCCAAGCGAACTTGACACTGGGCAGATCAAGAAAGCCCTTAGAACAGGAATCCTGAGCATGCTTGAGTGGGAGGATAAGTTCTTCTCCTCTCTCGAGGCATGCTGACAAGCAGCCCGAGTGCTCCGAGTGACACTCGGGCGTCGCTCCTCTTGGCAGAACTCCTTTGGAAAGCGTTCACCTTGGGTTTTGATTGACCCTCTTGCCGCTCCGCTTTTGCCAAACCGGAACCAAGAATGCCCCGTCAAAGTGGCGGTAGAATAATCTTCAGATTGGCAGCTCCCAGAGGAAGGCCAGCCATGGAGTTCAGAGACGTCATCGCCAAGCGCTACTCGTGCAAGAAGTACGACGAGGCCCGTCAGGTGGAGCCCGAGGCGCTCGAGAAGATCCTCGAGGCGGGCAGGCTTGCCCCCACCGCCAAGAACCTGCAGGAGCATCACGTCTACGTGCTCCAGAGCACCGAGTCGCTCGCCATCGTGGACGAGCTCACGCCCTGCCGCTATGGCGCACCCACGGTCCTGGCCGTGACCTTCGACACCGCGAACGTCTACACCTACCCCGGCGACGCGCGCGACTCCGGCATCGAGGACGCCGCGATCGTGGCCACGCACATGGTCCTAGCCGCCTGCGACGCGGGCGTGGACAGCTGCTGGCTCAACCGCTTTGACCCGGACGTCGCCAAGGAGCGCCTGGGCCTGCCCGAGAACGAGGAACTCCTCATGCTGCTCGACCTCGGCTACGCCGCCGAGGGCACGGGCCCGCTGCCCAACCACGAGAGCCGCAAGCCGCTTTCGGAGACGGTGACGTATCGGTAGGAACCGATGGTATTAGCTCGGTTGCCGCGGGTCGTTTCACGTCTCGCGGCAACCGAGTACGGTCAGCCTAATCCCAGCAGTAGGACGACCTCTGGAGCTTGCCTCCGCATTCCGGGCACCCTTTCTTCAGCATCTTCTTGACGCGCTTCAGCACGCGGGCTTCTATGGGAACACCACGCATCCATGTCATTGGCTCCCCGCATGCAGGACAGACATTCCCACAAGCGATAAACACGACCGGCATCTCGTCTGTCCCGATGCGATGTGCCGTCATGAACTCACCAGAGACCAGCTCGCGACAATGGGGACACTCAAATGTTGTCAGCTCGCTTTGCAACTCAATCTCATCAGAAGCGAGCTCATTCACCATGCGCTGCGCAAGCTCCCCAAACTCACCCGCTTTAATGCTCTCTAGGCAGGCGTCTTTACGGCAGGAAAGAAGTCCCCTCCCAAATGAGAAATATCTTTCCCACCCGCAAGCCTCACAGTACACGCCGACTCCACTGCCCATGAGACAACCTCCGATGACTCGCAGCGCTCTCCTTTCTCTAAAGATAGAGTGGCCACCGGACAATAATCGTTTCTGAGAAAGCGGTTATCTTATTCGCGTCTCTCTCCTCGACATCTCTCACATCCACAAGCAGCTTGGTGCAGCGATCGTAGCTGAACGTCTTGTTCTCGAACTCGTGGCTGATGGACCCCATCTTGTAGCCCACGTTGCGGGTGTAGTCACTGAGGTTAGCCGCTCACAAGAAGGACCGCTTTTCAACACAAGCGGGCAAAGCAATACCCCATACCCAAACAATGAGCACACGCTATGGGCGTGTCACAAGTGGCCCGGCGAGGGGATAATGGGGAGAAGGACGAGGGCGAGAGGAGGCAGCGATGTGCGTGAGGATGTGCCCGTTCACGGCCGAAGAAGCACAGGCCGTGCTCGACGCGCGCGGTACGGGCTACCACTCAATCCGCTACATCGAGCGCCCCGATCCCCTGCACGACGCCCGCCCGGGCAGCCTCGTGCCCGTCTACGTCCCTGATGGCGGTGACCTCGCCGTAGCACGCCTCACATGGGGTTTTCCGCTCGACGGCAAACCCAATGCCGTCTTCAACACGCGCATAGAGTCCGCCCTCGAGCAGCTTCGCCTGGGCAGGCGCGGCATGTGGGCCAAGGCCATAGCGCAGGGCCGCTGCCTCGTACCCGTCCGTGCCTTCTACGAGGGGCACATGACCGAGAAGACAGAAAGCGAGAGGACCGGCAGGCCCGTCCGCCGGCAGTACCTGTTCCGACTCCCCGGGGCAAGGGCGTTCCTGCTCGCCGCCGTGCGAGAGGGTGACCGGTTCTCGATCGTCACCACCAGGCCGAACGCGAGCGTCGCGCCAATCCACAACCGCATGCCGCTCGTGCTCGGGCAAGGAGAGTCGAGCGTGTGGCTCGGACCGGATTTCGCGCAGCTCGCGGACCGAAGATGCGTCAGCTTGACCTCCTGCCCGGAGTAATACCCGAAGCAGAGATATACCTGAAAAATTGGGGACGGTATGAACCGAAGGCAGCCGTCTAACCTTCCTGCCTACTCTCAACCATCTCGCAGAACCCCTTGATGTCCATCAACCACTCCTGCTGGCCCGAGGTGTACGTCGGGAAGATCGGGCGCGGCACGACGAGCTGGAGGCGGTCCTTCTCCATCGCGGTCGTGTAGTCAGAGCTCACGGCAGGCTCCAGCGTCACGAGGTGCTTTCGCTCGACGCGGTCCGCCTCGTCGAGCACCTGTCTCCAGCGCTCCTTGATGGTGGTCTTCGCGCCGAGAACGGTGAGGCGAGCGACGGGGAAGGCGGGGTCATGGTAGTCCTCGATGGACGGGAACACGAAGTCCGGCTTCGACTTCCCCTCGGTGTACTTCTGCGCTGAGTACCGGATGCCTCGTGCGTCGAAGAGCATGGAGAGCTGGTTCTCGAAGGCTGTGCCGGCCCTGGACTTCCTCCGCTGGAAGGTCGACATGGTGACGCGGAGCACGCCGTCGACGTCGAGCGTCGTCCCGAGGAACGGGGCGAGGTCGCGCTCGAGGATGTGGCGCTCGAACACGCGGAAGAGGAGCTCCTCGCGCTCGTAGCAGGCGACGAGCGACCCGTCCGGGTCGCCCTCCCAGTCCAGCTCCCCTAGGGTCGAGACGGAGTAGGCGCTGAAGTCCACGCCCTTCGGGAAGGAGTCCCCGAATCGCTCGACCAGCCCGTCGAGGAAGCCGTCAGCGGCGCTCGGGATGCCGACCTCTATGCCGATGGACTCGAGAATCTGCGCCGCCATCGCGTCGATGCGCAGGACGTCGGTCGGCGCCGCCTTGAAACCGGTGTCCGCCGTGTCGCCGACGCCGAAGAGCCAGCGCAACTGCGACTCCCCCGTGGTACCGGCCTTCGCGAACGCGATGAGGACCTCGCCCGCGTCCGAGATCGCGAGAACCATCAGGTCCCCCGGGCGGGCCGCGGCTATGCACTTGTTGTCGTTGTAGTAGAGGCGGTACTCAGTTCGGGTCGGGTGCCTGCGCCGGGCGTCATACCACGTCGTGAACCCGTGGTCGAAGACGGGGTCAGCGTCGTCCTCGAGATAGGCGAAGGTCGTCGGCATGCCCTTGATGTCGTCGTCGCCGAACAGGGCCCTCAGCGGCCCCGTCCCGTTGAACTCGTGCTGGTTGCTCTTGGCGGGGCTTATGTCCACCGCAGCCAGGGTCTTCGCGACCGCTCCGTCGAAGTAGCTGTTAAGCGCCCCGTAGTCCATCCCGCGTCGCCCCCATCATGAGCCTTGCCACCGAGCGGATCACGGGCACGGTGACCGAGTTCCCGAACTGGTGGTACGCCTGCGTGTCGGAGACGGGGATGATGAACTCGTCGGGGAACCCTTGGAGCCTCGCGCACTCCCTGGGTGTGAGCTTCCTTGGGTTCTCGCCCTCGCCGCGCGACACGAGGATCTCGCTCCCGTCCTTATGATACCTGGCGGAGAGCGTGCGCGTGGTGTCGCCGGGCCCGACCACGCTGTAGCCGAAGCCGTTGCCCTTCGCCTCGTGCTTGGCCTTGTACGCCCTCAGGTAGTCCCACAGCTTGTCGGAGAGCACGTAGCGGTCGTCCACGTCGTCCTCGAGAATCTCCGCGCAGGTGTGCTCCTCGTCGGGCACCTCAAGATCGTCCCAGTCGAAGTCGGTCGGCTCGGAGAAACCGACGATGTAGATCCGCTCCCGGTGCTGACAGGTCCAGTGGCGCGAGTCCAGCACCTTCCAGTGTACGTCGTAGCCGAGCTCGTCCCTGAGCACGTGCATGATCACGCGGAAGGTGTTCCCCCGGTCGTAACTCGTGAGGTTCTTGACGTTCTCGAGCAAAAACGCTCTCGGCCGCTTCGCGTCGATGATGCGGGCGACCTCGAAGAAGAGGGTGCCCTGGGTCTCGTCCTCGAAGCCGGTCGCGCGCCCGAGCGAGCGCTTCTTGGAGACACCGGCGAGCGAGAACGGCTGGCAGGGGAAGCCCGCGAGCAGCACGTCGAAGTCCGGGATGTCATCAGCGGCCACCTCGCGGATGTCACCGGCGGGCGTCTCGCCGTAGTTCATTCGGTAGGTCTTCTGGGCGAACCTGTCCCACTCGCAGGAAAAAACACACCTGCCGCCGAGCTCCTGGAAGGGCATGCGGATTCCGCCAATCCCGGCGAAGAGGTCGACGTAGGTGAAGGGGGCATCAGGACGCTCGCCCTGGTCGAAGGGCGCTAAGTGGCCCAGCGAGGAGATGAAGGCGGACTCTGCGGCGCTCGGGGCGGTCTCGCCGGCCTCCCAGCGCCGCACGGTTCGCTCACCGTTCGGCCCCATGCCGAGCGCGGCGGCGAACTCCTTCTGCGTTAGGCCGAGCTCGGCCCTCTTCTCGCGTATCTTAGATGCCTCAAGATGCATTTCGCTTACCTCATAGGACGAATAAAGGTCATTCTGTCCTTATTTTGACACAGATGTTTCATTCGGCAACAGCACGATACATGGGTACATGAACGGCTCACGCATTCGAATCTACAATGCAGGCATCATTGTGCACCCAAACTTCGGGCAATCATCCCCCGAGCTTACGATGCTTTTGGAAGTAATGGCAGCATTCGTATTCTAGAAGGTGCCGTTTGCAAGAATCGAGGGCGCCTCTTGAGGCAGTCTGTCTACGGCCTCAGCGACGAGCTTGACCCATTCCGGTATCGACGCAGCACCTTGTCTGTAGGCGTCCTTAAACTTCAAAAACAGTTTCAGTCCCTTTGTTTTTGCCCCAACGGGACCTATACCCAAGTTGTCTTCTAGGGTTGTGGCGAATCCAAGATATTCATCGTGAACGTTCCCGTCAGGAAAGCTCTGATTACATTTGAAGAGCGCTAGGATTGCACGATTTGCCTCAACTGTGTGCTTCTCGTCAGCCGTCCCCGCGTTCTGCCCATCTCCATCAAAGACGATATAACAGGGGATTCCGAACTCGCTATATAGCCTGTAAAACCTATCGAGCTCGTTCTTTCCTCCGCAGCGAACTATGCTGATCCCTTTTCCGATGTAGTCGTAGCCAATCTTGTCAAAGCAATACGGCAGAATGAGTGACTCGCTCTCTCCCTCGACGAGGATGACCTTGGAAGCAAAGAGCGCCTCGGCGGCCTTCTGCGAGTCCCCCGTGTTCTCGAAGGCATTCTGGTATGTGAGCATGAGCTTCTCGTCATCCGTTTGCACTCCAACCCGAATTTGGAGGTCATAGACAAAGTCAACGGGGTCGGCCGTCCTGACGTACGTACCGCTAGTTTTGTCCTTACGGACTAGGAATATCTGGTCGAAGTGGCCGAGGTCCACGAACTCGGTCGAGTGGGTCGTAAGGAAGACCTGCGTCCCTGAATCGGCGAGTTCCTCTATCACCTTGTAGAACTTCCGGCGTGCCTGGGGATGTAGGTAGAGCTCGGGCTCGTCGATAAAGATTGGTGTGTGGTTCCTCAGCTTCAGCTGGGAGTAGGCGCGCAGGATTGCGATGGTCAGGCTCGCTTGGACGCCCATCCCCATCTCGGATGCGCGCATCTGGACACCGGAGCTCTGTTCGGTGACGAAGATCTGAAGGGTTCGATAGAGGTTCCAAGGGTCATAGGCGTTCAGGTCGATTGAGAGGTCGCTGGGCGAGCAGTTGAGCTGCCGCGCGGTCTCTTCCTGCAGGATTCTCTTCAGTTCCTGCATCAGGTTTGTTCCGTCACAGTCGGTGATGGAGAAGAGAAGCTCATCACGGATGAGCTCCATTCGATGCTTGAATTCATCCGCTTTGAAGACAACTGAGCCGTCGCTTCTTACAATCGTGTCCACATCAAGCTGGGCGTTGAACTCTTTGAGCATTCTCCCAAGGAGAGTCCATTGGTTGGATGCGGGGTTATCGACGATTCGTCGGTCAGCGCCCACAGATGCGGCTATGTATCTAGACCGCACCTCGTCGGAAATGTAGCCTCCATTGAAATTAAGGCCGTGCTTCTCACGGTTATATCGGTCGTACCATACGGAATCAAACGAGAGGACATTGTTGTCATCGAACTCGAGAGAGATCTTCAAAGGCAACTCTTCGTCACCGTTGAAGAAGTCCCACCTCTCAAGCCTGTTTGCCGTTGGATAAGTTGGCCCCATGAGCCACTCCATGGCAGAGAGAATGTTGCTCTTGCCAACGTTGTTTGCGCCGATGAAGACGTTGATTCTCGGAGACAGGTCAAGATCAAGGGACTGGATGCTCTTGTAATTTCGGATAGAAACCCTATCAACCTTCATGCGAAGCCCGTTCCTGTTGTAGATAAGTCGGCG
>CALULC010000170.1 GCA_944321385.1 uncultured Atopobiaceae bacterium
CGAACTCGCGCTAGGCGTTAACCTACTTTCAGTTTTCGAAACTGATCCCTTCAGCCGCTTGGGTATTTCTCCGTTGCTTTTCAATTATACATTTAAGATTAATTCATTTCTATTAAATATTGTTTTTTTGGCGAAGCATAAAAAGGAATAAAGAACACTTTTTAACAAAACAAACAATGAGTTTTTCATAAAAATTAATAAAGAGAAGTGCTTATAAATCTCATTTTTTGATACTTAATATATACTAAATAAGTACTTAAAAATTACTTTTTAAAAAAATTAACGGAGTTTTGCAAGCTTTTTTAAATTTTTGGGCGCTTTTCAAAATTTAAAAAAATCTTTAATTATTATAACATGGTTCAATTATAATTTTTTGCTGCTTTATTACTATGTTGCTTACTAAATTTTTACAAAAACATCGTCATGTAAATAGGAATATAAGTTACATTACCTTCAACATAAAGATCTTTAGCATAAATAATATAAGATTCATTTGCTTTTATACCTTTATACTTTTCTATAAATTTATCTAATGATCTATGATTTCTGTAAGAAGATGATTTAACCTCTATTGGTACAATTTTACCTTTTCTTTCGATAAGAAAATCTATTTCATAATTATTAGTGCAATCTCCATTATTTTCTTTAAATTTATGGAAGTATAAGTTGTGACCACTTGCAACTAAAGCTTGTGCAACTGCATTTTCAAATATCATCCCATTATTAAGTGACAACCTATCGATAATTAATTTCTTATAAATATCTTTGTTTGCTTCTCTGTTATTAGACAATATTTGAGTAATTAAAAGACCAGTGTCTGCTTGGTAGATTTTCATCTCATTTGGTAAAGCATTTAAGGAAAGGCCGATTGATGGTTCACTTACATTTTCACAAATAATTGCCACCATCGATTTCTTTATTCCGTCAATTGTAGAAACTAGATTTTGGTAACGATAATTTTTATTAAAATCAGCAAAAGTAACTAAACCATTTTTATTTGTCAGAAAAGAAGGAATTTTTGAAAAAACTTCACTAGTAATTGTCTTACATTCAAGATCGTATTTTTTAAGGTCAGAAGTATATAAATCTAAAATTCTTTTTTTTATTGCATCAACCTTTAATAGATTAGTTTTGTCTTTTATATATTGGTCTATAGCTTGAGGTAAACCTCCAACGGCCATATATGTTCTATATTGAGTAAGGATTTTATGATGTAATCCATTACCAAGTGGTATTTTACTATCGAAGTGCTGTTTTATTGTAGGAATCGTTATATTATCATTTAATGCCCATAGGAATTCTTCAAAATCCATTGGATACATGTAGATATTTTCAACTTCACTAGGTAAAGTTATTTCTTTTGTTAATAGCTTTAGCGTAATCAAAGAACCTGTTTCTATGAAATCATATCTTCCATCTTGTACAAGATATTTAATTCCTTCATGAGCGCGTGGGAACTTTTGAATCTCATCAAATATGATTAATGATTTTCTTTTATATAGAGGAACATTATAGTAAGCACTTAAACTCATAAAAAAAGAATCTAAGTTTCCGAAGCCATGTGAAAAGATTTCTTTTAAATCATCTCCTTCTTTATCAAAATCTACCAATATAAAAGATTGGTATTCGTTTTTTGCAAACTCTGTAACTATAGTGGATTTTCCTACACGTCTAGCTCCTTCTATTAAAAGAGCTGTAGTACCGTTAGATTCTTTCTTCCAATTCAAAATTTGTTTATATATTTTTCGTTTAAACATCATTTAATAGTTCCTTTTTCTAAGATTCTTATCTCTTAAATTATATCTAAAAAATGCGAAAATGAAAAATCTTTTTGCTTATTATTATGCGAAAATGAAAAATCTTTTTGGTCAAAATTATGCGAAAATGAAAAATCTTTTTGGTCAAAATTATGCGAAAACGAAAAATCTTTTTGGTCAAAATTATGCGAAAATGAAAAATCTTTAAGTATGAAGTGTAGTCAAATAACTACACAATTTAATTAGATTCTATATTCGATCTTTAGAGGCAAAATAACCAAAAATTAGCAAAAAAGCGATATTTATCGCAAAATATCGCTATCCTATTTGAATAAAATGGTGTACATTACCTATTTTTGGATTTCGAAACTAGCTTTTGCACAGTCTTATTATCGAGATATTTATATTTAAGTTCTTTTAAGTCGAGACTTGAAACTAGTTTAGATAAATTTTCATCATGATAAAGTGTTTTGTAAACGTTTGAACTTATAACATCAACACTAGAGTTTCTTAAAGTTTCAAATAGCGTATCATTAGGAATATCAATTGCATATTTTTTCTCAAGAATTGATACCAATAATAAGGGCTATTTTAGCCCTCATATATTTTTAATATATGAATTTTTTGAAATAAATAAATCAAAAAATTGAAAAATAACCTCTAAAGACGGGATACTAAAAAATTACTTTTTAATATAAATAACGAGGATTTGTAGGGTTTTATAAAATTTCATTGACTTTTATAAAACTTATAAATCTTTAAACTACTTAGTTGATTTACTTTAGTATATAATACTAAAGTATATGAAAGCGTGTTGTTTTGTGAATGTTTTGAGTCCAATCAGCGATGGCAATTTATTTGCTATTATTTTTTGGTCTATTATTGTTTTCTTTATTTTTATTGCTATCGCTTTATATGTAATAACTTTCTTAAAAAGCAAAAACTTTGAAATGAAAGTAAAACACGAACTAAACGCAGAAAATGCACTTGTAGTTGAC
>CALULC010000171.1 GCA_944321385.1 uncultured Atopobiaceae bacterium
CCGTGGATGATGTGGTCGCCGGTGAAGGCGGCGCCGGTCTTGTGCGCCATGGAGTGCACGATGCCGAGCAGGCCCGAGGAGAAGGCGATGCCGGCGATGCACTGGGCCTCGTGCATGTGCTGACGGGCCTCGTGATCGCCCTGGTAGGACTTGGGCAGCCACTCGACGATCTCACGGATGGCGTGGAGGGCGTTGGCGTCGGTGAACATGGAGCCCGCGGTGGAGACGTAGGCCTCGATGGCGTGGGTCAGCGCGTCCATGCCGGTGTGGGCGCAGAGCTTCTGCGGCATGGTGTAGGTGAGCTCGGGGTCGACGATGGCCACGTCAGGCGTGATGTTGAAGTCGGCGAGCGGGTACTTGATGCCCTTCTCGTAGTCCGTGATGACGGAGAAGGCCGTGACCTCGGTGGCCGTGCCGGAGGTGGAGGCGATGGCGCAGAACTTGGCCTTGGTGCGGAGCTCGGGGAAGCTGAACGGCACGATGGCCTGCTCGAAGGTCTCCTCGGGGTACTCGTAGAAGAGCCACATGGCCTTGGCCGCGTCGATGGGCGAGCCGCCGCCGATGCCGATGATCCAGTCGGGCTGGAACTTCTGCATGGCCTCGGCGCCGCGCTTCACGGTGTCGACGGACGGATCGGACTCGACGCCCTCGAAGATCTCGACCTCGAAGCCAGCCTCCTTGAGGTCCGCCTCGACGTCCTGCAGGAAGCCGCCGCGACGCATGGAGCCGCCGCCGGTGACGATCATGGCCTTGGAGCCCTTGAGGTTCTTGACCTCGTGGCGAGCGCCCTCGCCAAAGTACAGGTCACGCGGATTGGTGAAACGTCCCATAACACTCCTCCAATTCCTATGCCGTCGCCCCCGCGACGGATGATGTTGTCGGTCGGGAAGACGTCCTTCTCGGCCGCGTCTCAGTATAGCGAAACGAAGTGGCAACACTGCGTGTTTTCGGGCCGGACGGCGAGCGGCGAGAAGGACGGGCGGGCGGCATCTCGGCTAGGATGATGGGGAGAGGGGAGGCGCGATGGCACACGATTCGAGACGCGAGGACTACCTGCGCATGAGCCTGCGCTTTGCGCTCTCCCTCGACGACGGCGACCCAGCCCGCGCGGCGCGCGAGTTTGCCACCTTTGGCCGCCGGCTCGCCCGCGATCGTGACTCGCTTCCGCAGTCGGATGCCGACCGGGCCTTCAGCCTCGTCTCGCTTGCCGCCGACCTCATCGACTATCGGCTCCCGTTCGCCGACGACGCGCAGGCGGAGACCCTGGTGGCGCGCGGGCGCGACCTCCTCTCCGAGGCGCTCTCGCTCGACCCCGACTGCCATGACGCCACGCGCATGCTCTTCTCGCTGGAGACGCCCTCCGCAGAGGAGCGCTCGCGCTTTCTGAGGGAGGGGGCCGAGAAGGTCCGCGTGGCGTGCGAGTCGGCGCGCGACCGTCTCTGCGATGCCCTCGACGAGGCACGCCGCCCGCTCGGTGCGAGCGTTGCCATGCGGCCCTGGTGGCGCTGGCTCGCGGACCTGGCCGAGTGCGCGCTGATCTGCGGGCGCAACCGCGAGTCGATCGACGCTGCCGAGCAGCTGCTCGCATCCGACCCGCACGACCTCTCCGACGTCCGCTTCACGCTCGCCTACGCCCTCGCCAAGCTCGAGGACGCTCCGGGGCTCGCTCGCCTGGCCGAGCGCTACCCCACCTTCGCCGCGCCGCGCGCGGCAGACGACGCGTGGATTCAGATCTCCCAGATCGCGCTCGCGCACAAGTCCTGTCGATTCGCGGACGCGCGGCAGCTGACCGAGCGTCTGCTCGCCACCTACCCCGGCTCCGCCGGCGTGCTGGTTCGTCAGGCGGAGATCCCCGATGGGAGGTTCGCCCGTATCCGCGTACCCGCCTACGGCGAGGACGAGCTGGTCGTCGCCGTGAGCGAGGGGGTCGTGCTGCTGATGGAGGGCATGGAGCGCACCGGCAGGGGCGTGCTCGGCGCGTGGGTCGCGCGCACCGTCTCGGAGCTTTCCGGCGAGAAGGGCAGCGAGGGGGCGAGCGCGTCATGAACGCCTGGAACGAGCTGGTAGAACGATGCGCCCGCCGTCGCAACGAGAAGATCGGCCCGCTCTCCGACGAGGCCTACGCCGAGCTGGTGCTCGCGGTACGCCAGAACCCCGTCGACTTTGCCGACGAGGCCCCCGAGCAGGCGCTGCTCGTGCTCGCCCGTGCGCTTGACGCATGGCGCGCGAGCCGCGAGCGTGACGACCTTCTCGCCGACAAGGACTATGAGGCAGAGCACGCGCGCAGGCTCGCCGCCCTGCGCACGGAATGCGAGCGCGCGGCATCGATCGACCCTGACTGCCTCGACGCGCACGTCACGGCCCTGCTCGCCTCCGAGCTGGACCCGGACCCCCTGCTCTCGGGGCTGCTCGCGCTCGAGCGCGCCCACGCGAAGGACGAGCCGCCCGCCGGCGACGCCTGGGACGACGTCTTCTATCGGCCGCACCTGCGCCTGAGGGCCGCCGTCGCCCGGACCTGCCTCGACGGCGCCCGCTATCGCATGGCTGCCGCGGCGGCGGAGTCGGTGACGTCCGTCGCGCCGACCGACCCGCTCGGCGCTCGCCATACGCACATGCTCGCCTGCGCCCGTCTCGAGGACGAGGACGGGCTCGGGGTGCTCGAGGCGCGCTGGGCCGGACGCGAGAGCGCCTGGTCGCACCTCGCGCGCGTGCTGCTGCTCTACAAGCTGAACCGCCTGACCGCCGCGCAGCGCGCGCTGCGCGGGTTCGACCGCCTCTGCGCGGGTGGCGCCTACGCGCTGCTGCGACCCGCCTACGTGGAGCCCTACCTGCCGGACCGTCCCGAGGCGGCGCCCTGCAGCTTCGAGGAGGTCGTCATGGCGGAGCGCGAGGTGGAGCCGCTGATTACCGACGTCCCCGAGCTCATCCCCTGGTGCCAGGGCCACGACTGGCTGGTGGCGTCGGCGCGGGCCTTCGCGGAGCGCAACGACCTGGACTGGTAGCGGGCACGCCGTCGCGCACGAAAAAGGCCCGGGCTAATCCGCCCGGGCCGATGCTGCGTGGTGCCCCCAACGGGAGTCGAACCCGTGTCGTCGCCTTGAAAGGGCGATGTCCTAGGCCACTAGACGATGGGGACGCGCGGCTAGTATACCAAAGCGCGAGAAGGTCACGCCGTGCGCGTCGTTGCCGTACAATTGCCTATGCATGTACGTCAGCCATCGACCGCCCCATAAGGAGGCCGCCATGTTCTGTCCCAACTGCGGCAACCAGATTCCCGACGAGTCCAAGTTCTGCCCGAGCTGCGGCGCCACCATCGGCGCGCCGGCGCAGGGGGAGCCCGAGCGTCCGAGTTCCGGCATGCCCCCCGTTCCCGGCGCCGAGCCGGAGCCCTCGCCCGTGCACCCCGTCCCCGCCGGCGCCACCGAGGCCCCGGGGATGAAGTGGTTCAAGTTCATCATCTGGGTCCAGCTCTTCCTCTCGGCGCTCATGCTTGCCGCAACGAGCGTCATGCTGTTCACGGGATCGCGCTACATGACCGAGTACGGCAACGCACGTGACCTCGTCTACCTGTTCTTCCAGGGCCTGCAGGTCGTGGACATCATCTTTGCGGTCGTCTTCCTCGCGCTGGCGATCTGGTGCATCGTCGTGCGCATGGGCCTCGCCAAGTTCAAGAAGGGCGCACCCACGCAGTACCTCATCCTGCTCGGTGCCAACATCGTTGCGCAGCTCCTGTACGCGGTGGCACTCGCCGTCATCACGAACGTCGGGATCTTTGACGTGATGGACCCCTCGTCCCTATCCCAGATCGTCGTGAGCATCGTGATGATCTTCGTCAACAAGATCTACTTCGATAAGCGCGCGTACATGTTCACCAACTAGCACGGACCTACCTACGTAGAAAGAGGCCGCCCGCGAGACCCTTCGTCTCGCGGGCGGCCATTTGTCTCTGGTAGGGGCGGTGGGACTCGAACCCACAATCCTTGCGGCGAGAGATTTTAAGTCTCCTGCGTATGCCAGTTCCGCCACGCCCCCGGCACGCCGCCCGGCGGCGCGTGTCTATCCTAGCGCAGCATGCGCATCGTGGGGCCCCAGCCGACGGGCGACTCCTTCCCGGCGAGAGTGGTCTCGGCGGCGACGGCGAGACCGAAGAGCAGGTCGGACTCGCTGACGGTGAGCTGGGTGAAGC
>CALULC010000172.1 GCA_944321385.1 uncultured Atopobiaceae bacterium
ATCAACCTCGCCGGCGTGGTGCGCATCCTCGACATGCGCGAGCGGATGCTCGAGCGCGAGGCCGAGCTCGACGACCTGCGTGCCCGCATCCGCCAGCTCGAGGACGAGGTGCATGAATATAAGATGCAGGAGAAGATCACCGCGCTCGCCCGCTACGACGCCCAGGCCAGCCCCGAGCAGGTCATGCGTCGACTGCTGCTGGGCGGAGGAGACGCCGAGAAGAGCGAGGACTAGCGGCTGCTCCCGGGCGCCAAAGCCGCGCCGCCGCGCCTCGTCATGCCCTGAAATTTGCCCAAAGTGACACCGGAGGGCTAATTTGCTGCCTCGCAGAGAAAACCGCCAGCCGTCGTGCGACGCCCGGCATGCCGAGAAGCCCAAAGCCTCGGGCATCCCTCAACCTGTGACCGTTCTCACCCCCTCCCGCCGCCCAAATACCGCCGCCCGCCCTGCCTGAAAGCTAAGAACACCTCCAGATGCCTGAAACTTCTTTAGCTAGGCATATCTGTACGTTGGGATCCCCCGTCCCAGCGGATGGCAAGGAGGAAACATGTCGGCATTTGGCAGCAAGCCCCGGCAGGTGAAGCTAGCAAAAAGCTCGCGCGGAAAGGTTGCCCGCCGCGCGGTGCTGGGCGCCGTCCTTCTCGGTGCGCTCGCGTTCACCGTGCCCGCCGTGGGCTCCGCGCTCGATCCCACGCTGCGCTCCACGAGCACCACGCAGATGGCCTCCACCCCGGAGACCTTCTACGTGAACTCCGTGAGCGACGCCGAGGAGCGCACGCAGAACTTCAACGAGAACTGGAAGTTCTACCTCGGCGAGGCCACGGGCGCTCAGCAGGCGGCCTACGATGACTCCACCTGGGAGAACATCAACGTTCCGCATGACTACTCCATCGACCAGGACTACATCGAGACGGGCGAGGGCGAGAGCGCCTACAAGCCCGGCGGTGTGGGCTGGTATCGCAAGAGCTTTGAGGTGAGCAAGGACCTCGAGGGCAAGACCATCCTCATCAACTTTGACGGCGTCTACATGGATGCCACGGTCTACATCAACGGCCAGGAGCTGGGAACCCACCCCTACGGCTACACGCCCTTCGCGTTTGACATTTCCGACTTTGTCAACTTTGGCGGCCAGAACGTCATCGCCGTGCGCGTTGACCACCAGATCCCGTCCTCCCGCTGGTACTCCGGCTCCGGCATTGGCCGCGACGTCGACCTCGTGATCACCGATCCGGTGCACGTCGAGAAGGACGGCGTTGTCGTCACCACGCCCGACCTTGAGACCGAGCACGCAGCCGGCTCTGCCGTGACCACCAACCTCGAGACCACGATCGCCAACGACAGCGACGCGGACGTTGCCGTCTCCGTCAAGCAGTCGGTGCTGCCCGCCAAGGGCGGCGAGGCCATCGGCTCCACCACCACCGAGAAGAGCGTTGCTGCCGGCGAGTCCGCCACCTTTACCGCTGCGGTCGAGGCTGCCAACCCCGCTCTCTGGGATACCGACAACCCCAACCTCTACGTGGCCCGCACCGAGGTCATCGTCGACGGCGAGGTCGTGGACACCTACGACACCACCTTCGGCTATCGCTGGATTGAGTACACCACCGATGACGGCTTCTACCTCAACGGTGAGTACCTCAAGATCCATGGCGTCTGCATGCACCACGACCAGGGCTCCCTCGGCTCCGTGGACACCCGCGCCGCCATCGAGCGCCAGGTGCGCATCCTCAAGGAGATGGGTTGCAACTCCATCCGCACCTCGCACAATACGCCCTCCCGCACCTTCATCGAGGTCTGCCAGGAGCAGGGCATGCTCGTGGACGAGGAAATCTTCGACGGCTGGAACCAGAGCAAGAACGGCAACTCCAACGACTACGGTCGTTTCTTCAGCGAGCCCATGGGCGAGTCCTATCTCGTGGGCAACGACCCCGACAAGACGTGGGCACAGTACGACGTCGAGCAGACCGTCGCGCGTGACGTCAACTCCCCCTCCGTCATCATGTGGTCCGTTGGCAACGAGATGGTCAACAGCACCCCGGGCGGCCTCGCCGGCTTCAAGCCCGACTTTGGCACCGTGCTGAAGAACCTCATCAACTGGGTCAAGGGCGCCGACCCCACGCGTCCGGCCACCCTCGGCGACAACCAGCTCCTGAGCGGCAGCATGAACTACCAGCCGCAGGTCCTCTCCGACCTCGGCGGCGTCATCGGCCTCAACTATGCCGTCGGCAGCCGCTATGAGAGCCTTCACAGCGCACACCCCGACTGGAAGATGTACGGCTCCGAGACCGTCTCTGCCACCAACAGCCGTGGCGTCTACAGCAACATGCTCAACAACGCGACGTCCGCCCCCGGCCAGCAGCTGACCTCCTATGACGTCTCGCGCGTGAGCTGGGGCCACCTCGCCTCGCAGGCGTGGTACGACACCATTCGCTATGACTTCGTCATGGGCGAGTACGTGTGGACCGGCTTTGACTACCTCGGCGAGCCCACGCCCTGGAACGGCACCGGCTCCGGCCTGGGCGACGGCTGCTCCGAGTGGCCCTGCCCCAAGAACTCCTACTTCGGCATCGTGGACACCGCCGGCCTGCCCAAGGACTCCTACTACTTCTATCAGAGCCAGTGGAACGATGACGTCAACACGCTGCACATCCTCCCGGCGTGGAACGAGGACGTCATCTACAAGGATTCCAGCCACAACGGAAACGTCCCCGTGGTCGTCTACACCGACGCCGCGCAGGTTGAGCTCTTCTTCACGCCCGCAGACGGCGGCGAGACCGAGTCCCTTGGCAAGAAGACCTTCAAGACCGTGACCACCGAGCACAACAGCTACCAGATCGACACGGCCAACTCCAACAGCCACACCGGCCTGTACTTCACCTGGTACGTCCCGTACGAGGACGGCACCATCACGGCCAAGGCCTACGATGCCAACGGTACCGAGCTCAACACCGAGGGCTGGGACGGCCGCCAGAGCGTGACCACCACCGGCAAGGCCGCCAAGCTCACGGCCTCCGTTGACCGTCAGACCATCTCTGCCGACGGCGTCGACCTCGCCTACGTCACCGTGAGCGTGACCGACTCCGAGGGCCGCATCGTCCCCAACGCCACCAACAACGTGAAGTTTGAGGTCACCGGCGGCGGCGAGCTCGCGGCTGTGGACAACGGCAGCTCCCCCGACTGGCAGTCCTACCGCGACGACAACCGCGACGCGTGGGCCGGCCAGCTCGTGGGCATCGTGCGCGCCGACAAGTCCGGCGACCCCATCACCGTCAAGGTGACCTCCGACAACCTCGACGGCGCCACGGTCACCATCAACACCGAGGCCACGGGCGAGGAGCCTGCCGAGAAGAGCGTGGAGAGCCTGTTCTTCTCTCGCTACTACTATGTGAAGACCGGCGCGCAGCTGAGCCTGCCCCAGACCGTGACCGTCAACTACACCGACGGCACCGTAAGCGACTCCGCGTCCATCACCTGGGCTGCGGTCTCCGAGGACCTTCTTGCCCAGCCCGGCACCTTTGAGGTTGAGGGCCAGGTCGAGGGCGCAAGCGTTACCGCTATCGTGACCGTGGTGGACGACGTCCCCGCCGTTCTCAATTACTCCGCCACCGTCCAGATGGGCGGCAAGATTCAGCTTCCGGACTCGCGTCCGGGCGCCATGGCCAGCGGCGCCATCGTCAACGCCAACTTCCCCGTGACCTGGGATAACTACGACCCCGAGCAGGTCTACGAGGAGGAGAAGACCGTTACGTTCACTGGTACGGCCAACGTCTTTGGCTCCGACGTGCCCGTGACGGCATCCATCCGCGTCCAGGACACCGAGTACACCCTCGGCGGCAACCTCGCCCTGTCCTCCGACGCCACCTTCGAGCGCGTGGATCAGGACGCCGAGACGGCCGCGAACCCCTCCGACACCCTGATGGCGCTGGTCGACGGCACCACCACCTTCAAGGCCAAGCATGAGGGCGCAAAGGACAACCCCTACATCTGGTCCAACTACAACTATGCTCAGGACGGCGGCACCAAGTCCCAGGTGACCGTGGTGCTCAACACCTCCAACGTCATGGGCCAGGTCAAGATCTACTTTGTTGACGACAACTGGAGCGCCAACTATCCCGCCGCTGGTACCACCAAGCTCGAGGTTTCCTCTGACGGCAGCACGTGGGCGCCTATCGAGGCAACCGAGACGATCTCCGAGGACATCGCGGGCGAGGGCGGCTGCACGACGAGGTGCTACACCTATGACTTTGCCCCCACGGGAGGCACTCAGGTTCGCGTTACGGTGACCAACCCCACCGAGGCCCAGTCTAACGACAAGCCGTGCATCGGCATCACCGAGATTGAGCTCATCTCCATCTCCGGCTCCTTTGTCACCAACTCCACCGCCGAGCTCTCCGCACTCACGGTGAACGGCCAGGAGGTCAACGCCGACGCGCTTGCGGCCGGCGAGTTCAACACCCCGGCGACTGTGATCGCCGAGAACGGCATCGAGGCCGTGGGTGCCGACAACGCGGCCGTGACCGTGCTGCCTGCGCAGGACGGCAAGGCCCTCATCATCATCGAGTCCGAGGACCATCTCACCCGCAACACCTTTGCCATCAACCTGGGCGTGGAGTCCACCGGCCCGAGCGCCGAGGACGCCTCGCGCGACTATCCGGTGAGCCAGATTACGCCAAGCGCCGGCAGCGTGGAGACGGCCGGTGGCGCGAACGAGGGCCCGGCGAGCCTGGCCTTCGACGGCAAGAACAACACCATCTATCACTCCGCTTGGGCGGGGGCCAACCGTGAGGACCTCTGGGTCCAGATGGAGCTTGCCGAGGCAACCGAGATCGACGCCCTGCGCTACCTGCCGCGTCAGGCCGGCGGCGTCAATGGCATCGTGACCGGCTACCGTGTTGAGTACAGCAATGACGGGCAGAGCTGGGAGGTTGCGGCCGAGGGCACCTGGGCCAATGACAACAGCTGGAAGCTCGCCGAGTTTGACGAGCCCGTGACCGCCAAGTACTTCCGCCTCTACGGTACCAATACGGTGACCGACCAGACGGCGATCTTCATGTCCGCCGCAGAGATCCGCCTGCGCGAGGCCGTGGAGTTCGTGGACATCTCCGACGCCGTGGTCAAGGCCCCCGCGAGCATCGACGCCGATACCCTGCCGGCCGTGTTTGCCGTCGATGAGGTCAGTGTGACGCTCGGCGACACCGAGCTCCGCTACGGTATCGACTACGTCCTGGAGTACGAGAACAACGATCAGCCCGGTACCGCCACCATGACGGTCAAGGGCATCCACGGCGGAGCCGTCAACTACACCGGCACCGTGACGCACCAGTTTGAGATTACGGGCGAGGCAGTGCTCGAGGGCATCTCCGTGACCACCGCTCCCACCAAGGCAACCTATGAGGTGGGCGATAAGCTCGACCCGTCCGGACTCGTCCTCACGCTTGCTTGGAGCTACGGTGAGCCCACGACGGTTGCCTATACCGCTGACAACGCCGCTGACTTCACGTTTGAGCCCGCGACGTTCGACGAGGCTGGCAACGTGGACGTGACCGTCACCTACCAGGGCAAGACGGCCACCTTCACCGTCACCGTCTCTGAGGTCGAGGAGCCGGAGCCCGGCGAGGATGTCGACACCTCCAAGCTCCAGGCTGCCATCGAGGCCGCCGAGGCCCTGAAGTCCGACGACTACACTCCGGAGACCTGGGCCGCCCTCCAGGATGCCCTCGCCGCCGCCCAGGCCGTCCTCGACGACCCCGAGGCCACGCAGGCCGAGGTCGACGCCGCGCTCGATGCCCTTAACGACGCCGTCGCGGCGCTCGAGAAGGTCGAGGAGCCCGGTCCCGGCCCCGAGCCTGAGAAGCCGAGCTACGACGCTCTGAACGCCGCCATCGAGGCCGCCGAGGCCCTGAAGTCCGACGACTACACGGCCGAGAGCTGGGGCGCCCTCCAGGAGGCCCTCGCCGCCGCCCAGGCCGTCCTCGACGACCCCGAGGCCACGCAGGCCGAGGTCGACGCCGCGCTCGATGCCCTGAACGCCGCCAAGGACGCCCTCGTCGAGGCCGAGCCGTCCGATCCTGGCACCGACCCGGACCAGCCTGGCACGGATCCCGACAAGCCCGGCACGGATCCTGACGGCCAGAAGCCTGGCGACACCACCAAGCCCGGCCCGCAGGAGCCCTCCGACACGGAGATCCCCAAGACCGGCGACCCGGTTACCGTAGGTATCGCCCTCGCAACCGCCGTCTCCGGCGCGGTTGCCCTGGTGGCCTCCCGCAAGCGCCGCTAGCCACACGGCGCACAGCCAGACCCCCACGGGGCGGCTCGCAGCCAAGCGCTGCGGGCCGCCCCGTCCTTCTCGCCGTCCCTCCCGCGCGCGAGCCCCGACTTTTGCACGAGCGCCCCTCCACCGCAAACGCTTCAACAACACATACCCGCAGCTAAGCGCTTTGCCCGTCAGATCAGATGCGCCGAGAAGCCCCGGCAGCTCGTGCAAAAGTCGGACTTCACAACATAAGAGGGCGCAGGCGAGGGCGTAGGCCAACGCCCCACATCAGCGGTATTGCTCCCAGCCGCTCGCTCTTCTCGTTGCCACCGTTTGTCGAGGATGTCCTCAATGCCGAGAAGAACCTCCGGCTCGCGGCTTAAACTTTCCTGTTACCTGGGCCACTGCGCCCGTTTTGAGGGAAGGGGAAGCGTATGCGAGTCAGCAAGGTCTGGAAGGGCTGCGTTGTCGCGTTTGGGGCTGCCGCGGCGGTTGCCGTTGCATGCGGCACCTTTACGCAGGCGAGCGCCGCCGAGACCGAGTACAAGATCTACCCCACGCCGCACGAGGTCACCTACGACCAGGGCGTCGTGGACTTTGAGGGCACCGTCAACACCATCGTGGGCGACGGCATCGACGGCTACACCGAGGATCGCCTGGACGAGGTGCTCGAGCTCGTCGGCGTGACGGCCACGCCCGCCGAGGCAACCTCCGATGACGGCGAGGGCATCGAGATCCTCGTGGGCATCGAGGGCTCGGGAGACGCTGCGGACACGTATGTGACCGAGGGTCCCTCCGCCGATCTCTTCACCAAGACCGACGCTTACTACCTGGCCGTTGAGCCCGCCTCCGGCGACGCGCCGGACCGCATCGTGGTCCTGGGCAAGGACACCGACTCCGCCTTCTACGGCCTCTCCACCCTCTACCAGATCCTCCAGCAGGACACCGACGGCGATGTTGCCGCTCTCGCCATGAGCGACTGGGCCGACGTTGAGACCCGCGGCTTCATCGAGGGCTACTACGGCAACCCCTGGAGCACCGAGGACCGCTGCGAGCTCATGCGCTGGGGCGGCTACTACAAGCTGAACGCCTACATCTACGCGCCCAAGGACGACCCCAAGCACAACCACGACTGGCGCGCCCTCTACACCGCCGAGGAGCTCGAGGACATTGCCGCCCTCTCCGAGGCCGGCAACGCCTCCAAGTGCCGCTTCATCTACGCGCTGCACCCGTTCATGTATGACGCCCTCTCGTTCGGCGGCTCCTACGAGCAGGACCTGGCTGACCTCAAGGCCAAGTACCTCCAGGTCATCGATGCCGGCTGCCGCCAGATCATGCTCTCCGCAGACGACGCGTCGGACCAGGGCTCCACGAACTACCTTCGTCTGCTGAATGACCTCACGAACTGGATCCACGAGCTCCAGGCCGAGAAGAACGAGGACGGCACGCTCAAGTACGAGGGCCTGAAGGACATCATCCCGTTCGTGGCGGCCAACTATGCCTCCGCGGGTGAGTCCTGGTACAGCCAGCTCCCTGACAACGTGCGCCCGATCATGACCGGCACGCGCGTCTGGGGCAAGGCCGACAACTCCACCATCGCCCAGTTCATCAGCAAGTCTGACACCGAGCCCTTCATGTGGATCAACTGGCCCTGCACGGACAACACCCGTGACCACCTCTCCATGGGCGGCTACGAGAACGCGCTCGGCGCGGACGTGACCCCGGGCACGCTCCAGGGATGCGTCATCAACCCGATGCAGCAGTCCGAGGCCTCCAAGGTCGGCATCTTCATGAACGCCGATTTCTCTTGGAACAACTGGACCTCCTACGACCACGCGGACCAGACGTGGCAGGACGCCTTCTCCTACGTGGACAACGGCTCGCCCAACGAGACCGAGGCGTCCAACGCCCTGCGCACCCTCTCCGAGCACATGAAGTGGTATCAGGGTGGCGGCGTGACCTTCGCGTCCCGCGAGTCCGAGGATGACAAGCCGATGCTTGACGCGTTCAAGGCCAAGCTCCAGAACGGCTCCGTGACCGCCGATGACGTTGCCACGGCTCGCGCCTTCTTCGACGAGCTCTCCGCGGCGACCGACGTCTACGATGCCAACCCCGGCAACGCCGCAATGCGCGAGCAGATCGACCCGTGGATCCTCTTCTGGCAGGACACCACCTATGCGGCGGAGAACTACCTCAACGCCATCGAGGGCGCTCTCAACGGTGACGTGACGGCGCTCATCTCCGGCTACACCAAGGCCGTCGAGGCATACGACAGCGCCAAGGATCACGGCTTTGACTACGTTGGCGCCGTGCAGTACGCGCGCGCCGGAACCTACGCCGTGCAGCCGTGCGTTGACGCCATGGCGGACTACGTGGCTGCCCAGGCGAGCCTCGTCGCTGGTGGCGCGGGCGAGTCCGTTGCGCGCGTCTCCGCGGACGGCCTCTCCGTCTACGAGAGCTACTCGCTTGACAAGATCATCGACGGAAACGAGTCCACCCAGGCATGGCTCACCGGAACGCGCAGCGACCAGGGCATCGAAGTGGGCAACAGCTTCACCGTCGCCTACGCCCCCGCCAAGACGGTCGAGCAGATCACCCTCGTCGAGGGCGATAACGACAAGCTCGCCGGCGGCGTGATCGAGTACCAGGTCGAGGGCAGCTCCGAGTGGGTCGAGGCCGGTGCCACCACCGGGCCGAGAACCACGATCGACCTCGATGAGGCCGTGAAGATCACTGCCATTCGCGTGCGCTGCACCACGGGTGCCAAGCAGTGGTGGCAGGTCTACGAGCTCATCGCTGGCGAGAAGGGCGGCGAGCCCGTCGAGGAGCCCGAGTACACCGCCTCCGTCCGGCTCATCAATACGATGGCTCACGAGGGCAGCCCGGACCTCATCATCGACGGCAACACCTCCAACTTCTTCTGGACCAAGAGCGACGAGAGCGGCAACATCCGCAAGGGCGACGGCTTCCAGGTAAACTACGAGCCGTACGCACTGGTCGGCCAGATCACGCTCGAACAGGGCGATCCCGGCAACGGCACCGATGCCATCAGCAAGGGCGTTGTCGAGTACACGACGGACGGCCAGACCTGGCACACCGCTGGCACGATCGACAACAACGCCTCCACGTTCACGTTTACCTTCCCCTCCGTAAACGTCACCGCTGTGCGCGTCCTGGCCACGGAGAACCAGAGCGTCTGGTGGAAGATCCGCGAGCTCAGCGTTGCGGCTGGCGCCACCAACCCGGCGGGCAGCATCGTCACCTCCATTGACGGCGCCAACGTCACCGGCTCCGCGACCCAGGGTGTGGCCACCATCTCTGGTGAAGAGGTGAGCTTTGCCTCGGGCGACTACCTTGCGGTTGACCTTGGTGCCGTGAGGCCGGGAGCCACCTTCGGCGACTTCACGCTCCCCGAGGGCTTTGAGTTTGTGACCTCGGTCAACGGGCTTGGTTGGGCGTCCGCCGACGAGGGGGCTCCGGCTCGCTACGTTGGTGTCCGCTACACCGGAGAGGGGGAGGTAACGCTCGACCTCTCCACGGCGATCTCGGTAACCTACGACTACCAGACCAGCGTTGACTTTGTTGCAACGAGCAGCGCGGAAGACGCTGACCTGTCCAGCATGCTCGACAACGACATCACCACCTACTGGCGTGGTGGCGAGACGAGCGGCGAGCTCGAGTACATCGTTTCCGAGCCGTACGTTGACGGTGCGCCGCGCGCGGGCGTTCGCATCATCTCTTGGGGCGACCCGAGCGAGGCCAAGGTGACCGCCACGGTCTACACCAACGCCGACCACAGCGAGACCACCGAGATCACGCTCGGCTACCTCACCGAGTCCATCATGGACTTCTCGTTCACCGAGGTCGCTGCTGCCGCGAGGGCCGCTGGTTCCGAGTTCTACGGAGCTGAGAGCGTCAAGGTTGCCTGGAACGGCACCGTGCCCAGCGTCGCCGAGGTGGCCATGCTCGACACCGTGAGCGAGCCGGACAACAATCCCGATTACGAGCCTGAGCCCGAGCCCACGCCCGAGGTCGACAAGACGGCCCTGAACGAGGCCATCGCCGATGCCGAGGCCACCGACACCACCGGCAAGACGGACGAGTCCGTCGCCGCCCTGACGGAGGCCATTGAGGCCGCCAAGGCCGTCGCCGCTGACGAGGAGGCCACGCAGGAGCAGGTCGATGCTGCCACCTCTGCCCTCAAGGCCGCCATCGAGGGCCTCGGGGACGTCACCGTCGAGCCCGAGCCCACGCCCGAGGTCGACAAGACGGCCCTGAACGAGGCCATCGCCGATGCCGAGGCCACCGACACCACCGGCAAGACGGACGAGTCCGTCGCCGCCCTGACGGAGGCCATTGAGGCCGCCAAGGCCGTCGCCGCTGACGAGGAGGCCACGCAGGAGCAGGTCGATGCTGCCACCTCTGCCCTCAAGGCCGCCATCGACGGCCTCAAGGACGTCACCGTCGACCCCGACCCCGGCACCGACCCGGACCAGCCCGGCACGGATCCCGACAAGCCCGGCACGGATCCCGACAAGCCTGGCACGGATGAGCCCGGCACTGGCGAGGAGCCCGGCGACGTCACCGACCCTGACGGCCAGAAACCCGGCGACACCACCAAGCCCGGCCCGCAGGAGCCCTCCGACACGGAGATCCCCAAGACCGGCGACCCGGCGTCCCTCGCTGCGGTTCTCGCCACTGCCGCTGCCGGCGCAGGCGCTCTCGCGGCCTCCCGCAAGCGCCGCTAGCCACACGGCGCACAGCCAGACCCCCACGGGGCGGCTCGCAGCCAAGCGCTGCGGGCCGCCCCGTCCTTCTCGCCGCCCCCTCCCGCGCGAGCCCCGACTTTTGCACGAGCGCCCCGCCGCCGCAAACGCTTCAACAACACATACCCGCAGCTAGACGCGTTTCTCGTCAATTCCACCCAGCCGAGAAGCCCCGGCCGCTCGTGCAAAAGTCGGACTTCCGCCAAAGAAGGGGAGCAAGGTAGCACCCCCACGCCTGCTTCCGGCTCCTTCAGCAACTGGTATGCAAAAACAAAAGCCAGCCGAGAGCGGGCTCCAACAAGTACGCCGTTGACGGCACAAAACCGCCCGTACGCCTACGCCATCCCTCCAGCAACCTGCATCTCGAATGAAACTCATCTTGTTGCATGCTCAAGCTTGGGGGTGAACTCTGCCTCAAAGCGGGGATTGGAGGAGAAATGGCAGCATCCGGTAAGAAGGCGTGGGAGGCGAGAAGCACGAGGGGCAAGCTGCTTCGTCGTGTTGCTGGCGTGGCCATTCTGGGCGCGCTTGCCGTCACTGCGCCGGTGATCGCGTCGGGCCTTGAGCCCACGCTGCGGTCGACGGGCACCACGCAGATGGAGTCGACCCCCGAGGTCGTCTACATCAACTCGGTGAGTGATCCCGACCAGCGCCTCGTGAACTTCAACGAGAACTGGAAGTTCAACCTCGGTGACGTCTCCGGCGCCAACGCCGAGGTCTTTGACGACTCCTCCTGGGAGAACGTCAACCTCCCGCACGACTACTCCATCGACCAGGAGTACACCGCTGCCGGCGAGGCCGAGAGCGGCTACAAACTCGGCGGCATCGGCTGGTACCGCAAGAGCTTTGAGGTCGGCGCGGACCTCGAGGGCAAGACCATCCGCCTGGACTTCGACGGCGTCTACATGGATGCCACGGTCTGGGTGAACGGCCACGAGCTGGGCACCCACCCCTACGGCTACTCGCCCTTCTCGTTTGACATCACCGACTACCTCAACTACGGCGGCGAGAACTCCATCGCGGTGAAGGTCAACCACCAGACCCCGTCCTCCCGCTGGTACTCCGGCTCCGGCATCGGCCGTGACGTCGAGATCGTCGTTACCGACCAGGTGCACGTGGAGAAGGACGGCGTTGTGGTCACCACGCCGAGCCTCGCTTCCGGCGACGCCACCACCCACCTCAAGACCACGGTTGCCAACGACACCGCCGAGGCCGTTGACGTCGAGCTCGTTCAGACGATCCTCGCCTCCGACGGCACCGAGGTCGGCAAGGTCACCACTCCGGTGACCGTTGAGGCCGACGCCTCCAAGACCGTCGAGGCCAATGCTGCCGTCAGCGACTACAAGCTCTGGGACCTTTCGGACAACCCCGCGCTCTACACCGCGCGCACCGAGGTCACGGTTGACGGTGAGGTCGTGGACACCTACGACACCACCTTTGGCTACCGCTACACCTCCTATGACGCCAACGGCCTCCTGCTCAACGGCAAGCGCATCAAGCTCCAGGGCGTGAGCATGCACCACGACCAGGGCTCCCTCGGCTCCGTCTCCACGCGCGACGCCATCGAGCGCCAGGTGCTCATCCTCAAGGACATGGGCGTGAACGCCATCCGCGCCACGCACAACCCGTACTCGCAGGAGTTCATCGACGTCTGCAACGAGAACGGCATGCTCGTCATCGAGGAGTTCTTTGACGGTTGGAACGCCCCGAAGAACGGCAACACCTACGACTACTCTCGCTTCTTCGCTCAGACCATCGGCGAGACCGAGCTCATCAACGCATCTGCCGACATGACGTGGGCGCAGTTTGACCTTCAGGAGACCATGCGTCGAGACATCAACTCCCCGGCCATCATCATGTGGTCGCTCGGCAACGAGGTCACCGAGGGCACGTCTGGTGTTCCCAACTTCAACCAGCACCAGGCCAACCTCATCAGGTGGACCAAGGCGCTCGACACCACCCGTCCCGTGACCCAGGGCGACAACAACATCAAGGGCGGCGGCACCGCCCAGAACCCGGCGGGCATCGCCAACGCCGACGGCATCGTGGGCCTCAACTACTGCTCCGGCGCCAACTACGACACCGTCCACAGCCAGCACTCCGACTGGCTCCTCTACGGCTCCGAGACCGCCTCTGCCGTCAACAGCCGTGGCGTCTACAACGTGACCGGAAGCCAGCAGCTCAACGGCGACAAGCTCCTCACGTCCTATGACAAGTCCGCCGTGGGCTGGGGCGCCACCGCGTCCTCCGCGTGGTACGAGGTCATCAAGCGCGACTTCATCGGCGGAACCTTCGTGTGGACCGGCTTTGACTACCTCGGCGAGCCCACGCCCAACAACGGCACGGGCGCTGGCTGGGTCAACGGTGAGAACTCCCCGAAGAACTCGTTCTTTGGCATCGTGGACACCGCCGGCCTGCCCAAGGACACCTACTACTTCTATCAGAGCCAGTGGAGCGACAAGTACCACACTCTTCACGTGCTTCCCGCGTGGAGCGATGACTCCAACTTCGTGAAGAAGGACGCTAGCGGCAACATCGAGGTCGTCGTCTACACCGACGCCGCGGGTGCCAAGCTCGTGCTCGAGAAGGCCGACGGCACCGAGGTCGAGGTTGGTGCCCCCAAGTACTTCAAGACCGTGACCACCGATGCTGGCTTCACCTATCAGATCGACAAGGACAACGCCAACAGCGACAAGGGCCTCTACTTCACCTGGAGCGTCCCGTACGAGGAGGGTACCCTCAAGGCCGTTGCCCTCAACGCTGACGGCACCGAGATTGACACCTCCGATACCGAGCAGTGGCAGGGTCGCCAGAGCGTCTCCACCTTCGGTGAGGCCACTCAGCTCGACGCCGAGGTCACCTACAATGCCGACGGCATTTCCGCTGACGGCGAGGACCTCGCCTACATCACCGTCTCCGTCAAGGACGCCGAGGGTAACATCGTCGCCGACTCCACCGACAACGTGACCTTCGAGGTCTCCGGTGCTGGCGAGCTCGCTGGCGTGGACAACGGCGTGCAGCCGGATCACCAGTCCTACCGCGACGACAACCGTGACGCCCAGGCTGGCCAGCTCGTGGGCATCGTCCGCGCGGGCAAGAGCGCCGGCACCATCACCGTCAAGGTGAGCGCCGACGGCATGGCCTCCGACACGGTCGCCATCCCGGTCACCGCCGTCGAGGGTGGCGAGACCGGCGGCAAGACCGTCACCGGCGTCTTCTACTCTCGCTACTACTATGTCCAGACGGGCACCACGCTCAGCCTGCCCGAGACCGTCGAGGTCCGCTACTCCGACGGCACGAGCGACACCCAGTCCGTGACGTGGGACGAGGTCACCTCCGACCAGCTTGCCACCGCCGGGTCCTTCTCGGTTGCCGGCAACGTGGCTGGCTCCAAGATCACGGCGACCGTCACCGTGCTCGACAGCATTGCCGGTCTGCTCAACTACTCCACCGCCACGCAGGCGGGCAGAAAGCCCACCCTGCCCGACTCCCGCCCGGCGGTTCTCGCCGACGGCACCATCCTCAACGCCAACTTCCCCGTGACGTGGGATGAGCCTGCGGCAGACGCCTATGCCACCGTTGGTGATGTCGTGACCGTTGAGGGCACCGCCAACGTCTTTGGCGTTGACTTCACCGTGACCGCTACGGTCCGCGTCCAGGAGGAGACGCTCACGCAGACGGGCAACATCGCCAAGGACGCCCTCACCATCGAGATGGACGAGGCCACTGCGGCCAACCCGTCCGACACGCTGATGGCTATCGTTGACGGCAGCACCACCATCTCCGACAACACCTCCGGCGGCGCCAACCCCACCTGCTGGTCCAACTGGCAGTTCTCGCAGGGCGGCGGCACTGAGTCCAGCATCACCTTCGAGTACGCCACGCAGCAGCGCTCCGATCAGATCAACATTTACTTTGCCGTGGACAGCGGCTCCGGCCGTCTCCCGAGCGACGTGAAGATCGAGGTCTCCGAGGACGGTGCCAAGTGGACCGAGGTTGCCGCCGAGCTCACCAAGGGCACGACGAGCAACCGCGTGACGCCGTACACCTACACCTTCACGCCCACGATGGGCACCTTCTGGCGCATCACGGTGACCAACTCCACCGAGGCCACCGGCACCAACTTCAAGCCCTGCACGATGATCACCGAGCTCGAGCTCATCAAGGTCGAGGGCGTCTTCGAGACCTATGACACCGCGGCCCTTGGTGCGCTGACCGTCAACGGCGTTGAGGTCTCCGCTGACGACCTCGCCGCGGGCAGCTACGACACGCCTGCCATCGTCGCCAACATCGAGAAGATCGAGGGCGCCGACAACGCTGCCGTCACCGTGCTCCCCGAGCTTGACGGCAAGGTCCTCATCATCGTGGAGTCCGAGGATCACACCGAGCGCTCCACCTTCACGATCAACCTCGACACCAAGTCCTCCGGCGCGACCGATGACGACTCGCTCGACTACCCGGTCAGCAAGATGACGGTGTCTGCCGGCAGCCAGCAGTCTGGCACTTCCGAGGGACCGGTCGAGCTTGCCTTCGACAACAACCCCAACACGCACTATCACTCCAACTGGAGCAGCATTCCGCCGTTCGACGACCTCTGGGTCGAGATGGACCTCGAGAAGCCTACGGCCATTGACGGCCTCCGCTACCTGCCGCGTCAGTCTGGTGGCAGCAACGGTGCCCTGACCGAGTACGTGGTCCAGTACTGGGACGAGGAGTCCGAGGCCTGGGTTGACGCCGTTCAGAAGACCGCTCAGTACAGCGACAAGAGCTGGCAGTACGCCGGCTTCGACGAGCCGATCACTGCTCAGAAGTTCCGCCTCAAGGCCGTTCACACGTGGGCAGACTCCGGCAACGACAAGTTCATGTCTGCTGCTGAGATTCGCCTGCGCATGGCCGCTGAGACCGTGGACATCTCCGGCGCAACGGTTGAGGCGCCCAACACCCTCAAGGTCGACCGCGTTGACGCCGAGCACCCCGCGACCTTCTCGCCCTCTGACGTGACCGTCACGCTGGACGGCAAGACCCTCACCTACGGTGTTGACTACAAGCTCGAGTACACGAACAACACGGCCGAGGGCGAGGCGTCCTTCGTCGTCGTGGGCATCGCTGGCGGCACCACCAACTACAGCGGCAAGACCGATGCCAAGAGCTTCACCATCGTGATGAACGAAGTCACCATCGCTGGCGTCTCCGTCTCCACCAAGCCGGAGAAGACCATCTACACGGTGGGCGAGAAGCTTGACCCGACTGGCCTCGTGCTCACGCTTGCTATGAGCGACGGCACTACGCAGACCGTGGCCTACTCTGAGGAGAACGCTTCCGACTTTGCGTTTGATCCGGAGACCTTTGAGGCCGCCGGCGCTACCGACGTCACCGTGACCTACGCCGAGAAGACCGCCACGTTCACGGTTTCCGTCACCAGCCAGCCTGCCGAGCCCGAGGTCGTTTCCGTGGCCCTGAAGAGCGCCCCGTCCAAGACCTCCTACAAGGTCGGCGAGAGCCTCGACCCGTCCGGCCTGGTCCTTGAGGTCACCTACGACAACGGCGAGACCAAGGAAGTCGCCTACAACGCCGCCGACTTCGCCTTCGACGTCATGAAGTTCAACTCCGCCGGCGAGAAGACCGTCACCGTGACCTACAAGGGGATGCACAACGCCACGTTCACGGTCACCGTCACCGCCGACGAGCAGCCCGAGCCGCAGCCCGAGACCCACACCGTGACCGTGGTCCTCGGCAACGGCGAGGAGGACCTCACCTTCGAGGTCGAGGACGGCAAGGCCGTCTCCGAGCCCGCCGCCCCGACGCGCGACGGCTTCAAGTTCGCCGGCTGGTTCACGACCGTCGACCCGGGGACCGGCGAGCTCTCCGACGAGTACGACTTCTCGGCGCCCGTCACCGGCGACCTCACGATCTACGCCGGCTGGCTGCCCGAGACCTCGGGCGAGGAGCCCGGCGGCGACGAGCCCGGCACCGGCGAGCAGCCCGGCGACGACCAGAAGCCCGGCCAGCCCACCACGCCCGACCCGGTCAAGCCCGGCTCCGGCACCACCGGCGGCGACCTGGCCCAGACCGGCGACCCGACCTCCGCGGTCGCGACGATCGCCACCGCCCTCGCGGGCGCCGGCGCCCTGGCCGCCTCCCGCAGGCGCCGCTAGCGCGCCGCCGGCCAAGACCGGCACATAGCACCGCCCGGGGCGGGCCGCAGCCAAGCGCTGCGGCCCGCCCCGTCCTTCTCGCCACCTCTCTCGTCGTCCATCCCGCGAGAACTCCGACTTTTGCACGAGCGCTCCAGGCGTCATGATGGTTGCGTCTCACATGTGCGCAGGCAGACGAGCCGCCCGGCTTTTCTCGCTCGGCGAGAAGGACCGGGCGCTCGTGCAAAAGTCAGACTTTCAGCGGAGAAGCCCTCCTGTGACACTCGGCTACGACCCCTTTGTCACATGTGACAGTCGGCTACGACCCCATTGTCACGTGGTATTGCGTCGTCGATACCAGCAAAAACGTAAAGTCGCGCCCACGCGCTCATCCCTACCGCTAACCGCTTTCACAACCTGAGGGAAACCTGTATGCCCTAACGTAACTCTGTCTATGGTCACAATGGAGGGAGTATCTTGAAACGCAAAGTGAGAAGCCTGGCCGCTCTGCTCGCCTGTACGTTTGCTTTGGTGGTTGCCGCCATCGCAATCCCGGCTAGCGCAGCGCCCGCCGCTGAGTACCAGATCTACCCCACGCCGCACGCCATTGAGTACGGCACCTCCGAGCAGACGCTTCGCAGCACCGCGGACGTCGTCGTGGAGAAGGACATCGACGAGTACACCGTCGGCCGCCTTGAGGAGACGCTCGACCTCAAGGGCATGACGGCCAACTACGTTGAGGAGATTCCCGCGGCCTCCGGCACCACGAGCCTTCTCGTGGGCGTCAAGGGCTCCGGCGGCGCTGTCGACAAGTACGTCGAGCAGCTCGTCTCCGAGGGCAAGCTCTCCTACACCGAGGGCCTCTTCGAGAAGATCGACGCCTACATGCTCGCCTCCATCCCGGGAGAGGGCGGTGCCGATCAGATCATCGTGCTCGGCAAGGACACCGACGCGGCGTTCTATGGCCTCACCACGCTCTATCAGATCTTCCAGCAGCTCAACGGCGCCAAGCTCAGTGCTTTTGTCTGCTCCGACTACGCCGACGTTGCCACCCGTGGCTTCATCGAGGGCTACTACGGCAACCCCTGGAGCAACGAGGACCGCGCCGAGCTCATGACCTGGGGCGGCTACTACAAGCTCAACGGCTACTTCTACGCCCCCAAGAACGACCCCAAGCACAACTCCAACTGGCGTGAGCTCTACACCGAGGAGGAGCTCGAGACCCTCATCGAGCCGCTCGCCGAGGCCGGCAACGCCTCCAAGTGCCGCTACCTCTACGCGCTCCACCCCTTCATGTACAACCCTATCACGAGCGCCAACTACAGTGAGACGCTCCCCATCCTCCAGGAGAAGTTCGAGCAGGTCATCGACCACGGCGTCCGCCAGATCGCCATTCTCGCTGACGATGCCGCCAACCAGGGCAACGACCTCTACATCCAGCTCCTCGAGGACATGACCGACTGGATCCACGAGATGCAGGCCAAGACCGACGCGGACGGCAACCTGCTGTACCCCGGCCTCAAGGACACCATCGTCTTCATCCCGGTCAACTACTACGGCCAGGGCGAGTCCTGGTACGCCCAGCTGCCCGAGAACATCGAGGTCGGCAACACCGGCGGCCGCATCTGGGGCAAGGTCGAGAACTCCTTCCTCACCAACTTCAAGAACAACTCCGGCGGCAAGTCCCCGTTCATGTGGATCAACTGGCCGTGCTCCGACAACGACAAGGACGCCCTGCACATGGGCGGCCACAACAACTTCCTGGGCTCCGACGTCAAGCCCGGCGACGTCACCGGCGTCGTCCTGAATCCCATGCAGCAGGCCGAGCCTTCCAAGCAGGGTCTCTTCATGAACGCCGACTTCTCGTGGAACCTCTGGACCTCCACTGAGCACGCCGACCAGACTTGGGAAGACTCCTTCAGCTACATCGATCACAACTCCCCGATCGACAACAAGGGCTCCAACGCCCTGCGCGAGCTCTCCCGCCACATGCTCCGCATGTACGGCGGCGGCGCCACGTGGGTCAACGGCGAGTCCTCCGCAATCCAGGATCAGCTCGAAGAGTTCCGCACCGCCCTCACTGCGGGCACCGTCACCGCCGAGCAGTGCGACGAGATGATCGCCATCTTTGAGGAGATCCAGCAGTACGCCGTGGACTACCGCAACAACGCGGGCACGGCCGAGATGCTCGAGCAGATGGATCCCTGGATCAGCACCTGGGACGACCTCACCGCCGCGGCTATCGCGGAGCTCGAGGCCGTCAAGGCCGACCTCTCCGGAGACACCTCCACTCTGCTCTCCAAGTACGCCGAGGGCTCCAGCCTCCTCGACGCGGCCGACAACCACAGCCTGTGGTACATGGACCACTACGAGTACGCTCGCGTGGGCAAGGCCTACATCTATCCCACGGTCACCGCTCTCAACGACTACGTTGCCGAGCGCGCCCAGCTCGTGTCCAACCCGGACGCGATGATCTGGAAGTTCATCACCAACCGTGAGGACACCCCCAACGGCGACACCGACACCCTCTTCGACGGTGACACCACCACGGGCGTCAGCTTCCAGACCCCCAACCAGCTCACGGCCGGCACCTACTTTGGCTACGAGCAGAGCAAGCCGTTTGACCTTACCCGCTTCACCGTGGCCTACAGCTCTTCCAACCCGTCCGACACGCTGCGCACCGGTAACCTCCAGGTGCTGCGCGAGGTGGAAGGCGAGAAGGTCTGGCAGGACGTTGAGGGCACTGAGATTTCCAACAACCGTGAGATCGTCTGCGACTTCACGGGCCTAGACGAGAAGGACGTCTATGGCGTTCGCCTCATCGCCACCGAGGCCAACTCCGGCAACTGCTGGCTCACGCTCCGCGAGATCGAGATCAACAAGGTCGACGGTGGCGAGGTCGAGGAGCCGACGGTCTACACCGGCACCGTGACCTTCGAGAACATGGTCATTGCCGCCAACGCCGCGCAGAACTCCTCCGACAACAACGTCGAGACCGAGACGCACTATCGCAAGGCCGCTGAGGGCAGCGATCGCGACACCATCCCCGAGGGTGCCACGCTGATCGTCACCTTTGCCGACGGCGGCGTAAACGCCAACAAGCTCACCTTTGCCCAGGGCTCCTCTGCCGCCGGTGACGTCATCGACTCCGGTGTTATTGAGTACCAGGTTGCCGGCAGTAGCGACTGGATCAAGGCCGGCGACGTGAACTCCAACACCAAGCAGGAGTTCGTGCTCAACGAGGCCAAGCAGATCCAGGCCGTGCGCGTGGTGAACGGTGCCGACAAGAGTGTGTGGTGGCGCGTCGCCGACCTCAACGCCTCTCTCGACACGGGCGCCGAGGCTCCCGCTGAGGTCTCCATCTCCACCAACATCCCGGTCTATCAGACCAACGGCATCGCCAACGCCGCCGACGGCAGCGACGAGACCAGGTTCTGGAGCAGCCGCGAGACCCGTGTTAACGACTACGTGATGCTTGCCTTTGGCGAGTCCAAGTACATCGACACCGTGCGCATGCTCCAGGGATCCACGGACTGCATCGCAGCGGCTGATCTCTACTACACCACCGACGCCACCCCGACTCAGAACGGCAACTGGGAGAAGTGCGGAACCCTCGGCTCTGCCGCCGAGCAGGAGGTCTCGATCGACCGCGTCCAGGCCACCGGCATCAAGTTCGTGGTGACCCAGGCCAACGGTGACAAGTGGTTCCAGCTCTTCGAGCTCCAGGCCTACGAGAAGTTCTCCTACACCAAGGACAACGTCTGGGCCAACTTTGACCTCAGCGCGGCTGACGTCTCCGCTCGCGTGGGCGATGGCAGCGTCGTGGGCGCCGGCAGCACCACGCTGAACGACGGTCAGATCATCGCCATCGACCTTGGTGCCGTCCGTCGCGAGGTGAGCGTGTCGCCCGCCGAGGGCAACGCCACGCTTGTCTGCTCTCAGAATGGCCTCGAGTGGGTGGAGGCCGCTGACAGCGCCATCACCGCCCGGTACATTGGCTTCAAGGCCAGCACCGATGGTGTTGAGGTTGACATGGCCGATCTCTCCGCTACCTATCTCGACTCCCTTGATCCCACGGTCGAGAAGAGCGACCTCACCATCCCGGGCACCTACGTTGTCTCCAACATCTTCGATGGCGACCCCACCACTACGGCCAAGACCGGCAGCGGCCCCGCCGAGGCTGGCAAGGCGATCGTCTTTGACCTTGGCCAGGAGCGCACGATCAACACGATCGAGTACATGGTCCCCGACAGCACCTATGACTTCATCCGCAACGCCGTGATCGAGGTCGCGGACACGCCTGATGCCGAGACCTGGACCAAGGTCCTTGACATCAACAGCGCCGACATCGTCGAGGACAACGCCGAGACGGCCAAGCTCACCGCCGCTGACGCAACGTGGATGGCGAGCTCCATGGAGTTCCCCAACGTCAAGTACGTGAGCAGCGCCGACCAGGACGATCTGGCTAACCTCAACGCGACCGGCCGCTACCTGCGCATCCGTTTCACGGGCGCGTATACCAACCGCTGGGTTGAGATTGGCGAGCTGCGCATCAACGGCGGCGAGTACGTCTCCACCTACGCCGGCGGCGACTTTGAGAGCACCGTCACCGAGCAGGAGGGCATGACGCCCGACCTCATGATCGACGACAACCTCTCCACCGCGTGGGCGCCCCAGGCTGAGTCCACGGGCACGATGACCTATCACGTGTCCGAGCCGCTCACGGCCGACGGCACCGCCTACGAGGGCGTCCGCATCATCTCCCGCGGCAACCCGACGGGCGCCACGGTCAAGGCCGTTGTCTACACGGACACCACCTTCTCTAAGACGACCGAGGTCACGCTCGGCACGCTCGATCAGGTCTCCCAGGAGTTCCGCTTCGGCGAGCCTCTGAGCCTCACCCGTGACGCTGCTCAGTACACGGCCGTCAAGGACATCAAGATCGAGTGGACGGGCGAGACCGTTCCGCAGATCGCCGAGATCTATCTGCTCGACACCGTCAAGTCCGCCGATGTGACCGAGCTCAGCGAACTTATCGCCAAGGCCGAGGCCGTTGACACCTCCACTTGGACCACCGACTCCTCCGCCGCCCTCGCCGATGCCATCGCCGCCGCCGAGAAGGGCGTCACCAGCGCCGACTACCTCACGGCTGACGCCGTATCCACGCTGGCCTCCGCGCTCGAGAACGCCATGAACGGTGGCGTGACCAAGTACACGGGCAACCTGCAGCAGCTCGTTGACGAGGCGCTCACGGACGGCACGGGCTACACAACCTCCAGCTGGCAGGCCTACCAGGGCGCCGTCGCCGACGCCAAGGCCGCTCTCGAGGATGCCGACAACCTGTCTCAGGCAAAGGGCGATGAGCTTGCGAAGGCCATTACCGACGCCAAGACCGCCCTTGCCTACGACGCCACCGCCGCCGACCGCGCCGCGCAGGCCGTCGCCGACGTCGAGGCCGTCTACACCGATGACAAGGCCAGCAACTACACCACCGGCTCCTGGAACGCCCTGACCGAGGCCGAGCAGGCCATCGAGAACCTCCTTGTCGAGGGTGCCACCCCCGCCGAGTTCACCGAGGCCACGCAGGATCTCTACGATGCCGTCAACGGCCTCGTGGACGTGACCGCCCTTGTCGCCGCTCGTGCGGACTTTGAGGCCACCGACGACACGCTCTACACGGACGACTCCTACGCCGCCTACAAGAAGGCGTACGACGACTCCACCGAGCTTCTCGCCAACGGCTCTGCCGACGAGGTTGCCGCCGCGGTGACGGCGCTCCAGAACGCCAAGGCCGGCCTTGAGCTCAAGACCGACGAGCCCGGTGTTGACCTCGACAAGGTCATCGCCGACGCCGAGGCCCTGAACAAGGACGACTACACCACCTCCAGCTGGGCTACGCTCCAGGCTGCGATCGACGCCGCCAAGGCCGATCACGACCCGGCGCAGGACGAGGAGCTTGCCAAGTCCATCACCGACGCCAAGACGGCGCTCGTGAACGTTGTGGCGCTCAAGAACGCCATCGCCGACGCCGAGGCCCTTGACACCACCGATAAGACCGAGGAGTCCGTCGCCAAGCTCGAGGCCGCCATCGCTGGCGCCAGGGCGCTTCTCGAGGACGGAACCCAGAACGAGGTCAACGCTGCCGTGGCCGCTATCGACGCCGCGGTTAAGGGTCTGGCGACCGAGGGCGGCTCCGAGCAGCCCGGCGGTGACGACCAGAAGCCTGGCGGCGACGATCAGAAGCCGGGCGACGACCAGAAGCCTGGCGATGATCAGAAGCCGGGTGGCGATGACCAGAAGCCTGGTAGTGACGACCAGAAGCCTGGCGACACGCAGAAGCCTGGCAGCGACACGCAGAAGCCGTCCACCGGTGGCGACTCCACGGTGCCCGCGACCAACGACCCGGCCCTGCCCGCCGTCACCGTTGCCATCGTCGCGATCATCCTCGTTGCCGTTGGCGTGGTCTTCTACGTGAGGAGCCGCAAGAACTAGCGCTTCTCGCCACACGCACTGCCCCCTGGACCGCCGAGCACCCCCACTCGGCGGTCCTTTTTTGCGGCGAAGTGCTCCTGATTGGTGCTTGACGATTCGGGGCTCGTCTCAGCCCTGGAGGCGGAAAACTTGACGATTTGAGGCTCGTCTCAGTCCAAAACGCGCTCAAACCTGAGACGAGCCCGCCTTCGTCAAGCGAGAGCCGACTCCGCCCTGAGACGAGCCCACTTTTGTCAAGCGAGAACCGCCCAAGCCCTGAGACGAGCCCGCCTTCGTCAAGCGAGAACCGCCCAAGCCCTGAGACGAGCCCGCTTTCGTCAAGCCCGCGCCGCCCGCGCCGCGCGCCCCGCCCGCGCCGTGCGCCCGCCGCCCTTCTCGCCAGCGCCTGAAAGAAATCTACTATGTAGACACTTAGATTTACGTATAGCCCCCGTCCGAGCGGGAACAATACACACTGACTAACCAAGAGACCCAGAAGGGGGCACATCATGAGACTCGACAAGTGGGCCGTCACGGCCCAGGAGGCGCTGCAGTCCGCGGTGGGCATCGCCACGGACGCCAGCGCCGGACAGGTGCAGCCCGTGCACCTGCTCAAGGCGCTTCTCGGCTCCGGGGAGCGCAACCTCAGCGCGATCATCGAGCGCGTTGGCGCGGATCCAGCGTCCATCGAGGCGCAGGTCGACCAGGCCATCGCGCGCCAGCCGCGCGTCTCTGGAGACACGTCGCAGATGGGCGCCGGCGCCGACCTCGTGCGCGTGGGCGACGCCGCGGAGAAGCTCGCGTCCAAGATGGGCGACTCCTACGTCACCTCTGAGCACCTGCTCTGCGCGCTCGCCGACAGCAAGGACGAGGCCGGCTCCATCCTCAAGGCCGCCGGCGTCACCGGCAAGCGCGTGAGCCAGGCCTACGAGGAGCTGCGCGCCGGCGAACACGTCACCAGTCAGGATGCCAAGCCCCAGCTCAAGGCGCTCGAGCAGTACGGACGCAACGTCACGGACCTCGCACGCCAGGGCAAGCTCGACCCGGTGATCGGCCGCGTGGAGGAGATCCGCCGCACCATCCAGGTCCTCTCCCGCCGCACCAAGAATAACCCCGTGCTCATCGGCGAGCCCGGCGTGGGCAAGACCGCCATCGTCGAGGGCCTGGCCCAGCGCATCGTGAGCGGCGACGTCCCCTCCACCATCCGCGACAAGGACATCGTGGAGCTCGACATGTCCGCGCTGGTGGCCGGTGCCAAGTACCGCGGCGAGTTTGAGGACCGTCTCAAGTCCGTGCTCAAGGAGGTCCAGAACTCGGACGGCCGCATCATCCTCTTCATAGACGAGCTGCACACCATCGTGGGCGCGGGCGCCACCGAGGGCTCCATGGACGCCGGCAACATCCTCAAGCCCGCCCTCGCGCGCGGCACGCTGCATGCCATCGGCGCCACCACGCTGGACGAGTACCGCAAGTACATCGAGAAGGACGCGGCGCTCGCCCGCCGCTTCCAGACCGTCATGGTCTCCGAGCCCACCGTGGAGGACACGATCTCCATCCTGCGCGGCATCAAGGACCGCTACGAGCAGCACCACCGCGTGCGCATCACGGACTCCGCGCTGGTCAGCGCAGCCGACCTCTCCAACCGCTACATCTCCGACCGCTTCCTCCCGGACAAGGCCATCGACCTCGTCGACGAGGCGGCGAGCCGCCTGCGCATGGAGCTCGACTCCATGCCGGCCGACATCGACGCCGTGGACCGCCAGCTCACGCAGATGCAGATCGAGGAGCAGGCCCTCATGAAGGAGGAGGACGCCGCCAGCAAGGAGCGCCTCGAGGCGCTGCGCGGCGAGATCGCCACCACGCGCGAGAAGCTCGACGGCATGAAGGCCAACTGGGAGAACGAGAAGGGCGCCATCGACCGCGTGCAGGACCTCAAGTCCCGGATCGAGGACGCGCGCACCGAGATGGAGCGCGTCACCCGTGAGGGGGACCTCGCCCGCGCCTCCGAGCTGCGCTACTCCACCATCCCCGCCCTCCAGCACGAGTACGAGGAGGCCGAGGCCGCGCTCACGGCCAAGCAGGAGGCCGGGGGACTCCTCAAGGAGGAGGTCACCTCGGAGGAGATCGCCGACGTCGTGAGCTCGTGGACCGGCGTTCCCGTGTCCAAGATGATGCAGGGCGAGATGGACAAGCTCCGCAACCTCGAGTCCGAGCTGCACAAGCGCGTCGTGGGCCAGGACGAGGCCGTCTCGGCCGTGGCCGCCGCCGTGCGCCGCAGCCGCGCGGGCCTCTCCGACCCCAACCGCCCGATCGGCAGCTTCTTCTTCCTCGGCCCCACCGGCGTGGGCAAGACGGAGCTCGCCAAGGCGCTCGCGGAGAACCTCTTTGACGACGAGCGCGCGCTCGTGCGCATCGACATGTCCGAGTACATGGAGAAGTTCAGCGTGCAGCGCCTCATCGGTGCGCCCCCGGGATACGTGGGCTACGACGAGGGCGGCCAGCTCACCGAGGCCGTGCGCCGTCGCCCGTACTCCGTGATCCTCATGGACGAGATGGAGAAGGCGCACCCCGACGTCTTCAACATCCTGCTCCAGGTGCTCGATGACGGGCGCCTCACGGACGGCCAGGGCCGCGTGGTGAGCTTCAAGAACACGATCATCATCATGACGTCCAACGTGGGCAGCCAGTTCATTGCCGGGGCCAACGCCTCGAGCGACCCGGACGAGGTCCAGCGCGAGGTCAACAACGCCCTGCGTCAGACCTTCAAGCCGGAGTTCCTCAACCGCATCGACGACGTGGTGGTCTTCCACGCCCTCGGCCTCGAGGACATCGAGAAGATCGTGGACATCCAGCTCCGCGACGTGCGCGAGCGCCTGTCTCGCGACCGCATCCAGCTCGAGCTCACGCCGGCTGCCAAGCAGTCGCTCGCCTTCGACGGGCTCGACCCGATCTACGGCGCTCGCCCGCTCAAGCGCCTCATCCAGCGCCAGGTGGTGGACAACGTGGCCAACCTCATCATCGACGGCCAGCTCCACGAGGGCGACGTGGTCCGCGTGGACGTGGGCGACGACGACCGCCTCTTCGCCGCGCGCGACGATGCCGCCTCTGAGCGCCGTCGCGCCGCCGGTGCTGCCGGCTCGTCCGCCGATGACGAGCCGCTGGAGCCGGACGCGGTGGAGTAGGAGCGCTACCATAGGGTTGTTCAACGTGCGGATGAGGAGGCGAGATGGCTGAGGTCGAGAGCGGTGGCGGAAGGACGGTCAGGATGAGCCCGGACGAGCTACCGGACCCCGGAGCGCCCTCTGTTCCGAGCAGCCTGCCCGACTTCGGCGAGCCTCCCATCCCAGAGGGCCCGGATCCCAACGCCACGCAGCTCAGCGAACCGGGCGCCGCGGGGGCCGCGCCAGCGAGCGTGGCCGCCCGCGCCGCCCGGATTCCCTCGGTCGAGGACCCCGCGCCCTCAGATTCCACCACGCCCGTACCGGACGGCATAGACGCGCTGTCAGACCCGTACTTCTCGCCCGCCGCGCCCGAGGACCTCACGGAGGCCCAGCAGGTCGTGAGCATTCAGTCTCCCGTCGAGAGCCTGTCCGGGCGAAAGCGCCGCATGTCCGGTCGGCTTATCGCGCTGATCGTGGTTCTCGCGCTCGCCGCTGCCGGGGGCGTTGCCTATCTGACCTACTCGATGGAGCTCTGGGGCGGCAAGACCCTGCCCAACGTCGTGGGCCTCAGCGAGCAGGAGGCGCGCACGCGCCTTGAGTCCGCGGGCTTCTCTGTTGAGGTGGAGTACCGCATGGGCGACGAGAACGTGGGCCTCGTGTTTGACGTGCGCCCCTCCGAGGGCGCGCGTGCCGACGCCTCCAAGCCGGTGACGATCTATGTGACCGGAGAGCGCCTGGTGCCGGAGGTCGTGGGCATGACCGAGGAGGAGGCCACGCAGGCCCTCTATGACGCCGGTGCCACGGACATCCTGGTGACGCGCACCAACTCCGAGGAGGAACCGGGCACGGTGCTTGCCGTTGACCCGTCCGAGGGGTCGGCGTTTTCCTCTGGGGACCAGATCACCCTCTCGGTTGCGCAGCCCTTCACGGTGCCCGACGTCATGGGCATGACGTCTGCCGACGCCCTCGTTCTTCTGGAGAGCCAGAACATCGTGGGGCATGTGACGTACGTGGACTCCGATGAGGAGAGGGGCACCGTGGTGGACGTGGAGCCGTCCGTGGGCGCGGCCATAGAGCCGGGGACGACGGTCGAGCTGAGCGTCTCGAGCCCCTATCCGTCCGAGCCTGCCAGCCTCATGGACTACTTTGAGGTCACGCCCGAGGACCTGTCCGCCTATCTGGGCGAAGAGGGCTTTACCCTGGTCTACGGAGCGCGCTACGCCCACAACGGAAACGCGCACGCGGTATACAAGGGCGAGTCCGGCGACATGCTCCATATCACCGACGACCCGGAGACCGCCCACTATGCTGGCACCTCGACGGGTGACGTGCTTGCCGAGGGCTCGGGAGTGGGCGGCGTGCGCTACGCGTTCTCTGCAGAGACGCTGCCCGAGGGCGGCGGGCGCGAGAGCGAGGAGGGCGTCCGCGCCGTGATGGAGGCGTGCGGGTTTGAGGGTCTTGTCGACACCTGTACGCAGGATGACATCACGCTTCCCGAGGGCGTTGAGGCTTCCGACGACTATCACTTCATCTGCGCCTACGGGCAGCAGGGGGACTATACGTGGGCGATTCGCATAGGCGGCTACGGGGAGAACACGGGAGTCGTGGCCATGGTGGCTCCGACCTCGCACTTTGAGAGCGCCGACCTCTCTCTCACCGACGACAGCGTGTGCGACTACATTGCCTACATCGACCTGTTTACGGGGTGATCAGATGGACGAGAAGAACGGTATGAGCACGGGGCAGGACGAGAGGGACGAGTTTCGTCGCGCGGAGAACGAGGACGACGACGGCTATGACCCGTATTCCGACCGTCGGCCGGACCCCGAGCCGCTCTTTGAGCGCGACCCCTGGTCGTGACAAACGTGACAAAGGGGTCGTAGCCAACTGTCACGCGTAGCCGACTGTCACACGGTTGAGCCCCAGTTTGCCTGCATGTACTCCCAGACAAGGAAGACCACGATCGCGAGCACGGCGAGCACGGCAAAAAGAGCGAGGGCGGTCCTGATGCGCGTGCGGCGCTCGCGCGAGGCGAAGATGTCCCGGCGACCCTTGGGAATCTCCAGGTACTGACCATAGTGGAGGTCGCGACGGAGCTGGGCGCCCTGGGCGCGGGATCGGCGGTACGCGCGCCCGGAGAAGGCGCCTCCGTGAACGGTGAAGTCCGAGTCATGCGTGACGAGCTCGGAGTCATCGGGGTCCTGGGCGAGGTCGTCAATGGGCTCTACGCTGCGGTGCGTAGGCCGCTGGCGAACATAGGGAGTGACGGGCTTCTTCTCATCGGTCGTGACGGGCTCGCTGCTGCTCATGTGCTCTCCGAAGGCCTCGCTGCTACTGCCCCAATGATACGGCAGCGGCCCGAGACGTTTTGTTCCGGCGGGGGCTATTCGGGGAAATGAAACACAAAGCACAGGAGGCTGTTGGAACGCTGACTGAATCTAAGCCTAATGGACTTAGATATGGTGAGCATGTGACGCTAAGAAAATTGGACTTTCCCGGCATAATCCGCGGTGCGTGGGGAATAACTACCAACGAGCGACAGGGTGCCCCGGGAGGCGCCCACCACAGATAAGAGGAGTGATTACTATGGCAAGCATGATTCCGTACGACCGTTACTCGAGGGCTCTTCGCAGCTGGCCGTTTGACGAGTTTGACCGCTTCTTCGACGCCCCGTTTGCCGCGCTCTCCACGGGCAACGCGGGCTTCAAGATGAACGTCGAGGACGCGGGCACCGCCTATGTGGTCACCGCTGAGCTGCCGGGCGTCAAGCGCGAGGACATTGACGTCGAGCTCAACGAGGGCCGCCTCTCCGTCTCCGTGGAGAAGAA
>CALULC010000173.1 GCA_944321385.1 uncultured Atopobiaceae bacterium
AAGCCGGTGTACTTCTCGGGGTCGATGCCGCAGAACTCGAAGACGTTGGGGTCAACCATGCCGGCGCCCAGGATCTCCAGCCAGCCGGTGTTCTTGCAGAAGCGGCAGCCCTTGCCGCCGCAGACGCCGCAGGAGACGTCGACCTCGCAGCTGGGCTCGGTGAACGGGAAGAAGTGCGGGCGGTAGCGCGTGGCGCGGTCCTTGCCAAAGATCTCGCGCGTGAAGTAGTCGAGCGTGCCCTTGAGGTCGCCAAAGGTGATGCCCTCGTCCACGACGAGGCCCTCGACCTGCGTGAACTGCGGCAGGTGGTTGGCGTCGGCCGTGTCCGGACGGAAGACCGTGCCCGGGCAGATCATGTAGATGGGCGGCTTCTTGTTCTCCATGACGTGCACCTGGACGCCGGAGGTCTGGGTGCGCAGCAGGATGTCGGACTCGCCCTGGACGTTGGTCTCCTCGGCGTGGAGCATCGTGCCCGGCGCGTTGTCCACCACGTAGAAGGTGTCCTTGGCGGAGCGGCTGGGGTGGTCCTCAGGCGCGTTGAGCGCGGTGAAGTTGTACCAGGTGCTCTCCACGTAGGGGCCGTCCTCGACGGTGTAGCCCAGACCGCAGAAGATGTCCTCGATCTCCTCGCGGATCTGGTTGATGAGGTGCTGGGTGCCGGAGCTCAGGCGGCGGCCCGGCAGCGTGACGTCAACGGCGTCGGCGGCCATCTTCTGCTCCAGCAGCGCCGCGGAGAGCTCCTCCTTGCGTGCCTTGAGCGCGGCGTCCACGGTGGCGCGGACGGTGTTGGCGAGCTGGCCCATGGCCGGGCGCTCCTCGGGCGGCACCTGGCCCATCGAGCGCATGATGGCCGTGAGCTGGCCCTTCTTGCCCAGGTAGCTCACGCGCAGGGCCTCGAGGGCCTCCATGGTCTCGGCGGCGGCCAGGCCCTCCTGGAACTGGGCCTCAATCGCCTTGAGGTCGTCGGACATCGACATCGTGCAATCCCTTCTCTACTAAAAAACCGCCCTCTGGCAGCCGTGCTGCTGCCCAAGGACGGAATGATCCGCGGTACCACCTCGGTTGACGCGTCAGGTTTTCTCCCCCGAGCGCCCGCTCTTCTCGCCCCGTGCCGTGGGACCCCCGGCTTCCCTACTAATGAGACAAAGGGACAGTCCCTTCGTATCATGTTCAGGTCGCGGCTGGTAGAGTGAACTCCGGGCCTCTGCCTTGGAGGGGGCTCTCAGCCGGTGACCCCCATCTCTTGTCCGCTGGCAACGCGACGCCCAGACCTCTCCGTCATCGCCTGCGGGACATAGTAGCACATCAGACTATTCGATGCGCAGGTCCTTGGCCGTTGTGACGTCGAGCCACGCGATGTAGGTGTTGGGATAGTGGCTCGTCAGCACCTGGGCAACGTCGTAGCTGAAGCACGCCTGGGTGACCGCGAGGGCGCCGCCCACGGAGAAGAGGTCGCTCACGCCCCCAACGCGATCAGTGAGAAAGCCCACAAACTCCTCGGAGAGCGTGAGGGCGTCGTTTCTGACGGGGCACTCAACGCCCATGGAGGCCTCGTAGGAGGTGTCCATGGCCTGCGTGAGCTCGGCATTCTCGGTCATCGCAGGCAGCCAGACGTCCCGGCCGTGACGCGCGTAGCCCCACTCCTCGGGCAGGAGCATCGTCACCGCGTCGGAGGGGTTGAGGACGTTGAAGATGTTGTCGTAGCGCTCGCTGCGCGCCGCTGGGTCGGTGGTGCAGTTGGGTGCGGCAAAGGTGTAGGCGCGCACGGATTCCGCCGAGCTTATCGCCCCCATATCGCCGGAGGCGCCGTCGGCGTAGCTGGCAAGGAGGTTGGAGACGGCACCGCCCCTGCTGTGCCCGCAGAAGAGGTAGGTGCGCTCGATCCCAGGGTCCACCTGCTCGGCGCGGGCGTTGAGGTCCGCCACGATCTCCTCGGCGGCGAGCGTGAAGCCCAAATGGTCCTCGACGCTGTCGGACTCCCCGATGTTTGCGTTGGAGAGCCACTCGGAGCCGTAGGACCCGCGGACGACAACAACCGTAAGCAGCTTCTCCTCGCCCGTCTGTGACGAGCGCACGTGTTTTGTCGCCAGCGCGTAGGCCACGACGTCCGTTCCGTCCACGAGGCCAATGATCTCGTCCATCACCTCGCTGCGGTAGCGGTATGACGCGGTCGAGACCTCCTCAAAGCCGAGCTTGGCAAAGGCGTTCTCGGCATAGGCGGGAGCAGTCGAACCCTGCTGGTAGTAGCCGCTCTCGGCGTTTGCCACCGCGGAGAGAACCGCGCAGGTGTGGGCGAGTTCCTGGTTGTAGGCCGTTGGGTCCTGGAAGAACCAGTCGTCGTCCCAGGCGACCTCGGAGGACACCTGATAATCGGCAGCGGAGTAGAGGGCGCCGTACTCGATGGTTGCGGAGAAGGCTCCGTGGCGGTGCTCCGCCTCGATGTTCGGGGCGATGACGGCATTGGTGCCGGTTGCGCGCTCAAGGCGGCGCGCATGGAGAACCGCCGCTCCGGCGAGCGTGGCGCTGTCGGCTACGGCGATGAGCACAAGGGCAACGAGAAGCGCACCCCTGCGGCGACGCCTCCGCTCCGTCTTTGTCCTTTTGATGCCGCGCTTGAGCACTGGCCCCCTCCTTTTTCAGCCAATGATAACCAAGGAGCAGGTCAGCTGGGGGCGCACACAAGAACGTGATGAAACTGTTAGGCGAGCGGCGAGAAGAACGCTCTTCTCGTCGGGTCACGGGGCGGGCGGAACGGACGGGGCGTGGCGGGGCGGGCGCTTAGCGATTCTGCCTGTTGGAGGGCGCGGCGAGAAGGGCGCTTAGACTTTGGCGCCGTTGGAGGGTGCCGGTCCGAGAGCGCTTAGACTTTGACGCCGTTGGAGGGTGCCGCCGTTATTTCGCTTAGACTTTGGCGGCATTGGAGGGCTGAGGTCGCGCAACGGCGAGAACCGCTCTCTTCTCCCGCGATTCCCTAAGCAAAATGGCCACCGCACTCTCCAACGGGCCCAAAGTCAAAGCGTCCTTCTCGCCGCGCCCTCCAATCGAAAGCTTCTCTAAGCGGGAATTCTGTTGTGCCCTCCGGCCCCGCCAAAGTCTAAGCGCCCTTCTCGCCGCGCCCTCCAACGAGACGTTTCCCTAAGCGCTGTTCCCTCCGTACCCTCCGACTGGAGGGTTTGTTAAGCAGGAATCCTGTTGCGGCTCCAATGGGCCGGAAAGTTAAGCAACCGCGACAAGAACGCGGGGCCGGACGCTGTGTCCGACCCCGCGCTGCGGTTCAGCGCCTGTCGAGAAGGACTACTTCATGCGACGGGCCTTGGTGGCGGCGGCAACAGCCGCGACGCCGGTGAGCGCGGTCGCGAGGGCCGCGGCCATCGTGGCCGGGTCGCCCGTCTGGGCGAGGCCGTCGCCGGAGGGCTTGGAGGTGCCGCCGGTGGTGGAGCCGCCGGTGCCGGGCTTCTGGTCGTCGCCGGTGCCGGGCTTCTGGTCGTCACCGGGCTCCTCGCCGGTTCCGGGCTCGTCGGGCAGCTTCTCCCACTTGGCCTCGAGCGTCAGGTCCTCGGTGCCGTCGAAGACGGTCTCAGCCGTGACCTCGTTGCCATCCGCGTCGAACCAGCCAAGGAACTCGTAGCCGTCGCGAGTCGGAGCGGGCAGCTCGCCAAAGGGCTCGCCGTAGGTGACCTCGATGGTCTGCGTGGTGCCGTCGGGCATCTGGAAGGTGACTTCGTAGGTGTTGGCGGTCCACTGGGCCGTGAGGGTCACGTCAGCGGCGGTCGAGAAGACCGTCTCGGCCGTGACCTCGTTGCCGTCCGCGTCGAGCCAGCCCTCGAAGGTGTGACCAGCGCGAACGGGCGTCGGCAGCTCACCGATCTCCTCGCCGAAGGTGACCGTCATCGTGATGGGCTCGGTCGCGCCGTCGTTGGCGTCAAGCATAACGGTGTACTCGTTTGCCTGCCACTTGGGGGCAAGGGTCAGGTCGGCTGCGGTCGTGAGGGTCGTGTCGGCCGTGACCTCGTTGCCGTCCGCGTCAAACCAGCCGAGGAGGGTGTGGCCCTCGAGGCTCACGCTCGGCAGCTCGCCGATCTTCTCGCCAAAGGTGACGTCGCGCTTCTGCGTGGTGCCGTCAGGCATCTGGAAGGTGACCTCGTAGGTGTTGGCGGTCCACTGGGCAGTGAGCGTCACGCCGTCGCCGCCCTTGAAGATTGTCTCGGACGTGACCTCGGTCTGACCGTCGAACCAGCCCTGGAAGGTGTAGCCGTCGCGGGTGGGCGTGGGCAGCGTGCCATAGGCCGCGTCGTAGGTGACGGTGACGACCTCAGGGTTGACCGCGCCGCCGTTGGCGTCGAGCTTCACGCTGTAGGCGTTGGCCGTCCAGTGGGCAACGAGCTCGGTGTCGCCGACGGTGGTGTAGGTCGTGGTGGACGAGACGGAATCCTCACCAAGGAACCAACCGGCGAAGGCGTAGCCGTCGCGGGTGGGCGTGGGCAGGGTTCCGAAGGCCTCGCCAAAGGTGACCGTCATGCTGGCGGGATCAACGGTGCCGCCGTTGGCGTCGAAGGTAACGGTGTACTCGTTGGCGGTCCAGCGGGCGGTGAGGGTTACGTCAGCGGTACCGTCGAAGACGGTGGCTGCGGTGACCTGCTCCTCACCGTCATACCAACCCGCGAAGGTGTAGCCGTCGCGAGAGACGGTCGGCAGCTGGCCGTAGGCCATGCCATAGGTGACGGTCTGGGCGGCAGGATCGGAAACACCCTCGCCCGCGTCGAACGTGACGTTGAAGGTCTTGGCGGTCCACTGGGCCGTGAGGGTCACGTCATCGGCGGTCGAGAAGACCGTGGAGGCCGTAACCTTGTTGCCGCTCTTATCCTGCCAGCCAGCGAAGTCGTAGCCAGTGCGCGTGGGCGTGGGCAGCTCGCCGTAGGCGGCGTCAAAAGTGACGTCCTTGCTCTCGGTGGCAACGGTGCCGCCGTTGGCGTTGAAGGTGACCGTGTAGGTGTTGGCGGTCCACCTAGCCGTGAGGGTGAGGTCCTCGGTGACGGCGGCGTCGAAGTCGTACGCGGTCTCGGCGCCCTCGGCGAACCAGCCGGCGAAGGTGTAGCCGGTGCGTGTGGGATCGGGACTGGGCTTGGTGGCCTTCTCACCCGAGGTGACGGTCTGCGCGTTCGGGGACGTTGCACCCTCGCCCGCGTCAAACGTGACGGTGTAGGTGTCGGGCTCAAGGTCGTGCGAGAAGGTAATCGTCAGCTTGTCGAGTCGCGGGGCGTTGCCGGAGTCGGCGGCGCCAAAGACGAGCGTGGACTCGCCGGCCTCGTTGACGGTCATCTGGAACTCGACGGTGTGGAGAATCGTGGCCCCGTCCTCGGCCTCGGTGATGCCGGTCTGGCCGCCCTCGACGACGCCCTTCTCGTCGGTCCACGCGAGCTTGTTGTTGGTGGAGCCGCTTCCGTAGGAGAGCACCACGTCGTAGACGCCGGGGCGCTCGGCCTTGAACGGCACGTCGATGTAGTCGCCGAGGTTGACGGCGTCGACGTACTTCACGCCGCCGTACCCCTCGGCTACGGTCATGGCCCAGCCGTTGTCGTTGGACTCGTCGTTTCGAAGCTGGCCGAGCTCGAACTCGAGAACGGCGGACTCGTCGACCTTGGACGGGAAGACGAACGGGCTCTCGGCGGTGTAGTGGTCGTCTGCGGGCTCGGGAATCGTGAGGGAGACGGTCGCGGTGTCGCTGGCGTCGCCCATCGTCACGGTCTCGGTGACGTCGGAGGTGGCCTCGGGCTCGTAGGTCTTGGTGAAGTAGACGTACTTGCTCGTCTTGTACTTGTCGATTGCGCCCGAGAGCTCGGAGTCGTAGACCGCCGTGGCATCCTCGCAGGCAAGCTCGTACGGGTACTGGCTGTTGCCCTGGACCTGGGCACGATAGAGCACGGTCACGGGGCCGTCGGCGACCTCGAGGGAGGCGGTGTCGGCGAACTCGTAACCCGTCGCCGCCCCATCGGCGTCGTACGCCGTGGAGGCAACCTGGAGATCAACGTCCATCCAGTAGGCATCGAGCTTGACGTTCTGACCAAACATGGTCATGTCCGTGCCCTTGGGATAGAAGTGCATGGTGCTGGAAGTTCCGCTCTTGATGGAGGCCTTCCAGCCGGCGAAGACGCCGTTAGCGTTGGTGAAGGGAGCGGTCTCGGGAAGCTCGACCGTGGCACCCTTGTCAAACGCTCCGCCGTCGACCTCTTCTCCGTCGGGAATGCCGCCGGAGAGGTCGCGACCAGGTGCGTAGGTGACCGTGTACTGCTGGATGAGGCGGAAGGCGGCACCGGCCCTCTGCTCGCCGTCGAGGTAGCTCACGCCGTCGGACGGGGCGATCCACTTGCTGGAAGAGGTGTCGTAGGTGAGCGTGATCGTCTTGGTGGTGGGGTCGGTCTCGTCAAGACGGTAATGGCTTGAGGCGTGGTCACCCAGCGTAGAGTTCACGAAATCCGTCGCGTCAATCGTCGCCTCGCTGGTCCAGGTGCCGTCCTCCCCCATGGCGGGAGCGGAGAAGCTGACATCAACATCATCGGCAAGGTCCCAGCGCGTGCTGCTGACCATCTTGTTCTCGGTCGACCCGTCATCCTTCGGTGCGGCTGCGTAGACGGTCGCGTAGAACGCCCTCGTGTTCTCCGCGCCCGGCGTGTCAGGGGCGACGGGGGTGCAGGTGCCTCTGAGCTCCAGCGTGAGGGCGTCCTCGCCGGAGCGGAAGGCCCACTTGTTGTTAACGTACTCGAGCGTGAACCCCAATTCGTCTGCCGTGTGCGGGGTGCCGAAGTGGTCCTCGAGGATCGCGGACACGTCGAGCGTGGCGGGAACGGTCCAGACCTGGTTCTCGGCGTCGTAGCTCATATCGCCGAAGGAGAAGAACTTGCCGGAGATGGTGTTCTTCTTCGTGGGCTTGCTGTCAGAGGGCTTGTGCGTGGCTCCGAGCGTGTCGCAGGCGTAGGAGATCTCAAGCTTCCAGGTCTCGCCACCGGGGCCCCAGACCTGAGTGGACGTACCAGGAGCATCCGGGGCCTCGGGCGCGGCCTCCTTGAGCGTGATCGTGAGTTTGTCGAGGCGCGGGGCGCCGGCGGAGCCCTTGGCTCCGAAGGAGAGCGTGGACTCTCCGGCCTCGTCGACGGTCATGTCGAACGTCACGGTGTGGAGCTCGGCGGCCTCGTCGGTCGCGCCGGCGGTCGCGTCTCCGGGGGCCACGAGGTCTCCCTCGTCGCTCCAGGAGAGGCCGTTGCTGGCGGAGCCGCTCGCGTAGGAGAGCACGACCTCGTAGGTGCCGGCGACATCCGCGGTGAACGGCACGTCGATGAAGTCGCCGTTCTTCACGGCGTCGACGGCCTTCTCGCCGTTCTGGTCGATGACGACCATGGGCCAGCCGTTGTCGTTGGACCCGTCGTCGCGGAACTGGCCGAGCTCGAACTCCAGGACGGAGGACTCGTCAGTTGTGGTCGGGAACTCAAAGCGGTTGGAGTCGGAGTACAGCTTGCCAACCTGGAAGGCGGCGCCATACTCGGCCTTTCCGCCATTCATTGAAATGCCGGAGGCCGGGGCAAGCCACTTTCCGCTCGCCTCATCGTACGTGAGGGTCAGGCTCTTGGAGCCGTTCTCGAGCAGACGGTAGTTGGCCAGCCTGCTCTCAACATAGGAGCTCACGTCAACCGTTGCCTCGATGGTCCACTCGCCGTCCGACTCCACGGGGCTGTCGGCAAAGTTAACAGTGAAGTTGTGTAGCTCCCCATAGGTCCACTTCGTGCCAAGGCGCAGCTCAACCGACCCGTCCGCGTTGAACTCGTAAACGGAGACCCAGAAGTTCTCGCAGTTTTCCGCGTTCGGCATGGGGGCTTCGAAAGCGGGCTCGATCTCTGTCCCGTAGACCTCGAGCTCGAAGATGGAGACGTTGTTCCACTCGACGTTGTTGTCGGGGTTAAGCGCGACAAACTCGTTGACGTAGACGCGGACGTAGCGACCCTGAGTCTCCTCGGCGAGGAAGAGCTCCTCGGTCGTGGTCTCGGGCTGGTCGGCCGTGGCAACGGTCTTCCAGGCTTCTTCCGAGTCGAGGTCGGCGCCGTCGGCGGCCACCTGGATCACGTAGTCAGTGGCTTTGCGGTTCTGCCAGATCACCCTGACGGCATCGAGGTCGTAGGTGCCCTCGAGGTCGACGTATATCCACGGGTTCTCTTCGCCAACGATGGAGGCCCAGCGGCTCGTGCCGGTGGCATCGCCGTCGACGGCCTTGTCGGCGGTGAATTGCGTGTTCGCCTCGACGGAGCTCGCCGTGGCGGGCTTGTTGAGCGCTACGTTGTCGCCGGTGATTACAGGCTTGTCCTCAAGACCCTCGACCGCCTCGTTGAGGGCGGCCACAGCGGCGTCGATCTGCTCCTGCGTGGCATCGGGGTCGTCGAGAAGGGCCTCGGCGGCGGAAATTGCGCTCTCGAGAGCGGCAACGGACTCGTCGGTCTTGCCCTCGGTGTCAGCAGCCCTGGCGGCCTCGAGGGCATCGTTCAGGGCGTCGAAGTTGACGAGCAGTCCCGCGTAGACCTCGATCTCATAGAGCGAGACGTTGTTCCAGCTGCCCGAGCTGTCGGGGTCCTTCGCATCATAGTCGTTGACGAGAACGCGGACGTAGCGGGCGGTGTGCGCCTCGTTAAGAACTATGACATCGGTCTTCTCGGCCGGGCGGCCGCCCGCGTAGACGGTCTCCCAAGCGTCTTCGCCCTCGAGGTCGGTGCCGTCAGCAGCAATCTGGATCTCATAGCTCGTGGGCTTGCGGGTCTCCCAGAAGAGCCTCACGGTCCTCACGTTGTAGGTGTAGCCGAGGTCGACGTAGGCCCACGTGGGCTTCTCGCTCTGCCCGGAGGCCCAGCGGCTGTCACGCGAGATGGTGTCTCCGTCGGTGAGGTTCTCCGGGAGGGTCGTGTCGGCCTCGCTGCTCTTGGCGAACGCCTGCTTGCCCAGGGCGACGTTCTCGTCGCTCTCGGACGGGACGACGCCGGCAAAGGTTACCTCAAGCTTGTCGAGGCGCGGGGCGTTGCCTGCGTCCTTGGCGCCAAAGACGAGCGTGGAGCTGCCAGGCTCGTTAACGGTCATCGAGAAGCTCATAGAGTACAGCGTGGTGGCGCCAGAGTCGGAATTCTCTACCTGCTGGAAGCCTGCCTCCACAATCTCGCCCTCATCGGACCAAGAGAGCTTGTTGTTGCTGGATCCGCTCTCGTAGTAGAGCGTCACCTCATACTCACCGGCGTACTCGGCCTTGAAGGGCACGCTCAGCGTGTCCCCGTAGTTGAGGGAGTCGATGAGCGTGGCGTTGTTCCTCTCGTCGTACATGACCTGGGTCGGCCAGGGGCCAGAGCCATCGTTCGAGGTGTCGTTGTAAATCTTGCCCAGCTCGAACTGGAGCGTGGCGGTCTCGCCCTCAATCGGGAAGAGAAACGGGTTCTCCTCGCTGTAGGGCTTGGGCTCGGCAACGGTGATGTCGTAGATGGTCTCCCCGACCTTCACGCTCGTCTCGCCAACGGCGACGGGCGAGATGGTGAGGGTGGTCGTGGCGGTGTAGGAGGCGACGTGCGCCATCTTTTCCGTGGTCGAGGTGCTCGGGTAGAGCAGGACCGTGTCGTCGACGCTCGCGGGGACCACAAGGTACTGGCCATTCTCCACGTCGGCCACGCTCGTCACCTGACGATAGCCGGAGACGGCGGAGTCGGCTGCGGAGGCGTCCTTCACGAAGAGGTAGAAGCTGCAGCGCGTGGCATCGACGTCGCCCACGCGGTCGAAGTCCGTGCCGTCGAAGTAGAGATAGTGGGTGGAGTCATGCAGGTAGAAGCTGCCCTCGATGGAGCCGGCGGAGAGGGTGAAGCTGTGTTCGCTCGTGGAGAACGGGTACCCCGCGCCCTGGCCGGCGGGAGAGAGGTAGACCGTGATGCCGTCGGAGGCCTGCGCCGAGGCGGTGAAGGAGTCGCCCTCCCCGCGGGAGAAAGCGTACTCGGCGGAGGAGAGCTCCCTGGTTTCGCCGAGGTTCACCGCTCCCACCGACTGCTCGACCTCGACGGTCGCGAACTCCTCATTGTAGGCTCCCACGGTGGGTGTGCCGACGAGGTCGAACGTCTTGGCCTCCCCACGTGGCTCGAGGGCAACGGCAACGTGCTCATAGGCGTTGACGGTCACGTCGTAGTACGTGTTGCCGAGCAGAAGCCCGGTGTTTCCGGGCGCGACGGCGGTGAAGGTGATCTTGGTCGAAGCCTCGCCAGGGACCACCTGCGCGGCCTGGGCGGACTTGTTCGCCGTGGAGGCGGTGGGGTAGAGCACGTAGTAGTTGCCGTTGTCGGCGCGGAAGACGATGAGGTACTCGTTGCCGTCGAGGCTGGTGAAGTCGGTCACCTTGACGTAGCCGGGAATCTCGGTGCTGGAGGTCTGGTCGTCCGTGACGGGGGCATAGAGAAGGACGGAGCAGTGCTGCTTCCATTCGTCATGACCCTCGAGCGTGTTCACGCGGTCAAACTTGAGGCTGTTTCTATAGAAGAAGAGGTATGCCTGGCTGTTGGTGCCGCCGTTTGTCCTCAGGTAGACGGTGTCGGCGCCGTCCTCGGTGGGCGTGACGGTCATCTTGTTGGTGAGGCTCGACTTGACGGGATAGCTGACGTTATTCCCCTCGCTTGGGTCGAGGTAGACGGTGGTACCGTTGGCATCCGTGCCGCTGATGGTGTATGTCTCGGCGTCCGCGTCCTTCGCAAACGTGAACAGGCAGTCGCTCAGCGCGACCTCGGAGCCGTTGTACTGACCATCAGCGCTGCCCACCTTGCCGGTGGAGTCCGTGGCGGGGGCGGGAGCGAGCTCAACGGTGGCCACGTCAGCGTCCACCATCTCGGTGCTCTCGGCAGAGTAGTCGCCGGACGGGTCGGTCAGCGTGACGCTGCCGTCCTCCATCATGGTGACGGACTTCTGCGTGTAGTTAAGGTTCGTCTTGTTAGAGATGATGTCATCGATGGGGATGATCTCAAAGGTCTCGGGGTCGCCGGAGCCCTCGTAGAGGATGGCGATGCTGCCGTCGGCAAGCTCGGTCAGGCAGGAGTAGGCGAAGGCCCCGCCGGGCTCGGTCACGGCATAGGAGTACTTCCACTCCATGGTCTTGTCGTCGTTGACCAGGCCGACGTAGATCTTTCCGTCCGTGCGTCCGGCGGTGCTGCTGGCAAGGGAGACGAGGATGGCGTCCTTGCCATCGATCTTCTCGCTGTACTTGATGGCGGAGAGCTGGTTGCCGTTGGCGCCGCGCTTGACCATGCCGGTGTCAACTAGCTTGCCGGGGACCCAAGTGCCGTCCTGCAGCGTGTAGTCGAGGTAGAAGAGCGTGGTGTGGCCGTCGCGAACGAACTGACGGATCGTTGTGCTATCAATCTGGACGGCCGTGGCCTCGCTGGTCCAGTGGGTGGAGTTGTCGGAGGCGGGAGCGGAGCGGTGCCAGACGCCGTCCTTACCGGCCCAGATGAGGCCGGCCTCCTGCTTGCCGGAGGTGTACTCGTAGACGCTGAAGACGATGGTGCCGTCGTCGAGCACGATGCCATTGCCGGGGCCAACGAGCAGCGTGGCCTCGTCGGACTCCTTGAGGTCAAGCAGCGTGGGTGCAGACCAGTTGAGACCGTCGGTGGACGTGGTCATGTAGAGGTAGTCCGTCGGGAAGACCTGGAAGGGGGCGTCTGCGCAGAAGAGGTTCTTCGTGACGTTGGTCTCCGTGTCGGTGATGTTGAAGTAGGCGTCGACCGTGTAGCCCTCAACGAGGGAGTCGTCGGCGGCCTTACGGATCTCGAGCTCGTCGAGGTCGAGGTAGTAGTCATAGCTCTTGGCGGCCACCGTGGCGCCATAGGAGCCGTTGATCGTCTCTCCGCCGTTAGTGCGCAGGCGAAGGTTGCCGTTTTCGTCGAATCCGTCGCCGACGGCCGGGCCGGAGTGAGCACCGTTGAGCGCGATGCCCGCGGGGAAGATGTCCGCTACCAGATAGAGCGTCTCTCCGTCCGTGGCGAGGGCGGGATCGATGAACGCGGTGGAAGCGTAGTTGGCGGCGTTTCCGTTGTCGCCGAGGTAGTTGGCAAACGTGTAGGTCCAGGTGGCGCCGCCGTCCGTGGACACGCTCACGATGGTATCCAGGCCGCCGCCGTCCATGGTCCAGTTCCAGCGCGCATCCGTGGCGGCCACGATCGTGCCGTCATCGAGCGTCGCGATGGTGGGGATGCGGAAGCACTGGCTCCCGCCCGTTCCCGCACGGAACGGCTGGCCCTTGGTGGTGCCGTTTGCGGGTTTCTCCGCGTAGGTGACGTCTGCGGCCCATGCCGACGTCAGCACAACGCAGAAGACCAGGAGGCATGCCGCTATGGCAGCTACGACTCCCTTGACCCTCATCCGCTTGCTCATGTTCTCTCCTTCTGCCTCTGGACAGATTTCCACCTAATACACCTAGTTTTCATTCTCTGTGCAGGACCCCAAATCTAGCTGTATACAATCGCCCAGCGGACGGTATTCTCGGCGTCTGGCAACGGCTCGGAGCACTGGTTATTTGGTTTTGGTACCTCAGGATCTTCTTTGGGAACCTGTCGGATGCATCGAACACAGGCTCTGACTCAAGGGAAACTGCGCACATAGGAGCACCTTGGGCGGGCGCGCTTAGGCTTTGGAAGCGTTGGAGGGTTCGGGCGAAGGGCCGCTTAGAATCTGGCGGGCCTGGAGGGCGCTCACAGAAAGGCGCTTAGACTATGGCGGGGTTGGAGGGAGAAGAACGCGCGGTGGCGAGAAACACTCTCTTCTCCCACTAATCCTTAAGCGGATTTGCCGCAGGGCCCTCCAACGGGCCGAATCGCTAAGCGTCCTTCTCGCCGCAACCTCCAACGGGCCGGATAACTAAGCGGCAGACAAATGAAGACGGGGCCGGACATTGTGTCCGACCCCGCCTCAAACGTGCTGATGATGCAACTACTTCTCGCGGCGCACCTTCAGTGCCGTGGTAACGGCCGCAACGCCGGTGAGCGCGGTCGCGAGGGCCACCGCCATCGTGGCCGGGTCGCCCGTCTGGGCGAGGCCATCGCCGGAGGGCTTGGTGGTGCCGCCGGTGCCGGGCTTGGTGGTATCCCCGGGCTTGGTGGTGTCGCCGGGCTCGTCCGTACCGGGCTCGTCCGTACCGGGCTCGTCCGTACCGGGCTCATCGGTGCCGGGCTCGTCGGTGCCGGGCTCGTCGGTGCCGGGCTCGGAGGCCACGAGGGCCTCCTCGGCGGCCTGGAGGGCGGCGAGAGCGGAGTTGACCTCGTCCTGCGTGGCATCGGGGTCGTCGAGGACGGCCTGGGCAGCAGCGAGGGCCTGCTTGAAGGCGGCCCAGCTCTCGGCGGTGTAGGCGGACTCGTCCTTGGACGCGGCAGCGTCGACGGCGGCCTGGAGGTCATCGGTCACGACATCGTCGCCGGGCTCGGGGCCGGGCTTCTCGGCAAGTGACTGGAACGCGGACTTGAGCGTGGCGAGAGCGGAGTCCACCTGATCCTGGGTGGCGTCCTCGCTGTCGAGGATAGTCCGGGCGTTGTCCAGCGCCGCCGTGAAGGCCTGGGCGGTCTCGTCCGTGTAGACGGAGAGGTCGGTGCCGGAGACCTCGTCGACGTATGCCTGGAGGGCGTCCTTGTTGACGGGCTCGGGCTCGACGGGCTTGTCCTCAAGGTTGGCGACGGCCTGGTTCAGGGCCGTTACTGCGGCGTCGACCTCGTCCTGGGTTGCGTCGGCGTCGGCGAGGACCGCCTCGGCCTTAGCAATGGCGTCTGTCAGGGCGGCGACGGACTCGTCGGTCTTGCCCTCGGTGTCGGCTTTCTTGGCAGCATCAATCGCGGCCTCGAGCGCGGTCTTGTCGACGGGCTCGGGCTCGGGGTCGGCGATCTTCTCGCCGTAGACCTCTACCTCAAAGATGGAGACGTTGTTCCAGTGGCCGCCGTTGTCGGGGTTGTCCGCCGTGAACTCGTTGAGATACACGCGGACGTAGCGACCCTGGGTTCCCTCTGCGAGGAAGAACTCCTCGGTCGTGGTCTCGGGCTGGTCGGCCGTACCAACGGTCTTCCAGGCGTCCTCGGAAGCGAGGTCGGCGCCGTCGGCCGCAACCTGAATCTCGTAGTCAAGGGCCTTGCGGTTCTGCCAGATCACCCTGACGGCGTCCAGGTCGTAGGTGCCCTCGAGGTCGACGTAGATCCACGGGTTGACCTCGTCAACCTCGGAGGCCCAGCGGGTGGTCGTGGTATCGCCGTCAAAGGCCTTGTCGGCGGTGAGATCGGCGGTCTCGGTGGAGCTTGCAGTCGCGGGCTTGCCCTGGGCGACGTTCTCGCCGGTGATCTCGGGCTGCTCGACCTCGGTCCACTTGGCGGTGAGCGTCACATCGGAGTCACCGTCGAAGACAGTCTCGGCCGTGACCTCGGTCTCGCCGAGGAACCAGCCAGCAAACTCGTAGCCGTCGCGCGTCGGAGTCGGCAGCACGCCGTACTTCTCGCCCTTCGTGACGGTCTTGGTGGCGGGATCGACAGTGCCCTCGCCGGCGTCAAAGGTGACGGTGAAGGTCTCCGGCTCGGGCGCGGGCTCGGACTCAGAACGCTCGAGACGAATCTCAGCAGCGGTCATGAGCTTCTCGTTATTGCTCACGCTCTGCCACGTAGCAACGCCCCTGAGCCTGAAGTACGTTCCGGTAACCGGCTCAAACTCAACTATGCGGACATCCTTGTCCGAGTGGTTGGGCCACTCGCCAGACGCGGCAACCTTCCAGTCGCTCCCGTCGTTGCTGTAGAGCACCTCATATTCGGTGACCGTTCCGTTGTCGGCGCCGCCTCCGCCGGTGGTCTGACGCGGCAGGTAGCTCAGGGCAGAGACGGTCGTCGGCTCGTCAAACTGCATCTGAACCCAGAGGTTGTCCTGATCAGTGTTGTTCCAGTCGGAGCTCCAGAAGGTCTGCTCGTTGCCGTCAAAGGCATAGCTGAGCGGGCCCTCGTTACCGGAAGCCGGAGTCTGCTCGCTGCCAGCGGACACCGTCATCTCCGAAGGATCAATCCAGTTGTACACCTTGTTCACGGTCACGCTGTAGTAGGTCTCGCCGATAAGGACGCCGGTCTCGCCGGGGGCAACGCCCGTGAACGTGATGTTGGTAGACGGGCCGCCCGCGATAACCTGCGCAGCCTGGGCGGACTTGTGAGCCGTGGAGGTGCTCGGGTAGAGCACGTAGTAGTTGCCGTTGTTTGCCTTGAAGGCGATGAGGTACTGGCCGCTCAGGTTGGAGAAGTCGCTCACCTGGACGTAGCCGGGAAGCTCGGTGCTGGAGGCCTCGTCGCCAGAGACGGGACGATAGAGCAGCGCGGAGCAGTAGCTCATCCAGTCGGTGTTGTTGTTGAGGCTGTTCACGCGGTCAAACTGCAGGGAGTTTTTGTAGAAGAACAGATAGGAACCAGCAGTGTCCCTCAGGTAGACGGAGCCGGCCTCGTGGCCAGCGGAGACCGTGATCTTGTTGACGCCGGACGCCTTGACCGGGAAGCCGGCGGAGCCCTGGGCGGGATCGAGGTAGACCGTGGCACCGCTCGCATCCGTGGCGGTGACGTCGTAGTTGTCGCCGCTCGCCGTGAACGTAAACTCGCAGTCGCTCAGGTCGACCTGCGTACCCTCGTAGACGCCCGCGGCGCTGCCGACCTTGGCAAAGGACTCGTTCACCGGACCATCCTCGATGGTGACGGTTGCCACCGCAGTATCAAGGGAGCTGACGTCTGCCTCGGTGTAGTCACCGGAGGGGTCGTTGATCGTCCCGCTGGTCTCGCCCTCGTCAAGGACGACAGAGCTCTGGATGTAGTCCAGGTTGGACTTGTTGCTCATGAGCTCCTCGGGCGTGATGATAACGAAGGTCTCCTGGGAGCCGGCGCTCTCGTAGAGCAGGCCGATGGAGCCGTCGTTGGCCTCGTCGTGGAGCTCGGTCAGGCAGGAGTAGGCGTAGTAGTCGGTGTAGTCGTTGACCGCGTAGCCGTACTGCCACTCCATCGTGTGCTCGGCGTCGTTGTTGACAAAGCCAACGTAGAGCTTTCCGCCCCTGCGGTCGCCGGTGTTGGAGGCGGTGGAGACGACGATGACGTCACGCCCGTCAACCTTATCGTCGAGCTTGATGGCGGAGACCTGGTTGTTGTTGCGCTTGGCAAGGCCGGTGTTCACGGCGTCGCCGGGAACCCAGGTGCCGTCCGCCTGCTTGGTGTAGTCGGTGTAGTAGAGCGTAGTGAAGCCGTCACGATAGAACTGACGGATGGTGCTGTCGTCAATCTGAACGGTGGTGGCCTCGCTGGACCAATGCCCGCCGCTGTAGGACGTCACGGGAGCAGAACGATCCCACGTCTCGCCGTCGTCGGTGGACCAGATGATGCCAGCCTCCTGCTTGCCGGAGGTGTACTCGTAGACGCTGAAGACGATGGTGCCGTCGTCGAGCACGATGCCGTTGCCGGGACCAACGAGCAGCGTCTGCTCGCTCGCCTTCTTGGCGTTGATCAGCGTGGGCTCGGACCAGTTGAGACCGTCGGTGGACGAGGTCATGTAGAGATAGTCCGTCGGGAAGACCTGGTAGGGGGCATCCGCGCAGAAGAGGTTGGTGGTGGTGTCCGTTGCGGTCTCGGTGATGTTGAAGTACGCGTCGACCTTGTAGCCGTCGACCTCAGAGCCATCGGACACCTTGTGGATCGTCAGGGTCTCGAGGTCGAGATAGTAGTCATATTCCGACTGCGCAACCGTGGCGCCATAGTTCCTGTCGATCGTCTCGTGGCCGTTCACGCGCAGCAGCAGGTCGCCGTCCTCGGTGAAGCCGGTGCTGCCCGTGGCCGGCGAGGACACGGACGTGTTGAGGGCGATGCCCGCCGGGAAGAGGTCCGCGACCAGGTAGACCGTCTCGCCGTCCGTGGCGATGGCCGGGTCGATGAAGGACGTGGACTGGTTGTTGTACGTGTTGCCGTTGTCGCCGAGGTAGTTGGCAAACGTGTACTCCCAGGTGGCGCCGCCGTCCGTGGACACGCTCACGATGGTGTCCAGGCCCGCGCCGTCGCCGGCGTGGTTCCAGCGCGCGTCCGTGGACGCGACGATGGTGCCGTTATCCAGCGCCACGATGCCCGGGATGCGGAAGTTCTGGCTCCCGCCCGTGCCCGGCGCGAACGGCTGGCCCTGGGTGGTGCCGTTCTCGGGCTTCTCCGCATACGTGACGCCCGTGGCGGCCTGCGCCGACGTCACCATCACGCAGACGGCCAGGAAAGCCGCCGCAATAGCCGCGACGATTCCCCCTCTTCTCATCCGCTTGCTCATGTTCTCCCCTTCTGCCTTTGGACAGATTTCATGCCAATACACCTGATTTTCAATTCTCTTTTCAGAAGCTGACCGTTAGCTGCGGGGATTCGCCCAGCGGGGTGTTCTTCTCGGCACTTGGTAGGTCTGAGATTCCACGAGAGCAGCCTGCATGCCCGTCTAATCCACCAGCCGCTCCCCCATGCCCTGGAACGCTCATGCGAGAACAGCCGCGCGTCTCGGAAACGGGGGTTGTCGGCGTTCGCGGGATTTCGCGTCCGGGAAGCCGCGGTTCTCGGCGGGGAGGGCCGCCCCGGGCCGGCACCGGGGGACGAGGGGCCGGCCGACGAGCGCGGGATCGCGGACGGCTCCGGGATCCGCCGCCGATCGGCGCGGGCTCCCGGGCCGTCCTTCTCCCCGCGACGAGGGCGTGCCGAGAAGGGCGGTTTACGAGACGCCAAATCGCGGAAATGCCGAGAAGGGCGGTTTCCCGGACGGCGCGGGGCGGGGCAGGGCGGGGCAGAACGGGACGGGACAAGACAGCATGACACCGCACAACACCCACGCACCGGCGACAAGAACGCGGCGGCCCCGGACTCGCCGGAACCGCCGCATGCGCGCGTTCTTGTTGCCAGCCGCTCGAAAACCGCAGGGCTAGTACTCCGCCAGGCGCTCCTTGAACTGGTCCAGGAGGCGCTGGTTGAACTCGGGGCCGCCATCCACGTTGGCGCTCATGAAGAGCGGCGGCTGCACCCCGCGCTCGAGCAGGATGTCTATGGACTCCATGACGGCGCAGTCCAGAAGCAGGCAGCCCGTGTAGAGCGAGGTGCCGCCCACGTTTGTGGCCAGGCCCTCGACCTCGAGCGCCGCGTCACCGAAGGAGGACTTGTTGTCCAGCACCACGTCCGCGCACTCAAAGAGGCGCTTGCCGCTCTTGCTGCGCGAGGTGCTTGCGGACGAGATGTCAACGGCCGTCACGGCGATGACCTTGACTCCCGCCTCACGCGCGTGCATGGCAAGCTCCACGGGCAGCGGGTTGCGACCGGAGTTGGAGATCACGACGAGGCAGTCCTCGGGACGCAGGTCCAGCTTGAGCCAGAACTGGTCGCCCACGCCGTCGATCATCTCGTAGATGCCCCAGGCGGGCTCACGCACCACCTTGGTCTGGATGTAGCCACCGGCGCGCCCGCAGATCTCCAGCGCGTTGGCGTGGCTGTGGCCGGAGCCAAAGGCTCGGATGATGCCGCCACGCTCGATGGTATCTGCAAAGATGACCGCCGCCTCGTGCAGGGCATCCTCCTGGCCGTCAAAGACCTCGTCCAGACGCCTGATGACCTCGTCCTTGAACCGCTGGGCCGTCCCCTTCATCGTGCGCCCCCTACTTGACCTCGACGCCGCCCACGAAGGTGGCAGCAAGGGTCATGTCCGCGTTGAAGACCGTGAGGTCGGCGTCGCGCCCGGGCTTGATGAAGCCAAAGCGCTCCTCGATGTGGGCGGAGCGGGCGGCGACCTCGGTAGCCATGCGGATGGCCTGCTCGGCAGTCACGATCTGCCAGTCAACCATGTTCTTGACGCCCTCGGCGAGCGTGAGCACGGAGCCGGCGATCGAGCCGGTGGTGCCGTCCTCGTTGAGCAGGTAGCACAGGCCGCCCTTCATGACGACGGGCAGGCCGCCGGACATGTACTCGCCCTCGGGCATGCCGCCGCAGCCCAGGCAGTCGGTGATCAGGACCGTGTGGTCCCAGCCCTTGGCGTCGACGAGCGCCTTGACGGCGCCGGGGACGACGTGGCGGCCGTCGCAGATGATCTCCGCGTAGGTGCCGTTGGTGGTCATGGCAGCGCCCACGACGCCCGGGTCGCGGTGGTGCAGACCGCGCTGGCCGTTGTAGGTGTGAACGAAGCAGCTGGCGCCGGCGTTGACGGCGGCCAGGGCCTCGTCGAAGTGCGCGTCGGAGTGGCCGATCGCGGTGACGACGTCGCGCTCGTCGAGGGCGGCGCAGTACTCGCAGGCACCGTCCTTCTCGGCGGCAAGCGCACTCTTGACGATGCGACCGCCGGCCTTCTCCTGCCACCCATCAAAGACCTCGACGCTCGGGTCGATCAGGTAGACCGGGTTCTGGGCGCCCACGTGGGCCTCGGTGAAGAACGGCCCCTCGAGGTAGATGCCGCCGATGCGCGCGCC
>CALULC010000174.1 GCA_944321385.1 uncultured Atopobiaceae bacterium
GACGATGACTGGGATGACGATCGTGACGACGATGATGATCGCGACGACGATGATGACGATGATGACGATGACGATGATCGCGACGACGACGACGGCTGGGATGACTAACCGCGCAAGCAAGCTGGCCGAATATGCACCCGAGCGCGCATAGCACCTACGCTAGGCTCACATAATGGAGCGGCGCCTGATTCAGGCGCCGCTCCTTTTCCGCAAGCACCGCGTGCCGCTCACCGTAAACCGCCGGGAAGAGTTCACGCAACACACCGGCGAGGTTCGCGGTAGACTGTCCCTGTTTTTCCTTTGCACCATATCCCGTTCGCCTACCTACGACAGGAGAACTGTGGACGTCGACTTGCTTGGCCTCATCACCAGCTCGCTCTTTACCACGATCCCGCCCGACACCGCCTCGGTAGCTATCCCGCTTTGGATGGACCTGCTCGCCGCAGCCACCGGCAGCGTCGGGGGCGCGCTCATCGCACGTGAATACAAGCTCGACCTGCTCGGCGGCATCGCTATGGGAATCACCACCGGGCTCGGCGGAGGTCTTCTACGCGACATGATCCTTCAGGTCGGAAACGTCTACATCCTGCGAGAACCTCTCGCCATACCGGTCTGCGCCGCTGCAGCGGCGGCCGTGCTGCTCTTCCCCCGCGCCATCGCCAACCAGGACCGGCTCTTCAACCTGCTTGACATTTTCGCCGTGGGACTCTTTGCCGCTATCGGCGCCGATAAGGCCCTGGTTCGCGGATTCGAGCCCGCCGTCTGCATCATCATGGGGTTCTTCACCGCCGTGGGCGGCGGCATGCTACGCGACATCTGTATCAACCGCACACCGGCGATCTTCCGCAAGAGCAACCTCTACGCACTCGCCGCCATTGCCGGATCATGCGCGTTTTTAGTTGCAGCGTGGATGCTGCATCTTCAGAAGGTGGGGTGCGCCGTCGTCTGCGTCGCTGTAACCATGGGGCTCAGATACTTCTCGCTTCACTTCAACATCCAGTCGCCTGACCCCGATGATCTCGATCTCAGCCCGGTTGTGGCCAAACCGATCCGGTCCGCCAAGCGCGCCATCACGAAAAAGCGACGCCACTAACGGGCGGACGAGCGCGATTCCCAGTATTCCCGGCTCTTTTCGTGGCTTCACCGGCTATCCGGGGCTCCTCGTCACAAGGTTTTTTCGGATATTCGAGTACTTTTGCGCAACCACTCAGTACAACAAAAACCCGCAGGCTTTTTACCTGCGGGTTTTCAAAACATAAGGTACCTTATATTCGAAGGTTTTCAAAAAGTATTCGAATATCCGTCAAAACATTCTGAAGGCATCAGGATCGACCGCGAAATTGCGCGGGAACGCCGAGAACAATCGGTGAACCCGCGCTGTAAACCGCTGAAGTCGCTAGTTTGCCTGTTGCTTGGCGCGGGCGGCGGCCTTCTTGCGGTCAATGGCGTTCAGCAGGCGCTTACGCAGGCGGATGTTCTTGGGCGTGATCTCCACGAGCTCGTCATCGGCGATGTACTCGAGCGCCTCCTCAAGAGAGAACGTACGCGGCGGCGTGAGCTGCACGGCAATGTCCGCCGTCGAAGAGCGCTGGTTGCCGAGATTCTTGGTGCGCGCGATGTTCACGACCATGTCGCCCGGCTTGGAGCGCTCGCCCACGAGCATGCCCTCATAGCACTCGTCGCCCGGGGAAACAAAGAGCGTGCCGCGCTCCTGCAGCGTACCGAGCGCATAGGCAACAGCCTTCTCGGTCGTCATGGAGATCATGGCGCCGTTGTTGCGTACGCCGAGGTCGCCAGCGTACGGACCGTACTTGAGGAAGGTATGGTAGAACACCGCGTCACCATGGCTCACATTGAGAATGCGGTTCTTGAGGCCCATGATGCCGCGCGTGGGGATCTCAAACTCGAGGTGGGTCACCGTGGAGCCCGCCTGCATGCTCGTCATGGTGCCGCCGGCGTTGCCGAAGACTTCGATGACCTTGCCCGCATACTCGTCGGGGCACTCGACCACGGCCTGCTCGACCGGCTCCTGCATCTGCCCGTTCTCATCCTTCTTGAACAGAACGCGCGGACGACCAACCTGGAACTCAAAACCCTCGCGGCGCATGGTCTCCATAAGCACCGAAAGATGCAGGATGCCACGGCCCGAAACCTCGACGCCGGTCTTGTCGGGCAGCTCCTCGATGCGCATGGTGACGTTGTTCTCGCGCTCCTGCATAAGGCGCTCTTTGAGCTGGCGTCCGCCCACGATGTCGCCGTCGCGGCCCACGAGCGGACTCGTGCTGGCCTCAAAGACGATCGAGAGGGTCGGCGGATCGATCTCGATGGGATCGAGCTCCACAGGATTCTCGGGATCGGTGTAAACGTCGCCGATATCGGTGCCGTCGACGCCCACCACGGCGCCGATGTCGCCGGCCTCGATCTTGTCGCACTCCGTACGACCGAGGTAGTCGAAGGTGAAGAGTTGCTTGACCGTGGCGTTCTTGCGGCTGCCGTCATTCTTGACAACGAGGATCGTGTCGCCGGTGCACAGCGTGCCCGAGTAAACACGGCCGATGCCGATGCGTCCCACATAGCTCGAGTGGTCAACGGTAACAACCTGCATGGCCACCGGAGCGTCGAGGTCGACCTCGGGGGCGGGCATCTCGTCGACGATCATGTCGAGCAGGGGGTACATGTTGTCGTTGTCGTCGGCGGGGTCGAGGCGCGCGAAGCCGTTCATGGCGCTCGCGTACACCACGTGCTCCATGGCAAACTCGAGCTGCTCGTCGGTAGCGCCGAGGTCAGCCATGAGGTCGAGGCAGGCGTCGTAGGCGCCCTCGGGGTTGGCGCCGGGACGGTCGATCTTGTTGACGACAATCATGATCGACAGGCCAGCGGCAATGGCGTGGCGCAGCACGAAGCGCGTCTGGGGCATCGGACCCTCAAAGGCGTCGACGAGCAGCAGCGCGCCGTCGGCCATCTTGAGCACGCGCTCGACCTCGCCGCCAAAGTCGGCGTGGCCGGGGGTGTCGATGACGTTGATCTTGACGCCCTGGTACTCGATGGAGATCTTC
>CALULC010000175.1 GCA_944321385.1 uncultured Atopobiaceae bacterium
GGTGATACGGCGAATGCCATATCTGACGGAATTGAGGGCGAAAAGAGAGACTTCGAAAAGAAGAAGTCGATGAACTTCCAAAGCATCGAAGCCCTCCAACCCGTAGTCAACGTGGTAAACGAGGCGTCGGCAGCCTTGAGCGATAAGGGCAGGACCATCGGTGAGAGCGCGATTCCTGAAGTCCTTGGCGGAGCTCTGGGCGCAACGGCCGGCGGAATCGCCTCGTTCGCGGCCTTGTACGGCCTCGGAACAGTAGGACTTTCAGCTGCAGGAATGACCTCGGCACTCGCAACGGCAGGAGCTCTTGTTGGTGGCGGCATGGCGGCAGGAGTGTTCGTTCTTGCCGCCCCGGTGGCGATTGGAGCGGGGGTAGGAATCGGGCTGGCAGCAAAGCTGAAGGCCGATCAGCTCAACCAAGAGAAAGAGCGCCTGTACAAGGAGGCCCTGAGGAAACACCAGGCAATCATCCAGGCCCTCAAGGATGAGGCAGATGCCTCAAAAGAGCGCCTCGACTACCTGCAGTCCCTCAACGTCCTTCTGACCAAAGCCGTCAACGACCTGCGGGCAGATCTGGGAAAATGATGAGCCGTTACGAGTACAACCAAACCGAGCGGGAACTCAATGCGGTGCTTGGACTTCAGGATGCCCAGCTGAAGGGCATAACCATGCCGAATCTGTCTGATGCCGAGAATGCCATCAGCTCGTCTGAAGTCCTACTCAAGTCTCTTGGGTATGACCTACCCATTGGGAACGTTGAAGCTGACGAGAATCCCCTTGCGCTTGCCCCAACCCCTCATCCAATTGCGCTCCCCTCTTGGGACGACCTACTCAATGAGGCAATTGCAAGTGGCCATGGCAACGACACTCTAGAGAGCCTGTTCTCAGAAGAGGAACTGGCAGCAAACGCGGCCGAAATCAAACGGCTTAACGCAGAGTACGATGCCATTCATCAGCTCGATCCGATTGATGTTGCCATTGCCGCCGGAGCCGGATTGCTTGCCGCAGCCATCGACATTCTGCTCATTGGCGTCCCAAAGAAGACGCCAAGCGGCACGAAAGCTGGTCCGCTATCAAACTTCATTAGAGACCATATCGAGAACTCCCTTAGCCCAGGGCAAATCCGACAGCTCGAGCAGGCAAGCAAGGTTCCGTATGACGCTCCAATCAACGATGGCTTCACCACCATACGAGTCGAAGGTCTCTTCCCCGGCATGCATCGCCTCTATTCCTTGGGCCACGATCCACTGCTAGGTCTCGTCGTTGGTGTCTCCGACATCCTCACCGGACGCATGACCACTATCGACAAGAACGGCAAGGTCATCGCTCAAGTCATCGAACGCTACGCTCATCTGCAAAAGACGGATATTGCACAGGCGCTCATCACCCAAATCCTACACTTCTTCTCCGACGTTACAACCCCCGCCGGACTCCCAGCGCCCGGCATGGCCCTGTTCAACCTTATGCAATTCGGAGACATTGGAGGAGAGGGTGCGACCATAGCCGAAATCGTTCAGGGAATGTATTACGAGGGGTATGATTTCGCACAATTCTGTGCCCAGTCAATCCCCGTAGCCGTTGATGAAATCGTTGTACGCTTCGCCTATGCGCTACGTAAAATCAAAGACGGTGTCCCCATCCAAGAGGCAATCCCCTTCTCGACGAACCGAGAGAAGCATCCCAAACTCGGAACCATACTCTTCATCTCTCACTCCATTGCGACCGCAGCGAATGCAGGCAGAATAGTTTTCACCAAGGATCCAATGGCTATCAGTTACGCTCAGTGGATCGCCTTTGCAAAGTACTCCTACCAGCAGCTTAAGTGGGTAATCCTTGAGAAGCCCGGGGCACGCGACAGGTACGTAAGAGCGGAAATCTCAAATCAGGCTCAAGGAGTTTACGACGATATCAATGGAACGTTCGATAAACTAAACAGCTTTAATTCTGTAATTCTTTTACGAGTGACGGACCGACAGGGGCAATCGCCAAACTAGAGTCTATTCTTATTTCGAAGCATGAAACGATATGCAACCGGAGATGCCATAATGAGCAGACAGGGCTCAGCTAACGATTTCGATCTTGAAGACGCCGAGTGGGACCTACATAATACACCGCGCACAACCGCTTCCGGCGGTAACGAAACCCTTGCTTCCGTCGACCGTTGGGAAGCTCATTCGGACTATTATTTCGAGCAGATTCCAGAAGACATGTTTAACAACCCGATTTCTCTTCTCGAATGGCTGAATGCCCATCCGAGCTTTCTCGATCACTGGGAAGAGCGCTCTGCAAATCGAAATGAATCACTTGGTAATGCCAAGAGGAGCTCCGAGTCTCATAATTCAAAAACTCAAATGATTTCTCCACGGAACAGGCACGCATCGTTCTATAGCGCCCCTGCCAGTCCAGCGAATATTTCTAAACAAGCAGACTCCAGTAGACAATATACGCGCACCGAAAGCAGCTGGCAAGAACGCCCTCACTATAACCGAAAGATTCTCGGTAAAAAGATTAAGTCTGCTCTTGTAGATCAAATTGGCTATGATAATCCGTGCTATATTTCTAGGGCAGGTACTATAATTAGAAAGGCGAGAATCGACTGGCGCGACTATCGATATAGTCGTTTTCTTGACATGCTTGTTGATTTCGGTGTGGATAATGGCGGCTTCATCTGTTTTGGCCCCTGTAAAGATGGAAAGCACACGCATCAAAAAATATGGGTTGTTAGGTAGTCTTTATTCGGGTGCCAGGAAAGCAGCTTATTACGCCTTCGTCTATCGGGAAACTTCAGTTACGTTGGCAGCGTAGAGACGGTTAGTATAGGTATCATTCACTGGGAGTAGATTGTCCATAGCTCAGAACTGTCAAACAATAAATCGCCCTCTAGTACTCCCGCTCCATCCGCTTCACTGATGGATACAGGCGATGGGCGTGTCACAAGTGGCCAGTTTTGGGAACTGGCCTTCTTTAGTCCGAGCGCAGTAAGACGGTTACCCCTTTTTCAAATGCATAAGGATAGACGAATAGCCTGCTCGTCTTTCCAAAAGCGGCGCTAAAGTTGCTCTGACCAACATGAGTCACCGTCCCAATGCCGAGGGAGCGGTGTCTAACATGTGAGCCTACCTTGGGCTCGATTCCCTGCAAATCCGCATTCCAAGGGACTTCGTGATACGACCCGATGAGTAGTAACCCTGTTTGGTAACGCGAGTCAGCAAAAGCTGGTACCG
>CALULC010000176.1 GCA_944321385.1 uncultured Atopobiaceae bacterium
TATTTATATAGTTCATCGGAGAGCGGCCCGATTTGTTTTACATCGTTTGCACGCAGATATTTTTCAAAGATTGATTTGTCAAGTGCAAGTATTGATATTTTTTCATAGTTAATTTTGTCGGCAAAATCCGTCATATTAAATGTTCTGGATATAAGAATAATTTTAATTTTGTCGTATTGAGACAGATGCTGTATAAAATCCAGAATTTCCTGCTTATTTTCTTTAAGAATTTCTTCAAAAGAATCAAGAACAACAATTATCGGTTTTTCTATTGTATCAAAGTAAGCCGTGATTTTCTGGGTAAAGTTTTCTGACCTTGCTTTTGGAGTTTGGATGATATTTTGCGCGGTAAGTTTTTTGAATTCATCAAAGAATGCCAGCAGAATATCATCAAGTATTGTTGTTTCAAAACAGTTGTAGTAAAGCTTGATAGCTGCTTCATTACTGAATGTTAAGGCGTGTTTTACAATTTTGTCTTTACCCGTACCGAGAAAGCCGTTGACCAGAAGAAGAGGAGTGTCTGTATTCAAAAAATTATAAATCTTTTGAATTTGATTGCTGTTGTTTTCCAACAGATACGGATCAATGTCCATAACATTTTTGTTTAAATCTTTTTTATCTGTAATTTCTTTTGTAAAGCGGTATTTCATAAAGTTATTTTAATTGATTTTAAAAAATTTTGCAAATTATTTCAAAAGATTTGCACTTTGAGTTTTTTGATAGTAGTATGTTATTATAAACAAAACAGACAGGGGGAACTTATGGAATTTTTCAGAAAACATCAAAAATTTATAGTCGGTCTGATAGCAGTGACTTTTATTGCATGGACAGTAGGATTGATGATGTTGCCTCTAATGGTGAGATAGGTTTGGCGTGAATATAAAAGGTATTTGTAAAAAAATCTTTATAGTAATGCTGACGGTGTTGATTACGTTCCTGACTACATCACCGGCAATTTTTGCTGCAAATAAGGCGGCAATTGAACAGAAACGAAAAGCTACAAATGCAAAAATTAAAAAATTAAAAATTCTTGAAGGGCTTGAAAAAAATAAATTATATAAAAATCAGCAAAAGTTAGAGAGTGCAACTACAAATTTACGCTACTCAAAAAATCAGTATGCATTGCTGGAAAGCCAGTTATCTAAAATGGAGCGTGATTACGCTCAGTCTGTGGCTGATTACAATGCGCAGAACTCTAAAATGAAGGGGCATATTAGACAGGTATATAAGCAGCAGCGCAGAGGCATGTTTGAACTCCTGTTTTTAGCACAGGAATTGAATGAACTTTTTGATACTATATATTTTGAAAAAATAATTCTCAAAAAAGATTATGAGCGTATGCAGGCTATAAAAACCAGATCAGAAGGCTTGATGAAAATGAAAGCCGAAATTGAAAGTAAAAAACGCGTGCTTGCAGAGTCTATTCAATCAATAAATTCGCAGCAAAAGAGCATTAAAAATGCAATCGCCCAGAATCAGAACATGATTTATAAACTCAAAACTGACCGCGCGGCCTATGAACGTGCGGAAAGAGAACTTGCAAGACAGTCCGCGAATTTGCAGACAATGATTTCCAAAAACACAGGAACAGCTTCAAAGGTACATGTGTCATCCGCTGCGTTTTTAAAGCCTATTGCAGGCCGTATCACTTCACCTTTCGGCTGGAGGACACACCCTATATTCAACAGCAGAACTTTCCACTCCGGTGTTGATATAGGCGGGCCGAATTACGGAAATATTGTCGCATCTAATTCAGGCAAAGTGATTTATAGCGGCTGGTACGGCGGTTACGGAAAGGTCGTTATACTTGATCACGGTGTTGTTAACGGCCAGCCTACAACAACATTGTATGCGCACATGTCCTCAATTCTTGTCAATAACGGACAACAGGTTCAAAAGGGACAGGTTATAGGCAAAGAAGGTACTACGGGTTACAGTACGGGCCCGCATTGCCACTTTGAAGTCAGAATTAACGGCAAACCTAACAACCCGTTAAATTATATCTAATATAAAGGTAAATAAATTGAAAAAGATTGTTATAACAGCATTAATAGTATTATCAATGTCATCAATTACAAAAGCCTATGCAATTGATGATGCGGCTATTACTCCTTATAATCTTGATGTGATGTTTGATAACTTTTATGAATCTCCGCTAACATTGCCTGTTGTAGAAACAGAAGCAGAGAAAAAAGTAATCAATCAGTCTTCAGAGGCACGTTATTATCCTTTATTTAAAAGAGCGCGTATAAAAATAACAAATTTTTTCCGAGCAAGAGAAAATGCACGTCTGCAAAAGCTGCAGGCTAAACAGCTTGAAGAGTTAGAAGAAGATGACAGGGCAGACGAGGAAGCAGCCCAAATTTTGGAAGAATTTAATAATCAGGCTCAGAATAAAAAGGATACAAATGTTCAAAAAGCTAAAGTTGAAGAAAATGTTGCACAAGACCAAACAGAGAATTCCGGACAGCAAATAGAAGAAAACACAGAACAGGCTGCTGATACAATTGAATTGAGCGGCGGAGTTAAAGAAAAAAAAGTTGAAAATGAAGTAGTATTGGACTGCGATAATATTGTATATGATGAAGTAAATGACGAAATTCAGGCAATAGGCGCGCCGGTATTGACATTCCCGCCTCAGAAAGTTACCCTGAAAGCCGATAAAATGACTTATAATAAGAGTTCCAATATTCTCAAGGCTTATGGCAATGTAACTTTAATTAAAGATGATTC
>CALULC010000177.1 GCA_944321385.1 uncultured Atopobiaceae bacterium
CAGATATGGGCGATGTCACGGAAATAGACGTACATGGTGGCCATAATCAGCGTCAACGCCAAGGTAATGGCATACAGTTCGATGATGTTCAGCGGCAGCAGCGCCACCCGCCAAGTGAATTCCACGCGCGCGAACAACGCGAAGATGAACACGACGACCAAGTTGATCGCAAAGCTGATCAGCGCGCCCATGGTGGCGGACACCACCACGATGTAGTTCGGGAAGTGGATCTTGCGCAGCAAATCGCCACGGTCGACCACGGACCGCAGGCCCACATTCGTGGACTCGGTCACGAACTGCCACGAGCTGATACCCAGCAGCAGCACCACCGGATAGGTGGGAGTGCCATCGGACATGCGCAGGAACTTGCCGAACACGATGTACATCACGCAGAACATCATCAGCGGCTTCAGCACCGACCACGCGATACCCAGGAACGACCCCTGGTAGCGCAGACGGAAATCCGTCTTCACCAGGCCTCGGAGCACAACCCATGCGTAGCCATACTTGGCTTGTAAGTCCTTCACCATTTTCGTCACAACGCCAATCCTACCAAGGGGACATCACACCGCACGGAAACATAGCCGACCGACTAATGCGATAGACGGCAGCACCTTTTCGATAACGTTCGACAGCTCTTTCATACTTGACAAGTGCTATCCGGGATGGCCCTATTACCGAAGAATATGCACTCTCACAAGCATTTCGAGACGAAAAGCCGCAAAATCCCGAAGTCAAGCGTGTACTTCGGGATTTTGCAGCACGAAACTAGCCAGTCAGACTGTAGTTCAGTCCATCTTCAGGTAGTGCTTCCAGTACTTGACGGAAGTCAGCTCGTCGCGAGCGGCCGCATACTCGGCACGCAGGCGCTTGACATGCTTCTTGTAGTACCGGAGATCGCGCTGATACCGCTTCATGATCTCCTCGAAACGCTTGGAATCCTTGACGCGGATGGCCCCGGTACGGTTATACCAGTCGATGACGATCAGATACTTCTTGTTGCGGATCACGCCAGCCGGATACACCCAACCCAGCACCGGAATCACAGCGTACCCTTCGCCCTCGGTCTTGATGAACCGCTGGCCGTTGTCGGTGACCAGATCGTTCAGGCGCTGCAGACGGGTACGAGGCTTGTCTCCATCCACCAGCTGACGGTCGATCTTCTTCAGGTCGAAGCCCTTCAACTCAGGAATGGCATCCGCCTGCTTTTGCAGCTCCTCGAACGATACCAGACGTTCCTTGACCTTATTGGCACGCATGAAACGGCTTTCGGCCACACCCATCTGCTTGATGAACTCAGGCCCCTTCAGGAAATCCTCGAAAGCGTCCAGACACAGCTCCGCATTCGCATAGCCGAATTTCTTCAGTTCAAGCCTGATGTTGTTATGCAGCTCATACATGAAATTCGACTTCGGCGCCATGCCCGTGGTGGCCTGGGCGATCATCGTGTTACGTGTGGTCTGGTAACGCTCCACAGCAGCGTTATATCGGGCATGGAATGACATGTGCCAAATGCACAGACCATTCATCGACATGAACTTGGGATGGCACCGAATACCGTACTCGGCATCGTCGCAGCGGACGAACACCGGCAAAGGCAATCCCTCGCGCTTGATGGTGTCGATCGGGATGCAGCAGTACCACCACGCGGCATACCTTTGTTTACGCATCACCTTGGTGGGTTGGAAGATCTCGTTGTAGACCAAATCCTCGAACTTGGTTAGGCGCAGCGGCGGCTTGGTGGGGGCAAACGTACCCCCCGGGGTCATGAAGCCGATGTCCTCCCACTGATCTTCGCCGATTTCATAATTCAGCATCGCACCGCTGATGATGGCATCAGCATACTTGTCATTGACCAACCGCAGAAGATTGTACGTACGCTTGATGCTTTCCGGGGATACGGCCACATCGTCATCCATCAGCAGGATGTGGGTCGCCTGCGGGGTCTGCTCCATCGCCTCAATCATGCCGCGGGTAAAACCGCCGGCACCACCGACGTTGTCATTCGGACGAACATGCACGTGCTCGTCGCTCAGGCCTTCGGCATCGAGCGTACGGCCGTTGTCGATCACGTACATGGTGAAATGATCGGCAATGTCCTCGCCGGAAGCCAGAATCTGCTCCTTGATCAGACCGATGTTGCGCTCGATAAAACTTTCTTTCTTGAACGTGGTGGTGGCAAGCGCCAGTTCCACATCGCGCAACTCGCCGTCATAATCCACCGCATAATAGCTGTTGCGAATCGCGACTCGCCCCTGGGTCTCGATCGTGAATCCAACAATCACCATCTCATCCGTGATGGTCAAAGGCATGTCGATTGTCTGCCAATCATCCGAGGCCTCCAACGAACGCGTCACCCCTTCAACGACCTGGGGGTGTGCGGAAAACGCATCCCCCATGGTCTGCGTCACGGTGCAGGAAGCACCTTTGAGCTCAAGGTGAAGGGAAAAACCCGTAGCGATGGTGTATTCCTTCAGCTTCATCACCGACAATGAGTTGAAGTAGGTGGCAAAATCATAGACGCCTTTGCCATACATCACCCATTCCCGGGCCTCATCATCATAGATGACGGGCTGATCTGCGTCGCAATACATCGAGGGATACTTCAGCGACCGGGGATTTGTTTCCAACAGAATATTGGCAAACTTCATAGTCGGCATGGTAACGGCTCCTTCAACAAGCGTTTGACCTGTCAATACTGTATCAAACGTTCGCTAACGAACTAGTGGCAACTGGCAACTTCCGAGATGCCGTTTCCCTGAATCGGAACCTGCATCTTATCAGTGTCCCCGTTTCCGGAAACCCTGCTCAGCTGCGGATAAAACCACCGGTTCACTACCGGAATCCGGTACAGCACAGCCGCACATGCCACATCCAACGCCAGACGTATCAGGAAAAACGATATCGTCATCGGGACCCAGGCATTCCAGCTCTGGAGCACAGCAAGCACCCGTCCCCACGGGAACACATCATCCTCGACCAGGTGCACGCACAGTATTGCCAGACTGGTACGACCGGCCAGGGACAGAACACGTCCGAGCGCATCCACATGCGTATCGACCAGACGGGACAAGCCGATGATGCATATCGTGCCGGCAAGGCTACCCACAACAGCAAGCGCCGGATGCGGGCCATACTGGTTCATGGCCATACTCAGCCCTCTAGCCCATATAATGTCTGCAACCCACAGCACGGCAGCTATGAGCCACACCCACCGATGCGAATCGAACCAATCAAGAACTCGATGCTCACGGGCAAGCTGGCCGATATAC
>CALULC010000178.1 GCA_944321385.1 uncultured Atopobiaceae bacterium
GACGAAGTTACGGAGGTAGTCACGATTCACTGGGGAAAGGCCAACAGCGGTAACGTATTTGTAACATTGGCGGATCAGCTGGGCTACTTCGATGAAGTAGGTTTGACCGTCATTGAGGATCCGGTAGCAAGCTCCACGGAAGCCCTTACAGCTCTCGGAACAGGGCAGGTCGATGTTACATCCAATCAGGGAACTAACAATCCCCTGGCACAGATCGCTTCCGGACAGGACTTTACCATGGTCGGAGGATATATGTTAAAAGGCATGTATCTGGTGGCAAAGGCAGGAACCGGATGGAATGGACCGGAGGACCTGATTGGAAAGAAGGTGGCTGCACCGGCCAGCACAACGACCCTGACCGGCCCGTTACTTAAGCTGGGACATGATCCCATCAATGAAGTGGAGTGGCTGACCTATTCCACAAACAGTGACCGACTGACGGCAGTTGCAGCAGGGGAAGCGGATTATGCTTATCTGAGCGGTGACATGCTTTATTCCGTAAATAATATGGATGACATGGAGATCGTGGCATGGGCAGCGGATGAGGATCTGATGCCGGACTATGGGTGCTGCCGTATGAATATGAGAACGGACTTTGTAAAAGAAAACCCGACCACAGTAAAGCTCCTGCTGAAGGCGCTGATCCGGGCAAATGCTTATTTCGAAGCAAACAAGGAGGAATGTGTAGGTATTCTGGCAGAGGCTCTTGGAACGGATGAAGACTACGTTGCCGCATACCTGCTGAATCCCAACTATGTGCCTTACGTAGACCCCTGTAAGAACGCTATCCTGCAGACCTGGGAGATCATGGGAGAAACAGGCTTCCTTGCTGACGGTTACGAAGATATCGATATTGAGTCCCACATCAATACGGAACTTTATAAAGAAGCTCTCGACGAAGTGATCGAAGAACATTATGATGAGTATCCGGAAATTTACGATGAGATGGTGACCTTCTTTGAGGAGCATAATAATTAAAAACGACAGATAGGGCAGAGAGGTAATATCATGAGCAGAATCACAGGATTTATTAAAAAATATTGGATCACCGGTTGTATATACATCGGTATGATACTGCTGTATAAATTCATTGCGGATAATAAACTGATCAATGCATTCCTGTTTCCGTCCCTTGATTCTGTGATAGCGGCATTTGATGAAAACCGGGGTGTAATGCTGCAGAATATGCTGGCATCCTTTCAGCTGATGATCCCATCCATCGTGATCGCACTGGTCATCGCACTATCCCTTGGAACATTAATGGGAATGAACAAGCGCGTGAGGGAGGTCCTTCATCCGGTGGTTTACACCATAAGTGTCGTTCCGTCGATCCTGCTGTCTCCCTTTGCGCTTCTTCTGGCGCCCACCTTCAGAACCGCTTCCCTTTTCCTGGTCGTATACGGTACAATCTGGTCCACGCTTTTTGCGACGATCACCGGAATCCAGACCATTGACAAGAGATATCTGGACAATGCAGCGACTCTGGAGCTCCATGGATTAAAGAAGTTTTTTAAGGTAATACTTCCGGCAGCAAGCCCCTCGATCCTGTCGGGCTTTGTGAACTCCTTAAGAGGCTCCTTTGTGATTCTGGTATATGCAGAGATGTATGGAGCCAAATATGGAATGGGATATTTTGTAAAGAAATATTCAGAATATGGTCTGTACAGCGAAACATGGGCGGGCTTCGTATTCATGGTGGTGATCCTTGTGATCGTGATGCAGATCTTCGAACATATCAAAAGTTACCTTTTGAAATGGACGATCAATTAAGGTTTTCGAATTGGAGAGACTGAAAATGAAAATTACAAAAGTAGATGTTATGCGGGTGGATGTCCATCCCTTTGATAACCCGGGATGGGAGCCGGTGGTATGCAGAGTCTATACCGATGAAGGAATTTATGGAGACGGAGAAGCTGCACTGGCATACGGGCATGCTTCCAGAGCTGCAGCAGGTATGATACAGGACTTGGCAAAACTGATCATCGGCATGGATCCCCTGGAAAATGAAGTTATATGGGAAAAGCTGTATAAGTCTTCCTTCTGGGGACAAAACGGAGGCCCGGTGGTATTTGCAGGAATATCGGCACTGGATATCGCTCTTTGGGATATCAAGGGAAAATACTATAATGAACCGGTTTATAAGCTTTTGGGCGGAAAGATGCGGGATAAGCTTCGCTGCTATGCAAGCCAGCTGCAGTTTGGCTGGAGCGATACAAAAACGCCCGCACTGTCCGTAGAAGACTACGTGAACAATGCGAAAAAAGCAGTTGCCGAAGGATATGATGCGATCAAGATAGATTTCTTTACATTCGCTCCGGACGGACATCGCTTTACGTCGGAAGAAACTACGAGAGTACAGCCCCCGGCAAAGGTAAAAATGGTGATCGAGCGGCTGGCAGCAGTAAGGGAAGCCATCGGTCCGGATATCGATATTATTATGGAAAATCATTCCTATATCGATTCACAGGTGGCAGTCCAGCTGGGCAGACTCGCAGAACAGTATCATGTACTGTTTTTTGAGGAGCCCACGACACCGAACCCCAAGATGAACAAGTTTGTTGCAGACAGGGTGCGGCTTCCTATTGCACAGGGAGAAAGGATCTACAGCCGCTGGGGCTATGCTCCGTATTTCGAGGACGGATCGATCCAGCTCATCCAGCCGGATCTTGGAACCTGCGGAGGAATCACGGAGGCAAAGAAGATCTGTGATATGGCTCATGTATATGATGTGGGCGTTCAGGTACATGTGTGCTCGAGCCCGCTGTGCACTGCTGCAGCGATGCAGCTGGAGGCAGCGATCCCGAACTTTACGATCCATGAGCATCATGTATATAACCGCTACGCGTATAATAAGGCAATGTGCATCCGTGATTATCAGCCTGAAAACGGATATCTTACGATCCTGGATCTTCCGGGTCTTGGAAATGAGCTGTCGGAATACTGCTTTACCCACAGTGATCTGGTAACGATACAGTAAGAAAGGGCAGAGGGCATCTGACCAATTCTCAGGGAGAAGCTTAAGATTTGTAAAGCTTCTCCCTATTTGATTGCCTTCCGTCCCCGCCGGTGAT
>CALULC010000179.1 GCA_944321385.1 uncultured Atopobiaceae bacterium
GATAAGATCCACAGAATGGTGAGGAACAATGACTACCCTGCTTGAAGAAGCGACGCTTCAGTTCCTCAATGAGGCACAAGGTCTGTTTGACATGATGCCCATGTTTGGCATCAACGCGGAAGACATCATTCTTCAAATCAAGAACTCAGCAAACGATCTTTCCGAGATGAACAAAGAACCAGAGTGGCAAAATGTCTATACCGCCCTCATTGAAAAAGGCGAGAAAGATCCAACTTGGTGGCGAACGCCTCTCGGCCAATATGCAGCCCAAAACTTGCCCATCAACGATAGAACTATTTCCAAGGCAGAAGCCGCAAAAATACTAGGAGTGACGAACGCCACAGTAGCCACTCTTGTCCGCCGCGGCACACTGCGTTCCGATAATGGCAGCCCTTTCCTCTCTGAGGTACTGGAGCGCATGATTTCCCCCAAAAGGGTAGGCCGCCCCCGAGCAAAGACAAATAGCACACGAACATCCATCAGGGGAGCCGATGACCGGGTGAAGCCCATTTTGAAATGGGCTGGCGGCAAATCCCAGATGCTTAATGTGCTTCTTCCAAAAGTTCCGGAACACTATGGCAAATACATCGAACCATTTTTTGGCGGCGGTGCTTTGTTCTTCGCACTTCGTCCCGAAAACGCAGTAATCTCGGACAGCAACCCTGAACTTGTGAACTTATACGAGCAGATAAAGTATCACGTAGAAGAAGTGATCCTTGCCCTTGCGAAATACAAAAACGAGCAAGAACAGTTTCTTAAAGTTCGATCGCTAAACTGGACCAAACTGTCTCCGGCAGACGCTGCAGCACGAACAATTTATTTGAACAAAACCTGCTTCAACGGTCTATACCGAGTCAACCGCAAAGGACAATTTAATACCCCTTTCGGGAATTATAAGAATCCGAAAATATGTGACAAACAAGCCTTACGCGACGCCTCGCGAGTACTCCAAAATGCCACAATTATCTGCGGCGACTATACAACCGTGCTTTCTGAATATGCCAAACCAGGTGACTTTGTGTTTCTCGATCCGCCGTATATTCCGATTTCCGAATACTCAGATTTCAAACGTTATACAAAAGAACAGTTTGGAATATCGGACCATTCGCGCCTTGCAGTTGAATTTTCTCGTTTACATTCGCTAGGGTGTCACCTGCTCCTTACCAATTCGAACCACCCACTAGTCCATGAGCTATACGAACAATACGAGATTCAGGTCATTCCGACAAAACGTTCAGTATCTTGCAAAGCGGACAGTCGAACTGGAGAAGACACATTAGTAATCTCCGACCCCGATCCTAGGGCTCTAGAGTCATCTCCGATGAAATTGCAAGGTCTATCCAAGCAAGTTGACCTATATCCGCCAACCCGTTTCATGGGTTCCAAACAGAAACTGCTCACTGAACTATGGAACGTCGCCTCCCGATTTAGCTTTAACTCGGTTGTAGACTTGTTTTCTGGTTCAGGAATCGTCAGCTATATGTTCAAAGCGCAGGGCAAACAAGTCATAAGTAATGACTACATGGCCATGAGCGCTACATTCACCAAAGCCATGGTGGAAAACCAGAACACTATTCTGCCTTTACGAGAAGCAAAGCTCTTATTAAAAGAATGTCAAACTGATAATTTTGTGTCAGAAACTTTCAAAGGGCTATATTACACGGACGAAGAGAATCATCTTATCGACGTTATTCGTACGCATATCAAGAGTATTGAAAATCAGTATAAGCGCGCCATAGCAATGGCTGCATTGATTCGTGCATGTACGAAAAAACGCCCGCGCGGCATTTTCACTTACACAGGAAATCGATATGATGACGGTCGCAAAGATCTAAAAAAACCTTTTTCCGAACAGTTTCTCGATGCCGTGCAAGCAATAAATAATGCGGTATTCGATAACCAACAGCAAAACAAATCCATTCGGTGCGATGCATTATTGTTGGAGGCAGATCGTCCTGATTTAGTGTATATGGATCCTCCATATTACTCACCATTGTCCGATAACGAGTATGTGCGGCGTTACCATTTCGTCGAAGGACTTGCATGCGACTGGCAAGGTGTCACGATACAGGAGCACACCAAAACAAAGAAATTCAAGTCATACCCAACCCCGTTCTCTTCTCGGACGGGAGCTGCAGATGCATTCGACAAACTAATCGAGCGGTTCAAGGATAGTATTATCATCATCTCCTACTCCTCCAATAGCCAACCGACAAAAGATGAGATGCTGAAAATCCTTGGTCGCCATAAGAAGAATGTCGAAGTCATCCCTGTTGAGTACCAATATTCCATAGGCACTCAACACAAAAGCACAACAAACAGAAACAAGGTTGAAGAGTACTTCTTCCTTGGCTGGTAATCGTTCTTTACAGAAATATGACCTACGACACTGACTTAGCTATAAACTATAAATATGGGCAAACCGATAACGATCTGGCAACTTGGCAATACAGGCTTACGTAATCCAACACGCATCTGGGAAGGCCTGAAGTTGTTTGCAGAATCCCCATATAACGGGAATCTGCGAGGAAGCAACGAAGAGCGCTTTCAAACGCTACTCAATCGTGCTGGTTTAATCAATTCGACAGGCGAAGCAGAAGACACCAGCAGTTACGCAAGAAAATGGCGGTTGATGTTTGCACGTTTTGGATTCATTTACCCACAAGTCAAAAAGGAGTACGGGCAACAAGAAGATCTTGGCCCTAAAGACCTCGTAACGCCATTCGGCGAAATCTTCCTCAAAGCTGACACCTATCCTGCGCAACAGGAATGCTTTTTACGCTCGCTGAGCCTTGAGCAAGACAGAGTTCCAGGAGATCTCGGGTTCTATTCTCCTTTGAGATGGATACTAGCGGTGATGTTAGAACTCGAAAAACGTACAGGCACTAGCGAAATTAGTCGAATTGAGTTTTCATTATGGGGACATACTACAAATCCCAGCTATGATATCAATGATGTCGTAGATCATATCATTGATCTGCGAAAACGACGTAAGAGAGCAACAGCCAAACGTAAATTCGACGCCGAGGAAATCAAAAAACGCAGCCAAGATTACAACAAGAAGAGCAATAATTTTACTGATTACAGTGATATGAATATGCGCTATCTTCGTATCAGCGGAATCGTTCAGAGAAAGGGACGGGGACTTATCATTGCTCCGGCTAAACATTTATTAGCGGAAAAACTGGCCAAAACATCGTCGACCCGTCGCTCAATGATGGACGTATACAAAGAACTCTGCCACGGAGCGCACCTACCTACGGATGATCTCAAGACGGCAAAAGCTTTGCTACTTGATATGGAAGCACTGCTGAAAAAGAATCACGTATATTACGATCTTAGTAATCGTTCAGTTTCAACTGTGCCGGAAATCAACGCCGCGCGCCTCTATCTTGAAGAGCTGTGGCAGAAAACCAACGAAATGGATTACGCTGCCAAACAGCCCGAGCAATGGCAAGAAATCTCTGACTTCATGACCTTGCTGATCAGAGGCGGCGGCAAAATAATTTATGACGAGGATGAAGATGCTGGCATCGAAGTACCGAAAGACGAAACCCCGGTATACCTCGAATGGACAATATGGCGTGCCGTGCTTGCCCTTGGAAATCTCGTTAACCTTCCCAGCGACATACGCGGATTCAGATTGGACTCGAGTTTCCTTCCTGTATCTGTAGCAGGCGGCGGACAAGGAGACCTATATTGCGAGTACGATAGCTTCACCATCCTGACCGAAGTTACAATGTCCACCGGTTCTCGCCAAGAATCCATGGAAGGCGAACCTGTTAGACGTCACGTATCCGATGCGGTACTAAAGTACGGGAAGAACGGCATTCCCGTGTACGGCCTATTCATTGCAGTCAAAATTGACACCAACACCGCTGAGACCTTCCGCCATGGCGTATGGTACGCGAAGGGTGACGTAAAGCAACGGCTAACCATACTACCCTTGACGCTTGCACAGTTCCAACAATGTTTCGTTGCACTGTTCAAAAGCAAAGAAACCGCTAAGCATGAAAAACTCAGAGAGCTAATCAACATATGCGAAGCTCAAAGAGATCGCTTGGAAGCTCCAGCATGGAAGAAATACATCGAACATGTCGTGGAGGACACAATATAGAATCCCTGTTGCTGGACAAACCGCTTGGCAGCACTCTTCACCCCCAAGCAGTAATTTATGGCGCCAACACTTTCGGATACCGCCTGATGGGTTTCCCATGTTGTTTGCCTACGCTAGAGCAACCGAAACCTCAAGACAGTAGGGGCTGTGTGACTTTTCCTAAGAAAACGCCCATAGCCCCTTCTGCTACGCTCGGAACGCTTCAAACGCACGCTGTTAGGAACCGATACACCATACTGCTTCTTGAAAATCGACCGACGCGCCAGCTGGACGAGTACGTCGACAACCCATACCGTC